>DUNT01000038.1 GCA_012839205.1 Clostridiaceae bacterium
AATGTAAATTATACCCGTGGACAAGCCGTTGAGGTTTTATATAATGCGCTTAAAACAATAAACAAAAATACCGGCAAGGAAATGTTCTATTCCCTCATCGATGAGGGGGCAATTACCCGGGAAGCTGCAGTAAAGGCGGGTTTTATTGAGGATAATGATACAACTATTGAAGAAATAAAAGCATTGGACTTTAGTAAGGTATACATTAAATTTAACGAAAACATTAAGCTAATTCCAAGTGAAAATATTATAATGTATGCTCATGGAAAAGAAGCTGACAAAATAGAGTGTTCTTTAGCATCGCTGGATGGTAATGAGCTGGTGCTGTATGCACCTAACAGAGGATCAAAGAATTTTTATGACATAAAACTCTTGAACGTTGAAGATGAAGATGGCAATATTACCAGCGAAATACTCGGAATATTTGCCGGATATGAACTGAAGATAGATGATGTTGAGGCCGATTACTTCCGGATTAACAGAATAGAAGCTATTAATGAAAAATCCATAAAAGTTTTATTTACTCATCCTGTTAATGTCAACAGTGAAATACCAGAGTTTTATAAGATATATGAAGATGACAGGCTGTTTACAGGTGGTAATTCTGATGATATAACCGTAAGGGCAAATTCTCAATCTGACGGCGTGATACTTACCTTAAACAAAAAGGTGTTTAGCGAGAATGGTATTTATACTCTTAAAATAGATGGAGATTTAACAAGTGCATACGGAGTTAAGCTCAATGATGGGGCCAATGACAGCATGAGGTTTGTTTCTTCACCGTATGCTGCTGAACCGTTTGCTCTTTTAGAAATAATACCATTTGACAGTAAGACCCTATTGCTGAACTTTAATAAAGAAATTAACCCATTTTTAGCATCTCAGATATTTAATTTTTATCTTACAAAGGAAGATGGTACACCAATTAAGATAGAAAAGACAATGCCAGATGAGGTTATAAGCGAAGACGGCAATATGCTCTTTATTAATATTGAAGGTACATTTGTAAAGAGGGGAAAATATATTCTTACTATTAACAACCTCAGTGATGTTTCAAGGCGAGAGTATATAACAGAAAAATCCTATCCGTTTACTGCTGATTATGGAAGCTCAAATGAATTAATAGTTGATTATGTTTATGCAAGAGATAATAAGACAGTAGAAGTGCATTTTTCAACCCGCCCGGATATAAACACAGTGAGTATTGCAAATTATTATACTATAAGGGGAGATGGGCACTCATATACAGCCATCCCGGAAAAAGTATTCTATGACGCAAATACTGATCCACATTTGGTTAAGTTATACCTCCCCGATGGTAAGAGTCTAACAAAGAATAAAGATTATTATTTAACTATTGACAACAGGATGAAGGATTTTATCGGAAATAATATAGTCAGGAATAGTAAAGAATACTTTGGCGGAACTTCTGATTCTTTCAGAGCACCTGTAATAGAAGATGCGGTAACAATATCAAGTGATGCTATTAAACTTACCTTTGACAGAGAAATAGCCCTTGATGCTCCAAATATTCTTACAAGCAATTATGTCATGGAGTACTCTATTTCAGGGATACAATATAAAAAAGTACCTTTAAGTGTTATTTACATTAACGCAAAAACAGTAATTCTTAAATTTGATTATTTAGTAGATGATGACATTTCGTTTATTATAAAGTATAATAAATTGAAAGATTACAGCGGAGCCGAGGGAATTCAAGGCGAGGCCGAAGTAAGACACGGCACCAGGTAACTAATTAAGCAACAACTTTGGCAGGCTGGGGGGTAATTTTAGGACGAATCTTCTGGATCAAGACATAGGGGAAGATTCGTCCTACTGCATTATTTTGATGATTTTTGTCAATGAAATATACTTGTAAATACTATGACATATAAACTTCATGAATCTGCCAACGAATCTTCATATAGAAGTGATAAAATAAACAGTGAGGTAGTGTGATGAGTTTTATCAACACAGCCTTTCTTAAGGATTCTTTTATATAAAGAATGAAAGGGCCCCCTGACTCAATTTTGTTGATTAGGGGGTTCTTTCAATATATAAAAACTATGAATGCGCAGCTTAAGTGAATCCGTCTGGGATTCAAGGCCTTCCCAATATTGTCCCCATGAGCGTAGCACAGCCCTCCCTATATTGTCATCCTGAGCGAAACGCAGTGAAGTCGAAGGATCTTATACGTCAAGTAAAAGACTTTCGCTGACGCTCAGAATGAAAGAAGAGGCAAGATTCTTCATTCCGCTTAGCTCCATTCAGAATGACACGGGATACGTTATAACCTAAATAGTGCTTAAAAAAAATATGGCGGAGGAGGTGGGATTCGAACCCACGTGCCCCGTCAAGGGCAACTCGATTTCGAGTCGAGCTCGTTATGACCACTTCGATACTCCTCCGTAAATGAACTTGACTTTTAATCAAGTGTAATTAATTATAAGGTATTATAAAGCGTAAATCAAGATGTGGCTTTATTTGTTATGTTGTATGATGTGAAGAATTTTAAGTCAATACAAAAGATTCTTCATTCTGCTTCGCTTCATTCATAATGACAGGGGAATTGTCATCCTGGGGGTTGTGTAGTGCCCCCTATATATCAACCTGAGCAGAATGTAGCCTTCCCGATATTGTCATCCTGAGGGAAACGCAGCCCTCCCTATATTGTCATCCTGAGCGAAACGCAGTGAAGTCGAAGGATCTTATACATCAACGAAAAGATTCTTCGATGACGCTCAGAATGATAAAAAAGGCAAGATTCTTAGCTTCTTTTACCGCAATTTTCCAAAAAAGTCCTTCAACACTTCTTCGCAGGCTTCTTCCATAATACCGCCGTAAAGAACAGGAGTATGGTTAAAACTGCCTTTTCTGAACAAGTCCACAATTGAACCGCATGCACCGCCTTTTGAGTCATACGCCCCAAAATAAACGGCACGTATCCGGGAGTTTATAATAGCTCCTGCACACATAGGGCAGGGTTCTAAGGTTACATATAATTCACACTCGTCAAGACGCCAGGAGTTTAACTTATTGCAGGCTTCATTTATGGCTAGAATCTCGGCATGGGCAAGAGCATTATTATTGTTTTCCCTCAAATTGTGTGCTCGGGCTATGATATTGCCTTTGTAAACAATAATTGCACCCACTGGTACTTCCCCCAGACTGACTGCTTTTTTTGCTTCTATAATTGCTTGTTCCATGTAAGGGTTTTTCATTTTCGATTCATTCCTTTTTAAAGATCCTTCGACTCCGCTGACGCTCAGAATGACAGAAGAGGCAAGATTCTTCATTCCGCTTAGCTCCATTCAGAATGACAGGGAGAGGTTTAGAATGACAGTTCACCTAAAATATTTCCAAGGTAATTTTATCATATCATTCTCTTATTATAGGTTTTCCAACAAAAAAACAAGGAAATAGCATGTATATTGATATAATATCATAAACTTAACTATGGACAGACGAGATTATGGC
>DUNT01000039.1 GCA_012839205.1 Clostridiaceae bacterium
AAAATATTTCCAAGGTAATTTTATCATATCATTCTCTTATTATAGGTTTTCCAACAAAAAAACAAGGAAATAGCATGTATATTGATATAATATCATAAACTTAACTATGGACAGACGAGATTATGGCACATATCGCCTATATTCAAAAAAAACAGGTATAAATAAAGGCAAAAGGAACTTTGGATTGTTCAGGGAAAGAATACCTTTAACCCTGGAAAATATTTTCTTATTAGTTTTACCCCTTTTGCTGATGTTGATACTGATACCGCCACCAAAGGAGGAAGCGGCAGATAAACCAGATATATTAGCGGAAGAAAACCTTGAACCAATTTCTATAGTAGTGTTTAATAACTCAGATTCGGTTATAGACAAGGCTGATTTGGAGGAATATTTAATAGGCGTAGTGGCTGCCGAAATGCCACATAACTATAACCAGGAAGCTCTAAAAGCTCAGGCTGTTGCAGCCAGAACTTTTGCCATAAGCCGTGCCCGGGGACTTTATGGATCTTTTTCAGAACATTTTGGTGCCGATGTTTGCACAGACTCAAGCCACTGTCAAAGCTGGATTTCAAAGGATGAATTTTTAGAAAGCAGAGGTGATGAGGCCGATTGGGAAAAAATATCCGAGGCTGTAGCAAGCACAAAAGACATGGTTATAACCTATGAAGGCCAGCTGATTAATCCTCTTTACCATTCCAACAGCGGAGGTGCCACAGAAAATATTGAGGCGGTTTGGTCCAAACTGGGAGAAGTGCCATATTTGATAAGTGTCTACAGTCCGGATGAAAGCGGATATGACGAGTATTTGAAAACCACAGTCTTTACATGGAACGAAATTAAGAACAAGGTAAGAATTAAATATCCTAATGCTGAATTTAAAGAAGATCCAGCCCAGGATATAGAAGTTATTACTTACAGCGGCAGTGGCAGAATTAAAAAAATAAGGGTTGGTTCTGTTGAAATGGAAGGAACAGAATTCAGGGAATTATTAAAATTGCCTTCTACCAACCTTGAATTTAGTTACCCGGATGAAAAGAGTGTGGAAATAGTTTCAAAAGGATTCGGGCACGGTGTTGGAATGAGCCAGTGCGGAGCCGATGCTTTGGCTAAAAAAGGCTATACATACAAAGAGATTTTGGAGTTTTATTATACAGGTATAACGGTGGAAGAATTAAGGTATTAAAAGTATAAAACCACTTCCGTTGGCAATAATACAAAACGGAGGTGGATATTGTGAACAACAAGGGAAAATTTAGAGATGAATTACCTAAAGAAAACAAATTTAAATCCTTTTTTAAGGAAAGTGGCTTTTATATTGCAATCGTAGTCGGCTTATGTGCTTTGGCAGCAGGAGCGGTTTATTTTTCAACAAATCAGATACTTAGTGATCCGGAACCCGAGCCTTACCAGGTTCAGGAGGACGAACCTCAGAATGATTTTGAACGGGATATATCGCAGTATGACAATTTCTTTGACAATGAATGGGATCAAAGCTCTATAGTTGATGAAAACACTGAATATTATGAAGACGATCCTTTTATCGGCATGGAAGATGCAGAATCCGAAGACAGCCAGACAATTGAAGACACAGATGAAGCACCGGAGACAAATGTGACTGAAATGAATGCCGGGCCTCGTGAAGAAGATGCTTCGGTGACCACAACCGGTGAAGCAGCAGCAATACCCGATGATGCGGCAACTGAAGATGTAGTTTTGGCAATAGTAAGACCGAGTTTCAAACCTCCGGTAACAGGAAAAATCCAGACAGAGTACTCTATGGATAAGCTGATTTTTTCACCAACCTTTAACGAATGGCGCACCCATAGCGGTGTGGATATAGCCGCACCCCGGGGTGAAGTTGTTCGTGCTATAGGCGACGGCACTATCTTGGAAATAAAGAATGATCCCAGATATGGCTTCACAATTGTAATAGACCATAACAACGGATACAAATCGGTATATTCAAATTTGGCCAACGACCAGACCATGCAAGTAGGAAAGGAAGTTAAGCAAGGCGACCCAATTGGGGCAGTAGGAGCCACAGCAATCTTCGAAAGTGCAGAGCCTACGCATCTTCATTTTGAACTTTACAAAGAGAATAAGCTGGTAGACCCTGCGGCATATATAGAGTTTTCCAACTGAATAACCACCAGGCGCAAGGCTCTGTCAACATTTGAAAAGGAGAGGAAATCTATTGCCTCTTCTTTTTTTATGCATTTGTTCTGACCACTGATATTAACCATCTTATTGCTTGTTTCATATAATAGTACAAAAAAGGAGTGTTTAGAGATATGAAATATGAAGAGTTAAGGCAGTATTTAAAGAAGAACCCTTATTGTTTCCGTACCATGAAAGAGCGTGAAGAAGAAATTAATAACAAGATTATGGAACATGAAGGCAGAAGAATAATTTTTGCACAGCCTTCCAACAGATATCATAACGAAAATTTCAAAGGCATAGAATAACAAGTGTAGTATCAGCTTACGCTAAAAAAACCCTTACAACCGGACAAACATACATCTTAAGCTGAATAATGAATTTTAAAATAGGGGTATAGAGGCCAGCCTTTCCTAATATATATAGTATCGGGACATCAAGCCAATTTGGGCGCTGTGCGGGAGGCAGGCGTATGAGACATTACATAGAGGAACGCGCCTTGGAGCTTGGGAGCTTCATTATTGAAAACAGGACAACGGTCCGGGCGGCTGCACAGAGTTTCGGGATATCGAAATCTACAGTACATAAAGATGTGACCGAGAGACTGGCAAAGCTAGATCCGCTGATGGCAGTTCAAGTTAAGAGGATTTTGGAAGAAAACAAGGCCGAACGTCATATTCGTGGCGGAGAAGCAACAAGGCAAAAATACAGTAGAGATAGCAGAAAAGTCGGTTAAAACCGGCTTTTTGCATATCCAGACCATATTAGCACTTCCTTATTTCTTAAAATATTGGTAATATATTCTTAATGATAAAAACCAAATTGAATAGGGGTTATAGCTTGCATAACAAATCAGGTTTAATAAAAGCATTATCTGTATTAAGTATTTTGGTTCTGGTGAGTATTATTTTTTATTCATCACTTTCTTCCGGACATGAATCAAATACAGCATCGGAGACAGTAACTTTATTGATTGTAAATGCAGTATCCGGCATATTGAATTTGCCGCCTGTTAAGCCGAATTCTGAACTTTTCGATATTATCCATGCAATAGTCCGTAAACTTGCACATTTTATGGAATATTTCATTTTATGTTCTTTGATATATTATGCCTGTCGCAAATTCTCTATATCAGCTAAAAAGGCTAAACTGATTTCGTTAATTTCAATTTTTGTCCTGGCTTGTATAGATGAAACCATACAGTTTTTTGTTCCGGGAAGGGACGGAAGAGTTACTGATGTGATCATTGATATGTCAGGGGCGCTTTTTGCCCTGGTTATAATAAAGTTCTTGGATATAATGGCATTTCGGAAAAGTATTGAAAATTTAAATCATAGATGAAGAGTTAAAGTCGGCATATTTCTTTTTTCTATTGATATCAGAGGAATATATTGATAATATTAAAACTGTATACAATGTTAATTGCAGGCTATAGCAATAAAAAGGAGTTGTAAGGATTGGGCCTTGGATTAGATATTGGTCTGGATTTAGGCACGGCATCAGTATTGGTTTATATTAAAGGAAAGGGTATCGTTTTACGGGAACCCTCTGTTGTAGCTATTGACAAGAATACTGACAGGATTTTGGCCGTTGGGGAAGAAGCACGGAAGATGCTGGGCAGAACCCCGGGAAATATTGTAGCTATACGTCCATTAAAAGACGGTGTAATCTCCGATTACCATATAACTGAAAAAATGCTGAGATACTTTCTTAATAAGGTTTGCTCCAGAAGTTTTTTCAAGCTCTTTAAACCAAGGGTTATGATATGTGTGCCCTCAGGAGTTACAGAAGTGGAAAAAAGAGCAGTCGAAGATGCGGCAGTTCAGGCAGGAGCAAGAAAAACCTACCTTATTGAAGAGCCCATTGCCGCTGCAATCGGAGCAGGAATAGATATTACAAAAGCCTGTGGAAGCATGGTGGTGGACATAGGCGGGGGAACCACCGATATAGCTGTTATATCCCTTGGAGGAACGGTTGTAAGCACCTCCGTTAAAATTGCCGGCGATAAATTTGATGAAGCCATTATCAGATACATGCGGAAGAAGCACAATGTTATGATTGGCGAGAGAACGGCTGAGGATCTTAAGATAAGCATAGGCACAGTATTCCCAAGAGAAAAGGAAGTCGAGATGGATATAAGGGGCAGAAACCTGGTTTCTGGGCTGCCAAAGACTATTACCGTCACCTCCACCGAGCTTATGGAGGCATTGGAGGAACCTGTATCCAGTGTGGTTGAAGCTGTTCATTCGGTGCTTGAAAGAACACCTCCGGAGCTGGCCTCGGATATAAGTGACAGAGGTATTGTTATGACAGGTGGAGGGTGCCTTGTCTATGGAATGGACAAATTACTGGAATATAAAACAGGGATAA
>DUNT01000040.1 GCA_012839205.1 Clostridiaceae bacterium
GAATTAAGCTGGTATTAAAAGAAGCCGGAAATATTAATGCAGGTCTAATGCCATATGGCAACCTTGAAGGCTCATTAGGCCTTTCGGCCGCCGTAGGTGCTGACGTGTTTGTTGCCAACGTATACGGCGGTGTTGAAGGAGAGTTGGAAGCAAAGCTGGATTTACCTTTAGGCCGCAGCTTTAACGCACCTGATGATTTTGAACTGTCGGCAGGATTGAGTGTTTTCCTTGAGTATAAAGTATTTCTTTGGGAAGACAAAAGGTCCTGGAAGTTTGCCGATTGGCAATTGTATCCAAGTCAGGGAACACAATCACTACTAATGAATATTAACTCTGAAGACCTGCAGCTTATGTCCAGGGATTATATCAATGCTGGGAAAGATTCTCCACTTGGTGTAAATGCCTTATCATCTGATGAATTCTACACAATAAAATCAAATGTATTTCCAAGTACCAGTACTCGCCTGATAAATATTTCAAACGACAGAAAGATGCTAGTCTGGATAGATGATGCAATAAACAGGTCTTCTAGCAACCGTACAGCATTATTCTATTCGATTTATGATAGTGCTGTGGGGTGGAGTGAACCTAAGATCGTTAATGATGACGGTACTTGTGATTTTGCTTTTGACATCTGTACCGCCGGTGGAGACATTTATTTAGCATGGGAAAATGCTGACAGAATTTTTGATGACACTGTCAATATAGAAGATATGGCTAAAAATATGGGTATAAAATTTGCAAAATGGAACGGAGAAGGTTTTGAGGCATACACTCTGACTTCAGAAAATGACGGCCTTGATGCATCACCCACCGTTTGTGCTTTGCCGGGTAATGCTGTTACTGTTTCATGGATCAACAATGATCAAAGTGATATATGGGGTGAATCAGGAAATAACACAATTGTAAGAAGACATATTAATGGTAATGTTTTAAGTGCCCCAGAGGTTGTAACAATTCAGACAGGCTCCATTACATCGCTGGATTCTGCATACTCAGGCAATGAGCATATAATCGTATACTCACATAATCAGGATCAAAACGATACTGATATTTTCCTCATAAAAGGCAGTTCTCAGGCGGCCTTGATTTCAGATAACACAATGGATGATGCTTTCCCAAATATAGTATGTAACGGGGAAGATATGTATATATATTGGTATACGGAAAATTACATTGTGTGTACTGAAGACTTTGGAGATTCAATATTTGTAATAGCATCAGCTGTGAACATGCAAAACGGGTTTGAAGTATTAGAGAATAACAACAACAAAGTTATATTATGGGAAGTTGTGGAAGGCTTCAATAACAACATTTACGCCATGTTTTGGGATAATTCTCGTAAAACCTGGGGCTATCCCAAGAAATTAGTATCTTCATTAGACCGTATTCGCGGACTGTCAGGAGCGTTGGAACCCAATGGAACAATAAATACTGCATACTGTTGGGCACCTTTTATTGAATCTGATAATGAGTATCCTTATGGAAATTCCGATCTGGTATACAGAACCTTTGAGCCTGAATACAATTTGACAATCAAAGGTGGAATTGATTATGACGGTACACTTGTCAAACCTGGTGAAACACTTCCGCTATGGTTCAAAGTCCAAAACAACGGTGAGCGAACTGTAAATAAAATAAAAATTGAAATATTGGATTCAGAACACAATTTAATAGATAGTCAAATGATCAATTCTTATTTGCTTTCTGGTGAAGAAGCTGAAATTTTTGGAGCTTACGATTTGCCGGACATTCTGACAAAACATGATGTATATGTAAAAGTTATTCCTTACTCGGAAGAAGGAGAAGTGGCAGATTGTGACCCGAGTGATAACATAGCAATTGGTACTGTTGGGTATGCCAATATAATGATCACGTCTCCCCGGATCTCAGGCTTTGGTGCAACACGTAACCTGCTTGTTAATATCCAGAATGCCGGTTATAGCGATTCATTTAGTAATGTCTGGCTGAAAGTATATAAAGACGACAATGATGTTCCTTTAATTCAGCGGAATATAGGTGTTGTGGATGTTCAGTCCACCGTACAGGAAGTGTTTACAATTGACATGACCCAGTTCAGCTTTACTCCTGAAAGTAATGATGCAATGCTAAGAGTAGTTGTTGAATGCGACCCATTTGATACTTTAGGCTTAATATCCGATGTAATATTGCTGCCTAATCCTTACAGGCAGGATGCATTTTATATAGGATCAGTGGGTCGTTCAGGAAGTAAACTTGTGTTTGACATAACAAATAATCTTCCTGAAACATCCGGTGGAATGCTTATTATCCAAAATCAAACTGATGGCGGAGATGGATTAATAGTATACGGGCAGCATATTAACCTAAGCCCATATTATACAGAAACATTGGAATTGGATATTAGTTCAGTTTCAACAAATCCAAACGATCGAATAATTGTTTTTGTAACAGACGAAGAAGGTAAATGTATTTCCAATAATGCCGAAATCGGTAACGGCATCGAAACTCCTCTGAAGGCTGTACTTACAGCGTACACCAGTGTGCAGCCGGGAGCTACATTTAATGTTGGAGTTGCACTTAATAATGTTACGCAGTCGGTTTATGCCGAGGACATTTTCTTGACATATGATTCCAACGTATTTGAATATGTGGGAGCAGAGGGAGCCAGCAGCGATATCCTGATAGTGAGAGAGGATAAGGATACAGTTGGAAAAGTAAGGATTATAGCCGCGAATATTGGAGGAGTATCGGGTGACAGTACTGATATACTCAGCTTAACCTTCAAAGTGAAGGCTGGTGTTATGCATACCACCGGAACTATTGCAATTACTCAGGCGAAACTTGGTGCAGCTCCTTCGGGAGATATCCTTGAGGCAGCACTTGATACAAAGAGCATATCAATAGGCGGCAGTACACCGTCTGTTGACAAGTCAGCTTTGATTTCGGCTATCAATAATGCCCAAAACCTGTACGATGCTGCTGTAGTTGGTCCAGAGCCCGGCCAATACCTGCAGGAAGCCAAAGATGCTCTGCTTGCGGCAATCAATGAAGCTAAAGCCGTAAAGGATGATTCCGGCGCGACACAATCAAGGGTAGACAACGCTGTAACGGCACTGAATACGGCTGTTGAGGTCTTTAAGGCAGCTGTGAATAAGTCTCCGGATATAAATGATGATGGTAAAGCGGATGTAGGTGATCTGGCAATAGTTGCTTACTATTACGGCAAGAACTCTTCATCTGAAGACTGGCCAGTTGCTAAGATCGCGGATATGAACGGAGATAATGTTATAGATATAACTGACCTTGCTTATATAGCAATGAACCTGGATTACTAAACCATTGATATAAGCTTGGGATAGGCACAAATTACCTATCCCAAGTTTTTTTTTACTCTGCCTGATACTTAAGCAGACAAAACCAAACATCTGGCAAACCTCATTAATCCATTTTAGTTTCCTTTTTAATTAAACTCTAATTTATCTGATATGCGTACCTAATAATTGTGTTTTACAATATGAAACGTAAAGTATAACAAGAAAGAGTTAACGGAGGTGCCCATATAATGGATATTAAGTTAATTGATGAGTTTAGAAGGAGAACAAATGCAAGCTATGAGGAGGCAAGATACTATTTAGAAAGATGTAATGGTGACCTTATCGAAGCTATAGTCGCTTTTGAAAAAGAGCGGGCAGGGGCAGGTTTCCAGAAAAACAGAAATTTTCATGGACGCGCAAATCGTCTGCTTAATGGGCTGTTAAGAGTGGTACAAAAACTTATAGATATTAAAATTATTATTATAGACAGGACAGGAAAGGATTTCCGTATACCACTACTTTTATTGTTGGTTTTAGGTCCTATATGGCATATACTATTACTTGTTGCCATTGTTATGCTTATTATGGGTTTCAAATTCTTGATTCGTGAGATATCTGACCCCAATGTTAATGTGTACGACTTTGTGGAGAAAATAAAAAGCAAGGTCAGAGAGAACCATTAAAGCGCTTTGCTTTATTGGAGGTGTTATAATGATTACAATAGAACAGATTGATGAGTTTAGAAAACGAACTCATTCAAGTTATGAGGATGCGAAATTTTTTCTCGAAAAAAATAACGGTGATATTTTGGACGCAATAATTGATTTTGAGAGAACAAAGACAGGCAAAGGAACCAGTCGTCAAAGTCAAAAGCAAAAAAATGATTTAGGCGATAAATTCGCAGACATTTTACAAAAGGGAATTGACACCAAAATAATTGTTGAAGACAAAGAATCAGTCCTGTTAAGGATCCCGATAATTATACTTCTTTTGCTTATACCTCTGTGGGTTTTTGTACTATTATTCGCTATACTGCTTTCAACTTTAGGGTATAAATTCAATATACGAGAGGAAAAGAGCCAGAATGTAAATGTAAATTCAATTTTTCAGAACATCAACAGTAAGTTGAAGGATAATGAAACAGACAAAAATAATACCAGGAAACGGTATAGTAAAAGTGATGATAATTCAAGGACACAAACCACACAGAATAATAGTAGCAATGTACCGATTGAGATTGCAACTGATATATCCAATGAGTCAGAAACTCATGAGCCGGTAAATGATTTCGATAACGAAGAGGGTTATAATGAATATACGGTAGAATAAAGGAGACATATTTTATCTTATGGCAGAACGAATACTGATTATAGAGGACGAAAGTAAAATAGCGCGGTTCTTAGAGCTTGAGCTTAAGCATGAAGGCTATGAGGTAGAAATAGCTTATGACGGAAGAAGCGGTCTTGTCCGAGCAGAAAAGAATGATATTGATTTAATTATTCTTGATTTGATGCTTCCTTTAATGAGTGGTATTGAAGTATGCAGAAGAATCAGAAAGTTTTCTGATTTGCCTATCATAATGCTGACTGCCAAGGATGATATTTCCGACAAAGTTACGGGTTTGGACAGCGGCGCTGATGACTATGTTACAAAGCCCTTTGCTATAGAAGAGCTTTTGGCTCGTATCAGGGTTGCTTTAAAAAGAAAAACTATTTCAGCAAAGGATAATATTGGTGAAACTATTACCGCTGGGAAACTGGTATTAAATAAATTGCAACATAAGGTTACCTATGACGGAGAAGTGGTGTATCTGTCGAAGAAGGAATACGACCTTTTGCTTTACCTTATGGAGAACAAGGGTATTGTGCTTGACAGGGAGAAACTTATAGAGCATGTATGGGGTTACGATTTTATTGGTGATACAAATGTAACAGATGTTTATATACGTTACCTCAGAAGCAAGATAGACCAAAAATATGGGGTTTCTTTTATAAAAACAATTCGTGGGGTAGGTTATATTTTTGAAGACCAGGAGTAAATCTGTACCGAAGAGACCTAATTCTTCATTAGCTTCCCGAATATCAGCTTTTTACACCAAATTGTTTGCTCAATGGCTTACAGTAATTTTGGTGATTATTTTTATACTGGTAATTGGTTTTTCGGTTTTTTCCCAATATTATGGAATCAAACCGTCAATTGATATTATAGAAGCACAAACCGGTGTCGCAGGGGTAGTTAAAGCAATTCAATCAAATAATAACAGTCTATTCTCATTGCTAAACGCAGACGGAGAAATTATTGCATTGTCAGACAGACTTATTTCTGAAAACTTAGTTGTATATAATATCGAATTTGTTGGAGCCCAAATTCATGATAAAAGGGTATATGTTTCCTATGCAAAAAACTATTTTTTAGAGAATCAAAATCTGAAACTGATGATTTATTTTGATATTACTCTAATCCTTATCGAAATGGCAATTATTGGTGCTCTCGCCATTTTGCTGTTCTTAATTTCCGTATTAACAATATATATACAAGGTAATTATTTGACCAAAAAAACCTTCAGACTACTTGATGAGTTTATCGAAAAAGCGAATAATATTTCGTCCCAGAATCTTAATCTGAGATTAAATGTAAGCAATTCAACCGATGAACTTGTAGAATTATCAATGACATTTAACCGGATGATGGATCGTATTGAAAAGGCTTACGAAAAACAAAAACAGTTCGTATCTGACGCATCACATGAGCTTAGGACACCTATTGCAGTAATACAGGGCTATGCCAGGATGCTTGAAAGATGGGGCAAGGACGACAAGGAAATTCTGTATGAATCAATTGAGGCTATTAACAAGGAATCAAAAAACATGCAGGATCTTGTAGATAAGCTGCTTTTCATTGCCAGAAATGATAAGGACACAATGGTTCTTATTAAGGACAAGTTCGATATGAGCGAACTAATGGAAGAAATGGTCAAGGATACCCTGATGCTGGACACAAAACGCAATATTGAAAGCCATATAGAACCGGGCATATATGTGAATGGTGACAGGGACAGGATTAAACAGGCATTAAGAATATTTGTGGACAATGCTATAAAGTATACTGAACCGGGAGGAAATATTTCCCTGAATTTAGAAAAGGATGGAGAATATGCAGTTGCAGCAGTAATTGACAATGGTAAAGGTATTTCTGAAAAGGATTTACCCAATATTTTTGATCGTTTTTATCAGGTGGAATCTGCAAGAGAGCGTGATAAGGGAGGACATGGCTTAGGTCTTGCTATAGCCAGAATAATTGTATTGCGTCATGGCGGTCGTATAAAGGTATCCAGCAAAGTGGGCGAAGGTACTCGTTTCAGAGTTTATTTACCCATAGATTAATTCTTACTGAAATCTTCACATTATTACCATTCGGCAATAGAATTGAAAAGGCCTTAGAATAATGATAATATATTCTTACTATCATACGGGATTAGTGATATCCCCACAAACAGATACAAATAATGCAACAGATAACTCTTTATTCACTAGTTTATGTACCAGACAGACGAGGATAATATGGAAAACAAAAGAGAATATTATAAAGAATTCAATATCGATTCCCAAATCATTGAACTGGTCAAAAAAGCCGAAAACACTGTAAAGGAAAGTTTTGACCAAATAAACTATATCAAAGAACAGAACCAGCTTAAGGTAATTCGCGCAATGCAGCGTGAAAGACTCAGTGATTCTCATTTTTCAGGTACCACAGGATATGGTTATAATGACAGAGGCAGAGAGATTCTCGATGCTGTGTATGCTCATGCATTTCAGGCAGAGGATGCTTTGGTAAGGCACAGTATAACTTGTGGCTCTCATGCTTTATCCTTGTGCCTGTATGGTATTTTGAGGCCGGGAGATGAACTCCTTTCAATAACCGGCAAGCCATATGAAACATTGGAAGAAGTCATTGGCATAAGAGGAAAAGAAGATGCAGGCTCACTGAAGGATTACGAAATAACGTATTCCCAGGTTGAGCTTAAAAACGGAGTTATTGATGATGATGCGGTAAAAAAAGCTATAAACAAAAAAACCAAGCTTGTTTTTATTCAGCGCTCAAGGGGATATGAGTGGAGACCTGCACTTACTATAAACGAGATAGAAAGAGTTACGAAACTGGTAAAATCAATTAAGAACGATGTTCTTGTAATGGTAGATAATTGCTATGGTGAGTTTGTGGAAGACCGTGAACCTACCGATGTAGGGGTGGATATTATGGCAGGCTCACTTATAAAGAATCCGGGAGGCGGAGTTGTGCCTTCGGGCGGTTATATTGCCGGCAAAAAAGATATAGTTGAAAAAATATCATATAGAATGACACTTCCCGGATTGGGACGTGAGGTAGGAGCTACATTGGGTAATAACAGACTGATGTTTCAGGGTTTCTTTTTAGCCCCGCATATTGTTGCCGAAAGCCTGAAAGGCGCGGTTTTTACCTCACAAATTATGCAGGATCTCGGTTTTTCAACACATCCCAGCCCCTTTGATCCACGATGCGATATTATACAAGCTATAAGATTTAACAGCGCAAAAGAGGTAATTGCGTTTTGTCAGGGTATTCAAAAAGGTTCACCTGTTGACTCGTTTGTTACGCCTGAACCATGGGATATGCCAGGATATGACTCACCGGTAATTATGGCGGCTGGAGCATTTATTCAAGGTTCATCCATCGAGCTCAGCGCAGACGCACCTATAAGAGCACCATACACTGCATATATGCAGGGCGGCTTGGTTTATGAACATGTTAAACTGGGAGTAATGTGTGCGATTCAGGAGCTATTGGACCACGGAATGATAGTTCTGTAGTCTTATAAAAAAATACCGGAATTATACCGACATACTCCTTAAGGGAGCAAATACAAATGATTAACGAACTCGAAGAAATGAGCAGGAAAAGAAAAATTAAACGCAGACGTAGAAGGCTTTTAAGCCTGCTGGGTTTTGTTTTATTGCTGATTTATATCCCTGCAATTTGGAAGTGGGTTTTTTCGGTTAATCATGAAATAAGTGTGATAAGAACAGCAACAATAGAGATGAAAACACCCATTGAAGGTATACTGGTAAGAAAAGAGCTGCTGTTAAAATCCCCCGGCACAGGTGTTTTGTTTCCTGTTATCCAGAACGGTGAGCGTGTTGGAAAAGGTAATGAAATAGCTTCATATATTCAGTCCAGTATGCGGGAAGTGGTTGAAAGCTACAGACAATCAGAAATAGACATTTTAAAGCGGGTTGTGGCTGGATATGATAATTCTGTGGGAGCTGACCGGGATTCATGGGAATCAGCTATAGAAAAACAGATTGCAAGGCTCACCGAAATATCAAATGCCGGCGACTTAAGTAATGCAGAGGATATCCGGTTAAGCATAGACCGTGTATTGGAAGCAAGAGCTCGTTCTTATCTTGAAAGCAAGTTGGCAACCGACAGCTTTAAAAATGAAAAAGCAGAACTTGAAAGGCTGCGGAGTAATGTTGAGAAATCGGTTATAAGTGTTTACTCGCCGGAATCAGGGGTAGTACTGTATAAATGTGACGGGTTTGAGGAGGTTTATTCCTATGAAAACAGATATAGTATTACAACTGAGGATATCGAAAAAGTATTATCAGAAAACAACTCACTGGAAAAAACATTTACTCCGGCCGAGATAAATGCGTTAGAGAATAAACCTTTTGGAAAGCTCATTTCCAACGGTGAGGCATGGATTACCTTCAGTGTTCCAGAAAAAATAGCGAAAGACATTACAGTTTTGTATGAAAAGGCAAAACTAGAAAACAGGGAAATGTCTTTTGATGTAGAAATTGAGGGGATTCAGGAGCGTATACCTGTTACAATAGAGAGAATTGGGGAAAAGAGCGAAGGAGTACAGCTTATTACAGCCAGAATGAGTAAAATGATTGAAAAGACGATGGATTACCGGGGCGTTAAGGGAAACTTGGTAATCAACAGCGTTACAGGTATGAAAGTGCCGCTAAGGAGCCTTTTTAATCTGAATACTGTTGATGATACGGCGGACATAGCTATTGTGGAAATGGATAAAGCTAAATTCGTACGTGTAAAAATTGTAGCCAGGCAGGATAGCAATGCAATTATCGAAAATATTGATACCACGGATACCGAAAACTGCGTAAATATTTTTGACGTATTCCTGGTAAATCCCAAAAATGTTGTAGAAGGCCAAGTGATAGAAAGATGAAGATAGATAATAATCTAAAACATGCAATAAATAATGTTATACAAAATATCCGGGATGCAGCCGTAAAATCGGGTCGTAAACCTGAAGATGTCCTGCTTCTAGGTGTAACAAAAACTGTTGATGTTGAAACCATGCAAAAGATATATGATTTAGGAGTTACGCATTTTGGAGAGAACAGGGTTCAGGAATACCTGAAAAAATCCGATATAATTAGAAGAGAGTGTCACTGGCATATTATCGGAAGGCTTCAGACCAATAAGGTTAGATATCTGGATCAGCGTATAACTCTGATTCATTCTTTAGACCGTATTGAATTGGCAGAAGCCATACAAAAGAGAGGCCAAAAGATAAATCATATATTCCCGGTACTTGTTCAGGTCAATGTATCGGGTGAGGACACAAAAGCCGGAATCTATCCAGACGATGTAATGAATTTTTTGACAAATGTGTCTAAAATGGGTAATATAAAAGTAAAGGGATTAATGACCATGGCTCCCTATACAGAAGACCCCGAGGAAGTCCGGTATATTTTTAAAAAAATTAAGAAATTGGCGGTTGACATTGAGAGGGAAAAAGTAGAAAATATTAGTATGGAAGAACTCTCTATGGGCATGAGCGGAGACTATAAAATTGCCATCGAGGAAGGTTCCACTATAGTTAGAGTCGGAAGCGCCCTTTTTGGAGAAAGAGTTTATTAGCCGGCTTGGCTGATGATATTTTACGAATGAAAACTGGAGGAAGATACTATGGCTAAGTTACTTGAGAAGGTTTTGGATTTCGTTGGATGGGAAACTGACGAAGATTATGAAGATGACATCTATGAGGATGAAGTCGTTGAAAATACCCACCAAAGAGCTGAGCGGCATGCTTCCCACAAAAAAAGCCCTCAGGGAAAGATTCTTAACATGAATAACAACAATAATCTAAAGGTTGTTGTTATGTCACCTCAGAATATTCTTGAAGCCCGAGAACTCTGCGACCATCTAAGATCAAATAAACCTATTATTATGAATGTAGAAGGTATCGACACCCCGTTAGCACAAAGAATGGTGGACTTTTTAAGCGGTGCTGTCTATTGTCTTGACGGAGATATCCAGAAAATATCAACCAGTATCTTCCTTGCAACACCGGCATCTATTGAGATTACAGGAGATTTAAAAGACGAGATGCATAATAAGGGCGTTTTTTCCTGGGTTAAATAAACATGTGGATATGGCAGACTTTCATTATAGCTCTAAGGGCAGTTATTAATGTAATGGAAGTTGTACTTGTCATAAGAGTATTTTGCGAGTTTAAACTAATACGCAGGAATTCCGGACCATTCCAGTTTCTTCTTCTGATTACCGAACCTCTATTAAATCCGGTACGTAAAATGCTCATAAGAGGGAATAAAGAAAAGCCCTTGAAATTTGACATATCGCCATTATTTGTTATTATTTTACTTTATTTGATTAATACATTATTGAAAAAATATGTATAATCATGAATGGGGGCATGTATTGTGAATTTCCTTCCAAATGACCTGCAAAACATTGCCTTTAAAAAATCCATGATGGGTTATAATATTCTTCAGGTGGAGGATGTTCTTTTAAAGGTTGTTGAAGATCTTTCCGAATTAATCAAGGAAAATGCCAAGCTGAAAGAAAAGCTTGAAGACAGTCAGGATAAAGTTAAATATTATAAAACCATTGAAAACAATCTGCATAATAGCTTGATTATTGCGCAGCAAACCAGTGAAGAGATTGTTGCCAATGCAAGAGATAATGCTGATAATATTGTGAAAGAAGCTGAACTTAAAGCTCAACAAATAATTGATGAAGCCCACAAACAGGTATTGAACGTTAAGTTTGAATATGAGAATTTAAAGCGGGATGTCATTTCATATAAAGCTAAAATCGAAAGCATAATAAAAGCGCAGCTTATGGTAATGGATGGCTTTGAAGATGAAGAGAAAACTGTGGATAAAGAGGCGGTTTAGATAGCCATAGTATATATTTAAAAATAGAATTATTGTTAGCACTCTCCCAAGGAGAGTGCTAATTTCGTGTTGACATTCTCTGACCTTAATATTATCATATTTTTATATAAGTACTAATGGGAGGTTCTTACTAATGATTAATGAAAAAGGTAATATTTCTATTCAAACAGAAAATATCTTTCCTATTATAAAAAAGTGGTTATATTCTGAAAAAGACATATTTCTAAGGGAATTAGTTTCCAATGCTTCAGACGCAATTAGCAAACTGAAAAAATTATCTGATATTGGTGAAACAAAATTACCTGAAGACTATAAGCCCAGAATTACTGTATCGGTTAATAAGGAAAAAGGAACTCTTGCCATCTCTGATAATGGCATAGGTATGACGGCTGAAGAGGTAAAGAAGTATATTAACCAGATTGCCTTTTCAGGGGCAAAGGACTTTATTGAAAAATATAAGGACAAGACTGATGAACAGCAGATTATTGGTCATTTTGGCTTAGGTTTCTATTCAGCTTTTATGGTAAGTTCCAAAGTAAGAATCGATACCCTTTCATATCAGGAAGGCCAGAGTGCCGTAGCCTGGGAAAGCGAAGGAGATACCGAATATATAATGGAAGGTTCTGACAAAAAAGAGATTGGTACTACAGTAACTCTTTTTGTGGCAGATGATTCAAAAGAATTTCTTGATACCTGGAAGGTTCGCGAGGTATTAAGAAAGTATTTTGCATTTTTGCAATACGAAATATACTTAATAGATGAAAATGAAAAAAAGGAAGATAAGAAAGATAAAGAAGAAAAGCCCATTAACAATACCAGCCCACTTTGGCTGAAAAATCCCCGAGATTGTACCGATGAGGAATATAAGAATTTTTATCACGAAGTGTTTACAGATTTTAACGACCCTCTGTTCTGGATACACATAAATATGGATTATCCTTTTAACATGAAAGGTATTATATATTTTCCCAAGCTCAAACATGAATTTGAAACCATAGAGGGGAAAATCAAGTTATTCTATAACCAGGTCTTTGTTGCAGACAATATTAAAGAGGTTATACCTGAGTTTCTTATGCTGTTGAAGGGTTGTCTGGACTGTCCGGATCTTCCTTTGAATGTTTCAAGGAGCTTTTTGCAAAATGAAGGCTATGTAGACAGAATATCAGCCCATATTACCAAAAAGGTGGCAGATAAACTGCAGCTTCTCTTTAAGAAAGACAGGGAGAATTATGAAAAATACTGGGAGGATATTAACCCCTTTGTTAAATACGGTTGTATGCGAGAGCCTAAGTTCTTTGAAAGGGTAAAGGATATTCTCATTTATAAAACCATAAACGATAAATTCTTAACTCAGGAAGAGTATTTAGAAGAGAATAAGGAATCTGATAATAAAATATATTATGTAAATGATGAAAAGCAGCAAGCGCAGTATGTACGTATGTTTAAAGAAAACGGTATGGATGCTGTTATACTTAACACAATGATTGACACACACTTTATCAGCTTTATGGAAGTGGAAAACAAGGATGTTAAGTTCTTACGTGTAGATGCTGATATCATAGATAATATGAAGGATAAGAACAGCAAGGAAGAGGATAATAAGGGCTTACAGGAAAAACTTAAAAAGATTATTAAAGAAGCTACCGGAAAAGATAAACTTAAAATTAAGGTTGAAGGCTTAAAAAGTGAATCAACTCCGGCAGTAATCCTGCTGTCTGAGGAATCCCGCAGATTTAAGGAAATGAGCCGCTCCTTCGGAGGTAATATAAATACAGCGGACCTGTTCCCGGATGAGGAGACCTTAGTTTTAAACAGTAATAATACAATAGTTAAGAAAATAGCAGAACTCTACGAGGAGGAAAACAGGAAAGAGGATGCTTTAACAGTAGCCAACCATATTTATGATCTTGCTCTGCTTAATCACAGACAGCTTGAGCCTGACGCCATGGTTAAATTTATTGAACGGAGCAATTCTCTACTAATGAGGTTAATATGAAGCTAAAAGATTTCAGCTATGAGCTGCCCGAGAGACTGATAGCCCAAAATCCTGCTGAGAAACGTGATTTGTCCAGACTTTTGGTATTGAACAGAAAAAATGATACTTTACTTCATAAATATTTTAAAGATATAACCGACTTCTTTAATTCAGGAGATTGCCTGGTGATAAATAACACCAGAGTAATCCCGGCCAGGCTTTTAGGGGAAAAGGAGAAAACCGGCGGGAAAATAGAATTTGTACTTTTAAAGCGAAAAGAGAAAGACATTTGGGAAGTTATATTAAAGCCGGGCAAGATTGCAAAGCCCGGCAGCCGCTTTGTTTTTGGTGAAGGGCTATTGAAGGCTGAAATTCTTGAAATCGCTGATGAGGGTAACAGAATAGTAAAATTCTATTACGATGGAGTATTCGAGGAAGTTCTCGACAAGGTAGGCGTAATGCCGCTACCGCCATATATACACGCAAGTCTTGAGGATAAGGAACGGTATCAGACTATATATTCCAGGATAAACGGTTCAGCGGCGGCACCTACAGCCGGTCTGCACTTTACACATGAAGTGTTTGAAAGTCTTGCCCAAAAAGGGATTAAAGTTGTGGAAGTGACTCTTCATGTCGGTCTTGGCACCTTCCGTCCGGTGAAAACCGAAAATATCCTGGAACATCACATGCATAAGGAATTTTACTCTATTACCCCGGAGGCTTGTGACATTATCAACAAGACGAAAGAAGAGGGGCAAAGAGTAATTGCCGTGGGCACCACCAGTGTACGTGTTTTGGAAACCTCATCGGACGAAAGCGGAAGAGTCCGGCCGGGCAGTGGGGAGACAGATATATTTATATATCCCGGATACAGATTCAAAGTAGTTGATGCACTGGTAACAAATTTTCATCTTCCCGAATCCACATTAATAATGCTGGTTAGTGCATTTGCCGGAAAAGATAGAATAATGCAGGCTTATCGTGAGGCCATTAATGAAGAATACCGATTTTTCAGCTTCGGAGATGCTATGCTTATTCTCTAATTCTAATCTAATTTTAATTATGGTCCCATTGTTTTATCATGTAGTTACGGTATACTCAAAATATATTAAAACGGAGGCGTTCTTAGTATGAGAAACAGTACAAAATATATTTTAGGGGCCATACTTGTTATAATCGGTATACTGACCATATCCGGGAATATAGGAATACTTACCTTTTCATGGCTGGTAAATTTAACCTGGCCAATGATGTTCATCGCAATTGCATTTTTCTTCTTTCTTGGATACCTTTCAAAAAGACCTTATGGAGCAGGCTTATTGGTTCCAGCCGGAATATTTTTAACTTTAGGAGTATCATTCCTTGTGGGGGAAATCTTCTCATACCATTTGGTATGGCCGGCTTTTATAGCTTCGCCGGCGGTTGGCCTTTTATTACTCTATTTATTTGGTGACAGAAGCCCTGGATTGCTTGTGCCTATAGGTATTCTGTTTACCATAGCGGGAACTTGCTTTTTCTCAGAGCTATTGAGTCTGTGGGGCGTTTTATGGCCCGGATTTATTATGGCTCCGGCTGTAGGATTGTTTCTCCTTTACATTGCCGGTAACAGGGAGCCGGGCCTTTTGATTCCTATTTTTATTCTAACGGGAATTGCAGTGATATTTTTCTCAATAGGTACCATAAGGGTTTTCGGAAGATATTTTAAGTACATTGCCGGTGGAGCGTTAATTATTGCAGGGATTAGTACTATATTGAAAAAACCTTCAGCACGGAGATATGACGAAAAAAACCATTATTAAGATACAGGGGCGGATATCTGTTTATAACAGAAACCGCCCCGCTTTGTTTGTTTTTTGCGCCCTCCCTACCAATTTAGTTTCGACGAATGCTATGTTTTTTACTTCAGGGCGCGTCCTCTTAACACTTCATTTGTTCATTAATATTTTGCATCATCACTTTCATATTATACATTGAATTTTATGACAAATAATGTTAATCGTAGGGTGCTTCATTACCCGGCACTTTTGGATTTTTACTATTTGGTACCTGATCCAGACGCTTTTTATTCTCGCCGCTTTTTGCCTGTTTTTCGCTGGAGTTATAAGTTGGGTTGTTGCGTGGATTTTTTGCCATTTGTTCACTCCTTTCATGTTTTCCTATATTATTACAATAAGGAGTGAAAAATATACTAAAATAATATTTGTCTTTCTGAGCCCATAAAATGGCCGAAGAATATTTTAAATTAGCTTAGAAGACCCTGTCGCATTAGCTCAGGGTGGCTAAAGTCAAATTATCTAAATGCTTAACACTTTACCCATAAACAAAATTGTGCCTGTAATATCATCTGTGATAAAGAAAATAAAAGGCCTGTCAGCTATAAAAGTTGCCGGCTCAACAGGAGCTGAAGATGGCATAATTACTACCGTGGCTGCAGCAGCTTCGCTGCCTTCCTCGTTAACCTCTATTACTGCTTTGTGAAGAACATCACTGATAAATAATTCTTCTTTTATTCCGCTGAAATCTGCATCTGCGGCAAAGGCTTTTTCCATGCCCAGAGCTTTTAGGCTTTCAGTAAGACTCTTTATTCCATATTCAAGTTCAAATTTTGGCATCTTCAGTTGAACACCACTGGTCTTTGCCAATGAGTTTCTTATATTATTCCATTGTTCAGAGGTCATATTTTTAATAAATTCATTAATATCAACGCCTTCATCCGGAAGAATAACATGCATTGAAGTTTTATCTTTCCCGTATGGAAGCCGGATGGCTTTATAATCCTTTCCTTTGGCATATTCATAGTCACCTGTACGAGACATCATTTCCACAGTAATGGTATTGCCGTCATAAGCATGAAAATCAGAATCGGATGTATTTTTAGGATTAAACGGTTCTTTCCATTCTCCTTTAAAATAAATGGCATTGATAAGGTACATCACAATAAGGGGGTCTATCGGGTCAGTAAGCATTTTTTCAATCTTACCCTCAGTTTCATCCTTAATCCATTTATTGATGGTATCAACAGATTTGGGATTCGAAAAATCAAGTGAGCTTACCTCAGCATTAAAATTCTTCTCGTTTTTATTTATGAACTCCTTATTGATGAGTTCGCCTTCTCTTATCCAGATGGAGTTAGCAATATTTAAACTGATATCTTTGTCTACTTTTTTTAAATGGGAAATCAGGTTTTTATAGCTTTCGTTTACCAAAGCTCTGTCAATACCGGTATACCCGAGAGCTTTTTCCATAACTTCTTTTGTATCACCTTCAGCTCCATTGTAGGTCATTGTTAAAGCGGTTGAAATGCTTAACGGTGATATAAAAATGTTTTTATCATAATCCTCACTATTTATAGTTTTGAATATATCAAATGCGAATTTGCTGCTACCGTCCACCACATATTCGCTTATATTTGATACATCATAAGCAATTCCAGAGCCACAGGCTGTAGAAGTTATTAATAGCGAAATAATCGATAAAAGCACTAATAATTTCTTCATAATTCCTCCTGAGATTTTTTGTTATATATAATATTTGACGATGTATCACGTAAAAAGTTCACTGCCAGCAATGTCATTTCTGGTATCCTGACACTTTGAGTGAAACAGCAGATAACATATATCATCCTGAATGTTTCCCAGTCTTACTTCTTACCTCTGAACACTACAAATTCTGTATAGTTTTCCTCCTCGTCCTGTATAGATTCTTTTATAATTTCAAGCCGGTTTAAACGTGCAGCGGTTTCACTTGCTATAGCTGCCGAGCATTTGTCATTAAGGGCGGCAACAGCAGCAGCAGCGGCAGAGGTTGTGGAATAAGAAATTTGCCTGCATTCAGGCATGGTTGCAAGAAATTTTTTGCATTGCTCGAAGGCTTTTTCGTGAGAATATATTTTACGGATGCTGGAAAGCTCAGTTCCGGCGGGTGCCACAAGCATCTGTTTTATAGGCAGCTTAATTCTATTAATTATCTCAATATTTTCGTTGTCTAATAGCTCATGTACCTTTTTAACTTTGCCAGCCAAAGAATTCTCAACCGGTACTACTCCAATTTCTATTTTATCACTGAGAACTGCTTCAAAAACATCTTCAAAGTGCTCCAGCCCTGTTAGTGCATGCGTAGGATATAGCTTTTCTGCAGCCTCATTAGCAAAGGAACCCGGAGTTCCTGCATAGGCAACGGTGTGGGGTATAGAAATCTGCCTTCCTTCTAAACGGGCGTAATCCCTGAGTTTAGGCATAATGTAGGAGAATTCTGACGGAGTAATAGATTGAGGGCCATCAGAAAGGGCCTTAGCAGGATTATTATGAACCTCAATAATAACACCATCAGCACCAGCTGCAATGGCAGCCTTTGACAAAGGCTCCACCATCCATGACAGTCCGCTCCCATGGCTTGGATCAACCAGGACAGGTAAGTGGCTTATACGTTTAAGAGCAGGTATTGCACTTAAATCAAGAGTATTTCGTGTATAGCATTCGTGGGTCCGGATGCCTCTTTCGCATAAAATAACGTTTTGATTTCCTTCGTTCATAATATATTCGCAGGCCATCAACAGTTCTTCTATAGTATTGGCAAAGCCCCGTTTTAACAGTATCGGTTTATTTATTCTTCCTAGTTCTTTTAAAAGCTCAAAATTCTGCATATTACGTGCACCCACCTGAATGAGATCCACATATTGGTCGAATATTTCAAGATACATTGGATTTGTAATCTCCGACACTATAGGCAACCCTGCAGCATCACCAGCTCTTTTTAAAAGCATGAGCCCTTCAGTTCTTAACCCCTGGAATGCATAAGGTGATGTGCGGGGCTTAAATGCGCCGCCTCGGAGTATACTGGCACCGAAGTTTTTTACCTGATGTGCAATTTGAGTTATCTGCTCCTCAGACTCAACAGAGCAAGGGCCTGCTATAATAACAAGATCCTTAGCGCCTACCGCTACATTTCCAACCTTAATAACAGTATTCTCAGGATGGAATTTCCGATTAGCCTTTTTATATGGCTCCTGTACTTTTAAAACCTTTTCAACGGCTTCATGCATGCTGACCTCATCAATTGACAGGTGGGAAGTGTCACCCACAAGTCCGAGAACCGTCTTTTCAGCGCCATAAATAGGGGAAATGCTTAGTCCCTTATCAGACAGCCAATTTTTCAAAGAATCCACTTTTTCATTATTGATGCCTGTTTTTAATACAATAATCATAATTCTGACCTCCATATTCTATGATTGACCTGATTTTTCAAATTAAAACCTCATATTGTTTTATAAACAAAAAAGCCTTCATCCCTATAAAGGGACGAAGACTATACTTCGCGGTACCACCCAAATTCATCAAAAAATGATGCACTCACCAGATACGGGATAGGTTATATCCGATATCCTGCCTTTTTAACGTCAGGCCTACGCACTCGCCTACTAGCTTTCGCATTTAGCTCGTGTACTCGGGGGAGAACTTCGGAAAGTCTTAATCCATAAAACCACTTCCAGTCTATGATGGTTTCTCCCTGTAAGGCAAGATCTTCTTACTTTTCCCCGTCATTGCATTTAACATAATGATATTTTAAATATAATATGCTGTAAATCCCAAATTGTCAACTGGTATTTCAAACAATTTCTTTAGTAATGTCATCGCAGATGTAGAGATTTGAATACACCAGGTGGAACCTTTAGCCAATGTCATGCGTGCCGCTCAGGAATTTCATCCGGAAATTATTCGCGTCGCTCCGCTATCCATGCTCCGCTTCACGCATGACATCGCCAGCGGTTCTTTCACGTTCCGCCCTGCTTAAATTCATTTATCGTGGTGCGGGTATTGCACGGGAATTATGAGCGTTAGCGAAGAATCTTACCCTTACGCCATCCTAGCGCAGCGGAGTCGAAGGATCTTATAATAATTTTTACAGTTATTACAAATTTATTCCAATAAGTGTTATAATAACACAAAACTATTGTATCATAACAGTTAATGCTTATAGTTATACGATAATTACGGTACATAAGTTAAAAAACAAATAAACTCCTTGCCCCATAAGCATCTTAAAATACTAGGAGATATACAGTGAATACAATTGATTTATTAGTAGAGCAATGCAAAAAGCCAAAAGGGTTATTAGGAATTATTATGTTAAGAATTATGAATATTGCAGATGTAGGACTTACCAACTGGGCTTTAAAGCAAATAAACTGTGACGTGAGTAATGTATTAGACATAGGATGTGGTGGTGGAAAAACAATCAATTCGCTATCAAAAAGATATCCTAAATCTAAAATATACGGTATTGATTACTCAGAGGTTGCTGTAAATACAGCAATTAAAAAAAACAAGCATAAGGTTAGTAATGGCAGCATTATAATAAGTCAAGCCAGCGTTTCATCAATGCCCTTTGCCAATGGTTTTTTCAACTGTATTACTGCTATTAGGACACATTATTTTTGGCCTGACTTAGAACAAGATATTCAGGAAGTATTTAGGGTGCTAAGTAATGGTGGGCAGTTTATGGTTTTATCGGAATTATACAAAATCAATTATCACATGAAACAGTACAATACAAATTCTTCACTCAGTCAGCTACTTAAGGATACAGGCTTTAAATCAGTTGAAATTCATACTATGAACCAATGTGTTTGTGTTGTAGCTATAAAGTAAATAGCGGCCGGTGAAAGCTTATGGAGTCTTGGAGGATTGTATTTTGTTATATTTTGAAAGTATAGTAAAATAAGTAGGAGCAGGATGGTAAAAATACGTGAAGTATGGAGGATAAAAATGGATGAGCCGAGAATTGTAATAAACACGACTATGTCGAAGGAAGACTATAAAAAATTTTTATATATCGCTACCTTTAAAAGGAACAAATTTGTAATTCCATTTCTTTGTTTAATTAGTTTGATTGCAAGCATTATAATAAGTTATGATAATGGAAATTTTATGTTAGTACGGCTTGTAATTAGCTGGATTCTATTGTTTTTACTTGCAATTATTGTTGTTATTCTTAAAGTTGAAAGAAAGAATGCGCAACGAATTAAGACTGACAAAACAGGCACCTTTGATAGTATTAATTCCTTGAAATTTTACGACGATAAAATTGTTATGGAAAACAAGGTGCTTAAATCAACAGGCGAATTAAAGTACGATCAATTCTTTTCGGTAATGGAGAGCAAGGATTA
>DUNT01000041.1 GCA_012839205.1 Clostridiaceae bacterium
CCCAGCACCAGCCCATCACTGGGCGTAACAAGCCGGCACAAGGAACTTCATCGATGTGCCCTTTAACGGATTTTTAGGCCCGTCTTCGAAGCAGGCAGTACTGACTAGGATACTGCGCCATCCTGATATTTTACTGTCGAAAAAATATTATACACTATAAGCGCATTTTATGCAAATAACAGCGCCACCAGCATCCCCAAAACAGCACCTGCGATTACTTCTATTGGTGTATGTCCCAACAGAACCCTTAATTCTTTATCCAGCCTGATTTCTTTAGAATGATAAACCAGCTTGTTGAGCACTTCGGCTTGTTTCCCGGCTGCCCTTCTGACACCTGCTGCATCTGCCATTACAATAAATGATACTATGGCAGAAATGGCAAATTCACTGGAATTCAGTCCATTATTTATAGCCATTACAGTTGCAAGGCATACAGTTATCGCACTATGTGAGCTTGGCATTCCTCCGGAAGCAACAAACTTCCTGAAGTCAATTTTCTTGTTTTGAATATAATGACTGATGAATTTTATAAATTGCGCCAAAAACCACGAAATAATTGGCAACGTTATAGCTTTATTGTTAAAAAAGATTTCAGTCTGTGTCAAGTTAGTATCTCCCCTGTATATTCCTTATTCATTTATTTCTTTCCGAGATAAAGAATGCAATCTGAGTCAGAAACTCATTATTTCCCATTCCATCCAATGCGTTTACTGCATTTTTAACAGAAGTCTTAAGAAGCTCCTTAGCCTTTTCGATTCCTAATATGCTTACAAAAGTAGATTTGTTATTGGCAGTATCGCTTCCTGTTGACTTACCTATAATTTCACTGTCTCCTTCATAATCAAGGATATCGTCTTTTATTTGAAATGCAATACCTATATTTTCAGCATAAATTTCCAGCTTTTCGACAATATCCTTTCCTGCGTTGAGAAGCAGAGCCGGTGCTAATACCGAAGCCCTGATTAAAGCTCCGGTCTTCTTTCTGTGCATTTGACACAGTAAATCATATGAAATCTCAGTTTTTTCTGATTCCATATCTATAACCTGTCCCCCTATCATTCCTTTGATTCCGGAGGACACCGATATCATGTAAGCAGTTTTTAAGCGGGAAAAAGTTTTATCATCAACTTTCATTGTTTCTCTCAGCATAATTTCAAATGCGAGGTTTAAAAGTCCATCCCCTGCAAGAATGGCCGTTGCATAACCAAATACCTTATGATTAGTGAGCTTGCCTCTTCTGTAGTCATCATTATCCATACAGGGAAGATCATCATGTATAAGCGAATAGGTGTGTATTAATTCAATGGCTCCGGCATAAGGAATTACTTCTTTTTCATCACCATTAAGCATATTGCAGACAGCCAGGGACAAAACAGGTCTGATCCTTTTTCCTCCTGACATTAGACTGTATCTCATAGCTTCATAGATTGTTTTTTCAGGAAATTCTTTATCCGAAAGACCTTCCGGCGGGATAACATCCTCCAGCCATTCCTCAATTATTGCCAGATATTGTTTATATCTTGTATCAAAATCCATTATTATAAATCATCGGGGTTAAAATCCTTCTCGATGATCCCATCCTTTCCCTCCATTAAGAGTGTAATTCGTTTTTCAATATCATCTAATTTCTTATTACATATCCGAACAAGGCTGATTCCCTTTTCAAATACCTTTATAGATTCCTCCAGGGGTAAGTCACCACTTTCAAGCATATTAACAACACTTTCTAATTCCAGTGCTGCCTGTTCATATGTAATATCAGTTTTCTCGTCTTTTTTGGGCATTTCATTCGCCTCCCGCTTTTAATATTTTATCGCAGACAGTGCTCAATTTGCCGTCACTCATTGTTATAACAAGTTTATCTCCGGGTTTTAGCCCTTTCACTGAGTTCACCAGCTTACCATCTTCATTCTCAATAACCCCATATCCCCTGCTTAGTACAGTAAGAGGGCTCAAAGCATTTAACTTGGCTATTACTGTCTTTAATGAAGTTTTGGTTCTGTCTAAACGGGCTCTGCCATGAAGTATCAGGTTTCTTTCAACGACATCCAGACTCTGTCTTTTTTGATTAATCATCTCCAGAGGTTTTTGCATGCACCTTGCATTCTGCAGCCTTTCCAATCTGTCCCTTTCCTTCTTGAGCCCAAATGTCAGACAGTTGAAAAGTCTCTTTTCATTTGTAGTCAAAATTTCTTTTAAAGCCTTTTTTTCAGGTATAACCAGTTCTGCTGCAGCGGAAGGTGTAGGAGCTCTTAAATCTGCTGCAAAATCTGATATTGAGAAATCCGTCTCATGGCCCACCGCTGAAATTATGGGAATTTCAGATTTTGAAATGGCAATTGCCAGATCCTCGTCATTAAAAGGCCATAAGTCTTCCAGGGAACCTCCGCCACGTGCAAGAATAATTACATCAACATTCTTAACTTTGTTAAAGTATCTGATACCGTTTGCCAATTGCAAAGCTGCTTCGGCTCCTTGTACAGCAGCACCGTATATAAATACCCTGGTATTTGGATAGCGTCTGTTTAATACATGAATTATATCCCTTATTACCGCTCCGGTGGGCGAGGTTATTACTCCAATTGCTTGAGGCAGCAGCGGTATCTTCTTTTTCCGGCTGGCATCAAAAATGCCTTGAGCCTCCAGCTTTTTTTTTAGCTGTTCATATGCCATATATAAGGCACCGGTACCATCTGGCTGCATAGCATCTACATAAAGCTGATAGGCGCCCCCCTGAGGGTAAACCGATACATAACCCCTGGCTAATACACGCATTCCCTCTTCAGGCCTGAATCTTAAACGACTGTTTTGTGTCCTGAACATTACACATTTAATAACAGCCCCCTGGTCTTTCAAAGAGAAATACATATGTCCCGAGGTATGGAGTTTGTAATTAGAAATCTCACCGGTTATCCAGACATTAGAAAGCAGCATGTCACTATCAACAAGCTGCTTAATATATGTGGTCAATTCAGTAACTGTCAATGTTTTTTCCATTATTATTCCCCCGAATCATCAGCAGTATAATCTGCTAATTCGGCAAATATTTTACCTAACACACCGTTAACAAATGTTTTCGATTGTTCGCTGCTATATTTCTTAGCCAATTCAACAGCTTCATTTATAGATACATTAACCGGGATATCATTTCTGTATTTTATCTCAAAGCAGGAAAGCCGCATAATAGCCAGGTCCACTTTAGGCATTCTATGAATGGTCCATCCTTTGGCATGTTTTGAAATCAGGTTATCTAACTCCTCTGCATTTTCAATAACACCGTTTACCACGTTTAACAGATACTCTTTGTCCTGTGGCCTGGTAATTTCCTGCTCTTCAATGAACCGACTAATCTGTTCTTGTATATCGTCCTTTTGTATCTGAACCTGGTATAGCAGTTTCATGGCATTTTCACGTGTTTCTTTTCTACCCAAGGTTGTCCCTCCGTATCCTCATCTCAAAGAACATAAGCACATCGTAATAAAATAACAGGTATGATGAATGTCTATTATATATAATCGATTATAACCGGGTCAAGTTTTCTTAGCAATATAAAAAATACGTTCTTCGTCAGCAGCGGGGACATCAAAACTTAAATTCCCATACTCCCCAATAAGTTTTAACCCCGAAGAAACAAGTGCTTCCTTAATCTCATTTTCTGTAAAGGCTTTTTCTGTATGAGTTTCATCATATCGCTGATAAAGGCCTTCTTCATTCTTAACAAAGAATGTAATGTCAAATGTCGTGGTTTTTTCCTTGCTGTTATATGTATTCTTCCAAACCCATGAAATGTCATCATCCAACTCATAAAACGTCTGGTTGGCCAGTATAGTAGAAAGTTTGTAATAACTGTTAATATCAAAAATAAACAAACCCTCGGGATTCAGATAATTATTTACCAATTTAAAAACTTTTTTAATATCTTGTAAAGATGTAATGTAATTAATAGAATCCAGCAAGCAGATAATAGCATCAACCGTTCCATATAACTCAAAGTTTCTCATGTCCTGGTTTAAAAAGAGTATATCCATATTGGATTTCAATGCTTTTTGATAGGCTTTGTTAAGCATAGAGATGGAAGAATCAAGAGCAATCATATCATAACCTCTTTTTGACAGCTCTATAGCAAGACTCCCGGTTCCGCAACCCAGCTCCAGTATCAGTTTCGGATCCTTTCCAAATTTGCGAAAGGCTGATTGTAAATAATCAGCCCATCTAGCGTAATGGATGTCATGAGTTAATCGGTCATAAAAATCTGCAAAACTGGTGTACATGTAAATTACCTGCAGCTTAAATTGCTTTGGATCTTTTTTTTCTGGATATAAGCCCTCCTATTCGCCCTGTTTCTTTTGAACTAAGGCTTTTCCAGCCCTGCGACTGAATTTTCTCCAACAGACCCAGCTCTTTGGCAATTTCCAATTTAAGCTGTTCATCCTTCTTTGTCATATTCCATCACCCCATGATACATTATTGCCAATCCTGTTCATGGGTATTCAGTTAAAACTATGTCTTTATTTTTTCATCATTGCCATAACTTCTGCAATGGCTGTTTTCAGCTGATTATCCTTATCATGGGGTATATCCTCAATTGACGTAGTATTAAACTCTTCACTAAGCTCAAGCTCCACATCAGGCATAACCCCTTCGCCATGTATACTTCTGCCGGAAGGTGTGAAATACCGGGCCTTTGTATATTTAAGGCCGCCACCGTTGGTAAATCCGGTATCAATTTCCTGTACAAGACCTTTCCCATAAGTTTTGGTTCCAACAATAACACCCTTACCATAATCCTGAATGCAAGCGGCAAGTATTTCTGAAGCGCTGGCACTATATCCGTTGACCAGCACGGCTAAAGGCAATTCTAATTCTCTTTCGTCTGAGAATTGTTCACTCCTGTTTTTATGACGGTCTTCGGTATAAACAATCAATCCCTTTGGTACAATCCGGTCTGCAATCTGGACAACCTGATAGTATGAACCTCCGGGATTATCTCTCAAATCTATTATCAGACCCTTAATTCCATTTGCCATAAGACTGTTCAGATGCATCTCAAAATCTCTATAAATATCATCATCAAATTGTTTAATGTGTATATATCCAATGCCTTCATCCAATACTTCGCTTGAAATCCATGATATGTTAATAACTCTTCTTTCCAGCTCAAATTCTTTATATATACTCTCATCAGGTCTGTAAACAGTGATTCTCACCCTGGTATTAGGTTCGCCTTTTATTTTTTTTACTATCAGGTCTGCATCTCTTATGGTGGTAACATCTTCATTATCAACCTTAACGATTTTGTCATTTTTAAGGATTCCTGCTTCCTTTGCAGGAGAATCGGCAAATACGTCGGCAACAGTAAGAAGATAGTTTTCATCCATATGAACCGATACACCAATACCTACGTAATTCCCCGATACCCCTTCCAAATAGGATTTCATCTCTTCAGGAGTATAATAAACCGTATAGGGATCTTTTAAGCCCGCCGAGAGGCCTTTGATTGCAATGCTGAAAGCTTCATTGAAATCAACCTCCTGGTAATATTTGTTTTCCAGGACATTCTTTACTCTGTTAAATGCCTCAATGTTTAACTCATCTACCTGGTCTGCATCAAAATATATTGCATTTTGCTGTTTAAACCATTCTTTTATTGGCTTTGATGTGAAAACATCCCAGGACATCAGCCGTATTACTGAAAAAAAATAGCCTGAAAAAAATGCCGCAACCAAAATTATTGGAAGGATAACAGAAAGTAGTATTCTTTGTTTTCTTCTCATTTAAACGACCCTTCTTTTGCTTAATTAAATCTATTCTACATCCTATGCAATGGTCTTTCAAACCATGTTTGTTACAAGAATAATTCCCAAAGAGAAAGTTAAATATTATTAATGTCACAATTTTGTAAACGCGATTGGTATTTATAGTGTAAACTGCCTCCGGTAAAATGTATTCTGATTCCACTGAGGGTTCTGAATAAAAAAGAGCTTTTGTTTAGCAAAAGCTCTTTTTGTTATTTATCTTTCATTTACCGGCTTTTATTTTTTTGCCTTTACATAGTTTAAAGGATCTTGTCGCACACCGTTCTTTCTTACCTCAAAGTGAAGGTGCGGGCCGGTTGATAAGCCTGTGCTCCCCACCTTGGCTATGACATCCCCGGCTGTAACAACTTGTCCTTCTTTAACCAGTATTCCGCCATTCCTTATATGGAAATACAATGTAGTAATTCCGCCGCCATGGTCGATAATAACAGTATTACCCGAGCCTCCGCTTCTCCATGCAGCACAGATTACTTTGCCGCTGGCTGCAGCATGAATAGGCGTACCGGATGGAGCCCCTATATCGATACCACCGTGCATTTTATTATATTTCAGAATAGGATGCATCCTCATACCAAAATAAGAAGATATTTTGTAGTATCCCGGCAACGGCCATTGCATTACACCGCCGGTGTAGGCTCCCGAAGAAGAAAGCCTCCTGATTAGCTTTTCCAGTTCCTTTGAATCGGCTTCCAACTGGTCTTCTGCTTTTTCAAGCTCTTTAAGTTTCTGTTGGGTTCTTTGGACCTCTTTATCAGCGAGTGAACGGGACACCTCAAGATTATTTATATCAATAAGCATTGCTTCTAATTGTTGCTGTGCAGCATCTTCTTCTTTTTGTTTGAGGGCCTTCAATTCTGTTATTTCATTTTTTCTGTCTTCCAGGCTTTTAAGCAAATCCTGGTCAAACTGAGAAACCATCTTTAACATGTGGCTTTTTTTAAACATCTCCTCAAAGTTATCACAATTAAGGAGTAAGTTGGTCTCTGCTTTTGTTCTGGAATTTATGTACAAGGTAACCAACCGTTTTTGAAAAAGTTTCAGTTCTGCTGCATATTCTTCCTCTGATAATCTTATAGCTTCATCAAGGGATGCGATGGCAGATTCAATCTCTTTAATTTTTTCTTCAATTTTACTTCGTTCATGGCCTTTTCTTTCTAAATCGGCTATGAGGTTTTCTCTATATTGCTGATTATTTAGAAGGTTTTGTCTTTCTTTTTTTTGCCGGTTTTTTATTTCATTAATCTCTTTTTTGGTTTGTTGCAACTCTTTTTGGACATCTTGAACAGAATTTGCAGATGATGTAGATACCATTATCGCAATCAGAAAAAGAGACATCATTATTGCCGATATTCGCTTTATCATATGTAACTGCCCCATCCTTTCGAGTAAGTTGGCTGCATATGAACAATTATCAACAAATATGCATGAATAAACTTACATTTTTATTACAATTGCTCATTATATTATATCCTCAAAATACTATACATTCAAGTGCTTTCTGACAGAAAGTAAACTTCCTATACCACCAATCACCATACCAAATATAGAATATATTATAAACATCCTGATAGCTACCGGGCTGAATTCCATGATTCTGAGCGTAGATAGCTTTAGATTTGTCAGTATTACATTTATGACACCCTGAAGCCACTGATAAGCCTGTGAGGTTAGAAAAAATGACAATACAGCTCCCATAAAACCTATCAGCAGGCCTTCAACAATGAATGGCCACCTTATAAAGCTATCCAGCGCACCCACATATTTCATTATTTCTATCTGGTGTCTTCGAGCAAAAACTGTAAGACGAATAGTGTTTGATATAAGAAATACTGAGATAATCATGAGAACAATTAAAATCGCCATAATTATGTAATTGAAAATCTTTAGTATCCCTTCAAGCTTATCCAGTTCATCTTTACCATACCCTATTCCGTTATTATTATTAACGCCTTCAAATCTGGAGATTTGTGAAATTATCTCATCACTGCTGTTTGGATCCACAAGTTTTATGTAAAATGACTCAGCAGTGTTTTCCACACTGAACCCCTCTAAAAGGGTATCATCATTAAGGCTTTCCTTAATATTCTGATACATCTCTTCTTTGGTTTCAATCCGGTATTCAGATATAATTCCGGCCTCTTTTTTACTTTCAATATAACTCAAAACTTCTGCACGCTGATAATTTGTAACATTTACGTTAAGAAACACGGTGACTTCCAAATCCCGCTTCATTGCTTCAATGTTTGATGTAATATTAATTGCAATAAGAAGTATAATCCCCAAAAAAAACAAGGTTGCAACAACTGTCATTATTGATGCAAATGACATTAACTTATTCTTTATAACATTATTTGTACCTTCTTTGACAAGAAGTTTCATTGTCCTAATTTTCATCGAAATAAGACCCTTTCTTCACATCGCTTTTGATTTCCCCATGTTCAAGTGTAACAACACGTTTTTTCATGGCATCCACTATACTTTTTTCGTGGGTAGCCACTACAACGGTTGTACCCCGTTGATTTATTTCCTCCAGGAGATTCATTATCTCAATTGAGGTTTTGGGATCCAGATTTCCTGTGGGTTCATCGGCAATCAGAACTGCCGGATTATTAACCAGTGCCCGGGCAAGCACAACTCTCTGCTGCTCTCCTCCCGAAAGCTGGTCCGGATAAGCCTTTGCTTTTTTACTTAATCCCACAAGTCCCAATGCAAGCGGAACCTGCCTTCTTATCTCCCTTGAAGTAGCTTCTACAATTTGCATGGCAAAAGCAACATTTTCGTATGCTGTTTTATTGGGTAATAATCTAAAATCCTGAAATACGACACCTAAGCTGCGTCTAAGATAAGGTATCTCCGAATGAGGCATGTCATGTACGCTATAACCGTTGACATAGACCTCGCCTTCAGTGGGAACTTCCTCATGCATTATGAGTTTTAAAAATGTTGATTTTCCTGAGCCACTTGGCCCTATTATAAAAACAAATTCGCCTTTTTCTATCCTAAGAGTAAGGTTCTTAAGTCCAACTACTCCGTTGGAATACACCTTCGTTGCGTCAACAAACCTAATCATGATATGCCCCCATAAAAATCAGAGAAGGAATATTTTACTTTGATACATCATCAAGATAACGTTTGACCATCATAGCAACCTTAAAGTAAATTGCATCGTCAAATTTCCTTAGATCCATCCCTGTTATTTTTTGTATTTTGTCCAGCCTGTACACCAGTGTATTGCGGTGTATAAACAGCTGCCGGGATGTTTCGCTGACATTTAAGTTGTTTTCAAAGAATTTTTGTATGGTTATCATTGTCTCAGAGTCAATAGTCTCGAAAACACCTTCTTTAAAGACCTCATTCAAGAAAAGGCGGCAAAGAGTTGTGGGCAATTGATAAATGAGTCTTCCTATACCAAGATGATTGTAATCAACGATATTTTTTTCCGACTCAAATATTTGTCCTATTTTCAATGCAGTCTGAGCATCCTTGTATGATCGGGCTACATCCCGCAGGCTCTTTGCTTCAGTACCTATACCTATATTTGCTTTTATCATGAGTTCACTGCTTAAGGTATCGATAATAATTCTGGCCTTTTTATGGATTTCTTCACTATCCTCATTTTCTTTTATCTCTTTAATAAGGACAGTGTTCTGATCGTCCAGCAAAATGATATAGTCCTTGTTATTATTGGGAAATAAACTCTGTATAATATTATATGCATATAATTCCCTGGTTTTTTCGGTCCTGATCAGATAAACAATTCTTCTGCAATCATTTTTTACTCTTAGCTCTTTGGCTCTGATTGTAATGTCACCGGGCAGGATGTTTCCTAAAAGCACATTTTTCATAAAATTGCTTCTGTCATACTTTTCATCGTAATAAAGTTTTGCATTTTCCAGACTTATTGAGATCAGTTCGGCCATGTTCTTTCTTTCCGGATGATTTGACAATAGATATAAAACAAAGTCCAGACGACCATTAATGTCAATTTTCTTCATGACCATATCCGGTTTTTCAATATAAGTAGAATTTGAGTTCAAAAAGTCGGCACAATTGTCATGTACCATGCCTATTTCTTTCTCAATTGTACTTGCAATGATAACTCCGGAACTATCGGTAACACCAAAATCGTAACCAATAGCTTCACGGATTCTGTATACAACAGATTGAAAAACCTTAAAAGCCAAGAAAACAACCCCCAATTAGCTAAAATCCCGATTTTATTGCTTTAATTATACACAAAATCAGCTTTCGATACAACTTTTTTTGGCCGAATCAATTTTAGCCTATTTTGTTTAGAAAGAATAAATATCATTCATTCAGCAGTATACATTCAGAAAACACAATGCGTATTGTATTTAAAAGTTCTTTATTTTTAAAGAATACCGGGTTATGAATAAAAATTCTTACAGGCGCACAGGTAAGAAGAAAACCTATCATAAAATCGTCATCTTCAATTACAGGATTGCTTGATTGAATTCCAAAGCCATTAACAATGTCTTCAGGTATCTCGAACGGTTTTGCGCCTTCCACCCTGTAAGACCCGTTGTCCTGGACAAAGACATGCAGCTCCGGTACTCTCGGCACCTGCATTTTAACAAATGATATTAGTAGATTGATATATTCCTCATATTGTCTTTCAATAAAAAATTGCCTGATGGATCTTTCTACCTCAATCTCAAGATTCTTAACATAGTCTCCGAGTCTGAAAGTGACAAACCCCTCTAAGATAATTTTATCTTCATTTCTTAAATACTCGGCAATTTTTGCTGATATCAGCCTGCGTCTTGACTCGATAAGATTGTCCATATTTCTTTCATGATGTGTATAAAGCCTTATACATGCAATACGGTAAATCTCATCTCTGTCGTTCTTTGGCAGTCCTTCGCATATGCGGGCTATTATCTTTTCTAAAATATTATTCTCATATGATTTTAGAATGTACTCAGCCAATATATCCGATAAATGGTTCAAAGTAACCAGGTACCTTCTGCCATTTTTTCTTATACAACCGTCAATCAGGATTGTCAGACAGTTTCCTTCTTTGTCTACTACCAATTTGAATGGATTTCGTACATTCATCCTAAATCTTTCTTCCAGATAACAAGCCAACCCTCTAATGTCTTTCACGCTGTCCACCTTTAAGGATGGCATTCTCTCACATCCCTTCAGGTGTATTATATGTAATTTTCATTGTCCGTTATACAGAAGTTAAAGGAAACAATCCGCCTAAATCGATAAGATTACCTCTTGCCAGGGATATGGTTTTTTTTCCATGCTTCTTGCAAAATTCAAAAATAACATCCCCTGCATTTAAGGTGTTCAGGTCTCCGAAAAAGGCAATTTCTTTATCTGAAATTAACCCCGAGCAGCCCCCTATAAAGCCGTAATCATAACCATTAATGATTATGTTCTTTTGGGGCGGAATCAGTAATGCGTCAAGTCCGGTTTCCACAGCTTTCTTATAAATCTGTAAATCTGCTGTAATAATTGCTTCCTCCGAAACAACAGCAGTCGAACATTTAGCATATCCCTGTTTAACAGGATTTACTCTGATATTATTCTTTACTAATAATTCAATAACTACCGGATCTGTATATTTTGGATTTAAAAAAACATTTTTGCCGACTATAGCACAATTATAAGCAACATCAAAAGGATAATGGTCTTTAAATGTTGTCAAACCACTTATCAATTCAAACCCGAGTTTTTTAAGCTCTCGCAGCGTATTTTCAGATACCTCCGGAGCATAAACAAATACACCTTCACTAATATTTACCATCTGCATGTCTACATGGTAAGATAATGGTGAAGGCAGCGATGAGCAAGGCTCAGTGAAAATAATATCTATTCCCAATTCTTTCAATGAATCTACGATTTCTTCTGATGCTTCCCCTGATACAATAGCTTTCTTAACTCTTCCTGATGGTAGATAGGGATATACAAGGGCAGGTTTCATTTTATCACATCCCTTGTTCAATAAGCATATCCTATTATTATCCGCACCTCCTGTTATTTTACTGACCGGTCAAAAAAAGTGCGGTTCTTATATACCGCACCTGCATTTATTGCAGGTGCGGTTAAAGTATTATCAGAACTCTCTTTACGGTTCAATAATCTGAACAACTTTTTTTAGTATTCTATTGTGTCTAATGCAGACTTAAGCTCACCTACAAATTCCAAAGGAATTGCTACACCCTTCTGGCTGGGTCTGTATTCATCGCTTTTACTGTCATACCAAAAAGTCCGTATATCCACATAAGACTTGTTGTTCTTTGAAACTTTTTTAATTTGAATTTCTTCCCTGCTGTTTTTTACAAATTTGCTTATCAATTCTTCAGAATCCCAGAAATCTGCCATTTAATTACCTCCAGAATATTTCAGACTAAGATTTGTCTGTATAAATATATTAATTCAAGCAAAAGCTTAATTTTGCTTTGCTGTATATTATATCACAGAAGTATTCAATGATTTCAATAAATAGGGAGAATTATTTTAAATTTTCTGTTAACAATAAACTATTGAAGGTGGCGTTTGTCACCTGAAATAAATAAAAGGAGTCAGGAATTATGAGAACACCGATTGACAAAATTGCACTTTTGCTCGTTATCATTGGGGCTCTAAACTGGCTGCTGGTGGGTCTTTTTCAGTATGATCTCGTTGAAGCCATATTTGGCATTGCAACTTGGGGAACTAGTATTGTATATTCTATAATTGGAATTGCAGGACTATACTGTATTAGTCTTCTTTTTCGGGATGTTCCAGTTGTTGAGTAAATACCGAAAGGATCCTTCCGTAAAAACTCGGAAACACAATGTTTCCGAGTTTTTATATTTTTATTCACTATTATCATCATCTTTGTTCATTGAGAGTTCGACCACTACATACAGGCCTATCCTGTCTTCAAATTTGATTGAAGATACAAAAAGCCCCAATATTTTCAAGGCTTCGTTAAAATCTTTTTGCATACGTTCTTTTACGATATCGCAAACAATAGTATACATGTGGAAATATAACTCCCTTGTAAATAATTAACATAGCTGTCTTATTATTATATTATATTTCCCAAGATTATCATATTATTGCTTAAATATTTCCCAAAGTTTTTTTATTTCAGAATTTTTATTTCGATTCGACGATTCTTTTGCCGGCCTTCCGGTGTATTATTGTCTCCAACAGGTCTGTGTTCACCGTTACCGGTAGCGGTAAACCGATCCGGTTCCAGGTTTTCTACTTCTGTCAAATACCTTACAACATTGGTAGCTCGTGCTGTAGAAAGCTCCCAGTTTGTCTCATATTTTTGATTGGTCTGCGGAACATTATCGGTATGACCGGAGATTAATATTTCATTTTCCATTTCTCTAAGAGATGGTGCTAATGAAGATAATACCACTTTACCCTCAGACACTATATCTGCACTTCCCGATTCAAAGAATATTTCCTGATCAAGACGAATCAGAAGATAATCCTTTTCTTCAACAACATACACCTTATCAGATATACCCTGCTCCTCTATGGTATCTCTTATTTTGTTCTTAGCTTCATCAAACTCTTTATTCTTTAACTTTTCTTCGGCATCAACAACCATTTCATTGGCATCTTCAATGTATTTTTCTTTTCGCTTTGCTTCCGCCTCTTCACTGTCGAACCTGGTGTAATCAAATACTATTATACTATTGGCACTGCTATCAAGAATTGAATCACCATTATTTAAGTTAATCATTGAATAGGATAAACTTGCCGCAACCTCTTTAAACGTCATCTGGTCGACAGTGGACATTGAAAACAACAGAACGAAAAATACTAACAAGTTGGTGACGAGATCACCATATGTCGCCATCCATGCGGGTGCACCCACTTCTTGTGATTCCTTTTTCCTTGTCATTTTTTCACCTGTCTCTCATTATACTCCGGGGGCTTCTTGTATCTCCTGTTTTCTTGTGGCTTCTTCATACTGAGTTCTCTGATCGGGAGATAAGAAGGTCTTTAACTTGTGTTCCATCAATCTCGGGTTTTCACCTGATTGGATAGAAAGAACCCCTTCCATCATCATTTCTCTCAGACGAATTTCTTCTGCACTATTGCCTTCGAGTTTTCTGATAATTGGAGCACAAACAAAGTTAGCCAAAACGCTTCCGTAAAACGTGGTTACAAGTGCCAATGCCATAGCGGGCCCTATTGATGTGGGGTCATCCAGTGACCTTAGCATATTGATAAGGCCTAATAGAGTACCAATCAAACCCCAGGCAGGGAACTGGCCAGCAAGCCCTTTAAAATATGCTTGTGCGCTTTGGTGTCTTGCAGCCATACTGTCTATATCCAGCTGCATTGTTGTTTTTACTATTTCGGCCTCAATACCGTCAACCACTAGTTCCATAGCCTTTTTTAAGAAATCGTCCTCCAATTCGCTCTGAGCTGACTCCAATGCTAAAAGGCCTTCTCTTCGTGCTTTTTGAGAAAGCTGAACCAAGGTGCTTATAGTACGCATTGCCGATGACTTTGGTTCCTTAAATATCAAGGGTAAAGCTTTTAGAGCTTTAATGGAATCAGCCAGCGGAAAACCCATCATGTTGGCACAAATGCCGCCGCCTATAGTTACAATCATCGATGATACGTTTATATAGCTGGATGCATCACCACCACTAAACATACCATAAACAACGACTGCCGTACCCGCAATAAAACCTATTAGTGTACCAAAATCCATTGTTTCACCCGCTTTTGTATATCAAATAGTATCTGATAAAATATCTTTGTGCTAAAAAATAAATGCTTTATTCTTAAAGCATATATCGGCATAAATAATCGTTTATTTAATCTTTGCGGCTAATAAAAAAGTTGAGAAACCTTTCCACCGCCTATTGGCGTCACCAAAAACTAAGCAGAGTCAAAGGATCTTAAACGTCAACGCAAAAGATTCTTCGCTCCGCTCAGAATGACAGGGAGTGTCATCCTGAGAATCGCGCAGTACCACCTATATGTCATCCTGAGGCACAGCGTTAGCGGAGCCGAAGGATCTTTTTGCGTTAAACAGAGAAGTGGCTGTAGACTGCTGCGATTTAGCGCTCCATCTCCAACATCCAGTTTCTAGTCGCGCTCGCTCCGCAATCCATGCTCCGCTTTAAATCGCAGCAGCCACGCCGCTTAATTACGTTTGTTCAAGCTGTCATACTGAGCGGCACGCATGACATTGGCTAAAGGTTCCACATGGTGTATTCATAGCAATGACCAGCTTAAAAAAAGAGAAGCTTTTCAACTTCTCTTTTTCACCATTTCATTTTTATTATTTTCTGTTTAGAAGAGCTTTTGACTTCTTATAAATATTTTCCGGAGTTAATCCATACTTTTCAACTAATTCAATGGGTTTTCCTGATTCTCCGAAGGTGTCTTCAATCCCTACCATTTCCATAGGTACAGGATGATTCTTGACAACAACTTCTGAAACTGCGCTGCCTAAACCGCCAAACAAATTATGTTCTTCACAGGTTATTATTGCGCCTGTCTCTTTAGCTGCTTTTATTATAATATCACTGTCTATAGGTTTTATAGTATGAATGTCAATAACCCTGGCCGAAACACCATCTTCCTTAAGCATTTCTGCCGCTTTTAGTGCAGGGGCCACCATGAATCCAGTTGCGATAATTGTAATATCTTTACCGTCTTTAAGCTGGTTTCCTTTACCGATTTCAAACTGGGTACCAGCTTCATAAATAACCGGTACATCCAAACGCCCAAGCCTTAAATATACAGGACCATACATCTCAGCTGCCAGCTTTACCATCGCATTAGTAGATACTGCATCGGCCGGGGATATAACAGTCATACCCGGAATTGCACGCATAAGGGCGATATCTTCCACCATCTGATGCGATGCGCCATCCTCACCAAGTGTAATACCGGCATGAGTTGCCCCGATTTTAACATTCAGGTGGGGATATCCAATGGAATTTCTTATCGAGTCATAGGCTCTTCCGGCTGCAAAGACAGCAAATGTACTGGCAAAAACAGTTTTCCCGCAGCTTGCCATTCCAGCAGCTACTGCCATCATATTTCCTTCTGCTATACCGATGTTGAAATGCCTTTCCGGATATTGCTTTTTAAAAGAATCTGTTTTTGTTGATCCAGATAAATCTGCATCTAAAACAACTATATTTTCATTCTTCCCTATCTCAGCTAAAGCTTTGCCATAAGCCACACGGGTTGCAATTTTTTCTGACATATTAAGTTCCTCCTTACACCATACCGTTGATAATAGTTACAGACTGTTTAAATAATCCTTCAATTCAGCCAGTGCCTGCTCAGTCTGTTCCTTTTTCGGAGCACTGCCATGCCATGAAGCCTGGTTTTCCATATATGAAACACCTTTGCCTTTAATTGAATGAGCTAAAATCATAGTAGGTTTCCCTTTGGTTTCCTTGGCCTTATTCACGGCATCTTCAATCTGGTCAAAATCATGGGCATCGATTTCTATTACATTCCATCCAAAAGCAATAAATTTATCTGCTATGGGCTCCGGATTCATAACATCAGTTATTTTTCCGTCTATCTGCAATCCATTATAGTCAACAAATGCGGTGAGATTATCCAATTTATAGTGTGCGGCTGCCATGGCTGCCTCCCAGACCTGACCTTCTTCAAGCTCACCATCTCCCAAAGCAGCATAAACCCTGTAATCTTTCTTATCAGTTTTTCCGGCAAGAGCCATACCTACTGCCGCAGATATTCCCTGCCCCAATGAGCCTGTTGACATATCAACACCGGGAACCTTATCCATATTGGGATGTCCTTCAAGATAACTGCTGGTCTGTCTGAAACCGGTAAGATCCTCAACCGGGAAATAGCCTCTGTTAGCAAGAGTAGAGTATAAACCCGGAGTACAATGCCCTTTTGATAAAACAAAGCGATCTCGATCAGGATCTTTAGGATTTTTAGGGTCTATACGCATTTCACGAAAATATAGAAATGCCAGAATATCGGCTAAAGATAATGAACCTCCGGGATGGCCACTACCAGCTGATGAAACTGCTGTAATTATTCCCATTCTGATTTTCGTAGCGGTTTTCTTTAATTCTAACTTTGTCCTGTCATCCATTTACTTTTCCTCCATTTTTATTATAATGATGTACAAACATTATTAGCCACCTGGTCAATTGCTGAAATCAAAGGTTACCAACAGGTTTACCTCAGAGTGACCCGAGACGGGTAATATGTTTAACCTCAAAACAAATAACTTCCCACCACCTGCACCTACAGAAGGTTTTGTTCCGGTTATAGTTTAATCGTATTTGTAAGTGCCGTTGGGTTTGTACTTGGTATATTATACAATACTGATTCGTAAACATCAATTTGTTCAATCACAAATTTAAATATAATACACTAATTGTTAACATGGCCTTCTTTGGACAAGCCAAGCGGTGCAAAACCTTCCCCCAACACTTCCCGTGCATCCATCAATAGAATAAATGCTTTTTCATCACAAGATTTTACGATATTTTTAACAACAGGTATCTCTTCACGTTTAACAACACACAAGAGCACTGTTTTGTCCTGCTTACTGTACATACCTTTCCCATTTAAACCGGTTACACCCCTGTCTACCTCTTCAAGGAGTCTCTTAGCTATTTGTTCCGATTTCTCGGATATTATTAACAGACTTTTTGAAAATCTTAAACCTTCCAGATACGCATCTATAGTTTTTGTGGATACATAAAGGCTCATTGAGGCATAAAGAGCCAATTTAACGCTCTTAAAAACTATTGCGGCAAAAATAATAACCAATCCGTCCATTAATAACAGATGCTGACCAACCGAAAATCTTGGAAAAACCTTGTGAAGGACTGAGGAAATAAGGTCAGTGCCTCCGGTGGTGGCATCTTCCCTAAGAACAATTGCCAGTCCAAACCCCATTATACCCCCACCGATAAGTGCATAAAGGAGCAAATCCGGATCGGCCATGGAAATATCGATATTTACAAAGTGTTCATTAATAATTCGGTTAAAGATCATAGCAGTCGAGTCAATCATTAATGAAAGGGTAACCGCACCAAACAAAGACCGGAAAAAAAACTTACGTCCTTTGCTCTTATAAGCTATAATAAAAAGTGGTATGTTTAAAATTAACATTAGTGTACCAACCGGAATATTACCGTTAAAAACATAATAGAGAACTGTTGACAGACCTGAAACTCCTCCGGGGGCAAGTTTATATGGTATCAAAAAGAAATTCATGGAAATTGTTATTATAAAGCAACCTAAGCCTATAGTAAGGTAAGATTTTATGCCGTTTTTTTTATAACTCATACAGCACCTCCTTTTCCTGCCTATTATATGTGAAAATTAAGATTTATAACATCAACAAAAGACCGGGTATTCCCGGTCTTTTATTTCCTGCATAAAGTACATGAAAAACATTCAGATTCTTATTTCATGCCGTACTTTTTCTTGAACTTATCAACTCGGCCACCAGTGTCCACAAGTTTTTGCTTTCCTGTAAAGAACGGGTGACATTGTGAGCAGATTTCTACACGAAGCTCTGATTTTGTAGAGCCTGTTTCAAATGTTTCTCCACATGCACAGCGTACTGTTGCTGTCCCGTATTTTGGATGGATACCTTCACGCATGGTTTTCACCTCGCTAACGACTAAAATCATTTATAAAATTCGATTTTTACTAACACTAAAAAAGCATCGATTGGTATTTTACCACACCAGCTTAGCCAATGCAAGTACTCTCTTTGTAACCTTTATTTATATATTGTGTCATAACTGTTCTTTTCCCGTTGGGTCAAAGCTATATTTATGCCATTTACAAACTCCTCGTTTGTCTTTGTATTCATAAGTCTGTTAACAATCATCTCGGTAACATCGGCTGTACCAACATTACTCATAGCCTTACGGATAGTCCAGATTCCTTCAAGTTCCTTCTGGGATAGCAGCAACTCTTCTCTTCTGGTGCCTGAGCGGTTTATATCGATTGCAGGGAAAATACGTTTTTCTGATAACTTTCTATCCAGATGCAGTTCAAGATTCCCTGTTCCTTTAAATTCTTCATATATAACATCATCCATGCGGCTTCCTCTATCTATAAGTGCTGTAGCAATTATAGTCAGACTTCCGCCATTTTCAATATTTCGAGCAGATCCAAAAAATCGTTTAGGTTTATGAAGAGCTCCGGGATCCAACCCTCCCGAAAGAGTTCTGCCCGTTGGCGGAATTGTAAGGTTATATGCTCGTGCCAGGCGTGTAATACTGTCCAAAAGAATTACCACATCTTTTTTATGCTCCACCAAACGCTGGGCTCTGTCCAAAACGATCTCAGCTACCTTAATATGATGTTCAGGAAGCTCATCAAAGGTTGAATATATAACATCGCCTTTTATTGAGCGCTGCATATCGGTAACTTCCTCAGGCCGCTCATCGATTAACAGCACTATTACTTCAATCTCCGGATACTTTAATGTTATAGCATTTGCTATTTTTTTAAGTAATATGGTTTTCCCTGCTTTTGGAGGGGAAACAATAAGACCCCGCTGTCCTTTCCCGATAGGGGCAATAAGGTCAATCAGGCGGGTTGATAATTCTTTTGAATCCGACTCAAGGGTAATACGCTCATCCGGGTAAATAGGAGTCAGGGTTTCAAATGGTCGTCTTTTTTGAGCAACCTCGGGAGGATCACCATTAACTGAAGATACATATAAGAGGGCCTGAAATTTTTCGCCTTCTTTTTGAATTCTGCCCTTTCCAACAATTCTGTCACCGGTTTTCAAATTGAATCTGCGTATTTGAGAGGGTGAAACATAGATATCTTTCGGTCCTGAAAGATAATTATGACCACGCAAGAAACCATAGCCATCAGGAAGAACTTCCAGAATACCTGTGACAGGGTTTTCACTTTCTAAACGGGATAAATCTTTAGTTTTACTATATCTGGAGGTCTTACTTTCATCCTCACCGATACCTTCTAATTTTTCCTTTTCTGTTACGCTTAATTCCTCACCGTTTTTGGCATCATCCTGAGGGATAACAGAGGGAACTGCTATACCGCTGCTCTGACTGCTGTCGTCAGCATTGACATCTTCAGCACTCTGATTCTCTTTAGCAGGGGTATTTTCTTTGACAGCTCCAATTTTGATATGTGTGGTTCTCACAGGTGTTTTTTGAGGTGTGACTTCTTCATCGGATTCTTTAACTTGTGTAGAAACAATATCCTCTTCTTTAACCTCATCATCCTTTGTTGACTGGACAACAGCATTTTCTGAAGTTTGTTCCTCGGACTTTCTTGGACGGCCCCGCCGTTTTTTAGTTGGTATCTCGGCCTTTTCTGACTTAACATCCTGCTCCGCAGCACTTTCTTCAGATTTCTGTTTCGACTCTTTCTTTTCATCAGCCGAAGCAGCTTTGGGTCTTCCTCTTTTTTTCTTTTCTGCAGGAGCCTTAGCCTCTTCTGTTTTTTCCTCTGTTTTCTCCTTCTTCGGTGCTCCCTTTTGTTTTTCTTCCGATATTGACTTTGCATCAGGAGAACTCTGTTCCTTTGTTTCGGTTTCTGACTGAGAAACATCCGTTGCACTGATAATTAAATCAATCAAATTTGCTTTTCTATACTTGGTTATACTTTTTAATCCCAGCATTTTCGCAATATACCTGAGATCTTCAAGAGATTTGCGCTCAAGGATGGACCTGTCTTTCATAATACACCGCCTTGTGTAACTTTTTATATTCTAATACATGGTTGTACAAAAAAATATGCACGTAGAATTCTTTATATTAAACTAAAATAATCTAATCCCTGCCCCCGAGTAAGAGAGCCATTTCGAAAGTATAAACAGTATCATATTTATTCAAATTCCGTCTACAAATACTCACTTGGGAAATAATCAAGATATGAATACCACTTAACTGGTTTAATATATCAATTAGTATTACCATTTGTCAAGCTTTTATCTATAATTTCATAAGTATTTTCCAATATTTCAGCGGTAATTATGAAAGAAAAATAAATTTTTTCAACAAGTTGCGATTAGTTGCGACAGATATTTTATAACCTGACCATTATTATGACCAATATTGTTTTTTTCGGGGTATTATCCTTATTTTTTTCATGGTAATATTTATGCTCATGGTTTAATATAAACTTGTCTTAAGACATTACTGGTTCAGTTATTATCAATAGAGAGAAACATCGAGGCAAGAGGTATGACCAGGGGAGGTAAATATGCCATATATTGCATAAGGGCCAGCACATCATAAGTTTAGCAGCATTATTTTCGATAGTTATTACATCACAGTACATCTTCAAATTCGTAAAATATTGGATTGGTTTCTTAGCAAAGATGCGATTAGGCATTTAGCCACAATAAAGACTTAACATCGGACAAAAAGTATTGATAATGACATAACGAGCAAATTACTAGGGGGCACCAGAGGCGACACCCAAGGCCACAGCTCAGTAGGCATCATGGTTTACAACACAGGCAACAACATGGTTTGCAGCATTAACCGCGGTATAGGCCACATCAGAGGCAACATGTTCAGTGACAGCTTAGGCAACATCATGGCTACAACCAGGTATACAATTAGAATCACAACATAGACAAACTACAGGACAACAATTTAAGCTACAGCATGCCAGGCATAAGAAACGACCATATAATATATACATAAATAAAATTTTTATCTACCTTTAGCATTGATATAAATAATTCGGGAGCTGATTACAAATCAGCTCCCGAATCTTTTTGTATCTTTTACTATTCCTCAATCTTCAAGGGGATATTGTTTTCTTCGGCAAATTTCATTATTCTCTCCAGTACCGGGTCATCCTTGTTTTCTGAAGTTACTGAATCCAGCATTTTTTCTTCAATAATCTTCACCTTAGTTTCTCTGCCTAAAACGTGACTGATGGCGCTCTCAATGACTTGAACGCTGTCATTTCGGCTTAGTACAGTTTTTTTCAATGCATCATCTGACGATACTACCACATTAGCTGTTCCGTTGTCGGAAATAAAGCACCATGTGTCCAACAGATATGCATAGACTTTCATTTTGTTTTCCGAACGAATATATTCAATTACCTCAGACCATTTTTCAAGCCTTTTGTTTTCTCCCGCATACTGGGAAATATCCCTGGTTTCTGCCTGCTTATCTTCTTTTGATTCAGTATTTTCTAAAACCGTTTCAGCGGACTTAGTTTTTTTTGTGGTACGATTTGGTTTTATATTTGCGCCCTGCTGAATCTGGGATATCCTGTCCTCTATTTGCTGGAGTCTAATCTCAAAACCGGCCAAAACATCATTGGAGATACTCCCATGTACAGGAATATCCGAACATAACTTAACCGCAGCTATTTCCATAATAATTCGCGGGTTTTCAGCCCATTTCAATTGTGCTTCTGTTTCAGAAAGCTCCTCAATTACCTTCAGGGTTCGTTCCAAATCAATCTTACCGGCTGCTTCTTTTATAGGCTGAAGTTCCTCGTCACTTAAATCAATCAGATTCAGTAACTTACCTCCGTTTTTTAACAGCATCAGGTTTCTGAACCATAAAATAAGCTGATTGCAAAAAGGTTTCAAGTCTCTTCCCTGTTCCATTGCCTCTTTAATTGCATTAAGGGCTACAGGAACATCCTTATCCACAATAGCTCCTGCAAAGGTATTAACCGCTTCAGTTGCCGATAAACCTGAAATTTCTATAACATCCTTATGGGTAATTGTGGTATTCCCAATATTAATGCACTGATCTAAAAGGCTTATGGCGTCTCTCATTCCACCCTCGGAAATTCTTGCTATCAGCCGGATAGCATCATCCTCAACTGAAACACCACAATCCTTGGCAATTTCCTTAAGCCTTTCCTCAATGCCTTTTACAGTAATTCTTTTGAAATCAAACCTTTGGCATCTGGATAAAATAGTGGCAGGGAGCTTATGAGGCTCTGTGGTAGCCAGAATAAATACAACGTTGGCAGGAGGTTCCTCCAGTGTCTTTAACAACGCATTAAATGCACCGGTAGATAACATATGAACCTCATCTATAATATACACTTTAAACCGGGTGACAGCCGGTACATACATCACTGCTTCTTTTATTTCCCTGACATCGTCCACTCCGTTGTTGGAAGCAGCGTCAATTTCTATAACATCGAGTATAGAACCATCCAGAATGCCCTTACAAGTCATACATTCATTACACGGACTTCCATCCGAGGGATTAGTGCAATTGACAGCCCGGGCAAATATTTTGGCCAGGGTGGTTTTTCCAGTCCCTCTGGTTCCACAAAACAAATAAGCATGGCTTACAGTATTGTTCTTAATGCTGTTTTTTAATGTAGTTACAATATGCCGCTGCTCTACGACATCTTCAAAGGTTAAAGGCCTCCACTTTCTGTATAATGCTATGTGAGCCATTAAATCATTCCTTCATAACAAGATATAATCCGTCCTCGAAAATCTGTAAAATGTCTTTGCTGTAATACCAGTCTATCAGTTAAAAAAAGTCTTCGCAAGGGATTAATCCAGTACTTATCCGGTGCTTATAATAAAAAAAACGAGGCAAATACCTCGTTTATCTCATAATAAAACCGTGCACCTGTCCTCGACAGGCAAGTACAAACGTACCATGCGCAGCATACTCGGACCAGGCTGGCTTGCGGCACATCCAGAGGATCCGCTTACCGCTGCTTCCTTCCGGACCTGACGGGGTTCACAGTTCTGAATTGCGCAAGACCCAATCTTCATTGTACCTTGCCACATAACTGACTTTACACTTGCATGCCTCAAACAGGAATTCGACTCCGCTGTAGCGGATTGCGGATACAGGGCACCGCTAACTCCCCGTCTAGCACGGCAAAGTATATTATATAGCATAAGCCTGGCATGTGCAAGCCCAATAAATAGGATGTAATTGATGATAATATTCTTTATCCGTTATCTTTAGCCCTGATTTCTGTGCGGCGTATTTTACCGCTGATGGTTTTGGGTAATTCATCAACAAATTCTATAATACGAGGATATTTATATGGTGCAGTATGAGTTTTTACATAATCCTGTATTTCCATTTTTAATTCTTCGGTTGGCTGGTACCCCTTTGTCAGTACAATAGTTGCTTTAACTATCTGCCCTCTTACAGGATGGGGAACACCGGTAACCGCACATTCCAATACAGACGGATGCTCCATAATAACACTTTCCACCTCAAAGGGACCAATGCGATAACCGGAGGATTTAATGATATCATCGGTTCTTCCCACATACCAGAAATATCCGTCCTCATCTTTATAGGCAGTATCTCCTGTGTGATAAAGTCCGTCACGTATGGCTTGGTTGGTTCTTTCTTCATCCCTGTAGTATTCCATCATAAGACCTAAGGGTTTCCCATTATCAAGCCTTAAAACTATCTCACCAACTTGGCCGGGTTCAACACTGTCTCCATTCTCATCCACAAGATCCATTTCATAACCCGGCGAGGGCTTACCCATCGATCCGGGCTTAGGTTCCATCCATGTAGACGTCATAAGACACAGCGTGGTCTCAGTCTGACCAAAGCCCTCCATAAGTTTTATGCCCGTTAATTCTTTAAACCGGTTAAAAACCTCTGGATTCAAAGCCTCACCTGCGGTGGTGCAATATTTCACCGATGAGAGATCATACTTAGAAAGATCCTCTTTGATAAGGAATCTGTATATAGTTGGCGGGGCACAGAATGTGGTCACTTTGTATTTGGCTATGCGTTTAAGCATCTCGTCCGGATTGAACCGGTCAAAATCAAATGTAAATACCGCACTTTCTGCTAGCCACTGGCCATATAGTTTCCCCCAAACAGCCTTACCCCAGCCAGTTTCAGCCACTGTCAGATGCAATCCTTCAGGCTCTACATTATGCCAGTATACTGCAGTAGGAATATGGGCTAGCGAGTAGTACTGATTGTGAGCCACCATTTTTGGCATGCCTGTTGTGCCGGAAGAGAAATACATCAGCATTATTTCTTCGGCTTTTGGTCTGTCTTCCCCAGTTGGAGCTACAAAATCCGGTGCCCCGGCCACCCCGTCTTCGTAGCTCAGCCAACCATTTTTCTTTCCCCTGGCCAGAATCTTTATGCTGAGGGTCTCAGTTTCACTCTGCGCTTCATCTACCAGATCCGATATTTGTCCTTCTGCAGTACATACCACAGCTTTAATACTGGCAGCATTTATACGATAGACAATATCCTTGGTCATTAGCTGGTTGGTAGCCGGAATAGCAATTGCACCAATCTTGTGAAGTGCCATCATACAATACCACCATTCATAATGACGCTTTAGAATAAGCATAACTGCATCGCCTTTTTTTATTCCCAGGCTCTGAAAAAAGGAAGCTGTTTTATCGCTGTATTCTTTCATTTCCTTAAATGTAATAAACTTTTCATCTCCGGCCTCATTGCACCAAACCATAGCTAATTTATCAGGTTTTTCTTCTGCAAGCCTGTCTACGACATCATAAGCAAAGTTATAGTTTGGATCTTGCTTAAAACTTACCTTTTCTACATTTCCTTCGTTATTCAGTGTCTCAATAACGTATTCCTTATATAATCTCGACATTAGCCCATCCTCCCGTTCTGATCCCTGATTACCACCGCCAAAAAGACACATGGTTTTCCATTTGTTGCTACCATGCCATGTTTATGTGATGCATCATAGTATACAGAGTCGCCTTCTTCCATAATAAACTCATGATCATCGATTTTAACCTTTAATGATCCGCTTAAGATATAGTCGAACTCCTGCCCGTCATGATTTCTTTGCAGAATTTCTCCCTTATCAGCGGCTTCATCGTAAGGAGCCTCCACAAGGAAGGGTTCAGCATTTCTGTTCTTAAACAAATAAGCCAGGTTCTGATATTTAAAGCCTTTTCTGCGCTCTATCGAAAGTCCCTTTCCCTTCTTAACATGAGTGTAGACCGATAATGTGGGGCTGCTGCCAGTTACTAGTTCGCTTATGTCTAAACCCAGGCGTACTGCAACCTTATAAAGGAAGGTAAAGGAAAAATCTCTCTTGCCTTCCTCATAGCTTAAATATTCTTCTTCTGAAACTTCCAACAGCTGTGCCATTTCTGCTACAGAGATGTCAAAGTCCTCTCTTAAGCCTCTTATTCGCTGAGCAATCTCAATAATCTTGTCATTCATACCTGTTACCTCCTTAATAAATTCGGCATACATATAAAAAACTCGTCTCAACAACGTTGTTCCTGTTGCTGGGACGAGCTTATAACCCGTGGTACCACCCATTTTTAGCTTTTAATAAAGCCCTCATAAAGGTTCTAACAAACCCTTGCCTGTAACGTGGCTAACGCGATACCTTACATTCAATTTCAGGTAACGGGCTCCGGAGAGATGCCTGTAATTAAATTCCTGCCTGTTCGCACCAACCACAGGCTCTCTTAAGTAGGAAACCAATTATTACAGAGGCTCCTTCATCACCTTTAAACAGTTATTATTTCTATAATACAATTTCAAATCTCTAATGTCAATTTAAAATTTGTCTTTATTCTCTGTAACTCGTTTAATAATTTTAAGGCGTGAAAACTCTTCCCGCTCCTTTTCCTCCAGTACGTTTTCAATGGTTGAACATATGCTCTCGTATTTCGGTATTATTATGTTCTTTAGTGCATTAGTGCGTTTCATGGTTCGTCTGATATTCTTAGCCAGCCTGTATATGGAGTTTTCAATCTCTGCTAATTGTACTGAAAGAATCTTAGCCTCTTCAAATTTTTTTCTTGCCAGATCAAGTGTACCATTGGTCATACGAAATCCGTAATAAGGCTGCATATTTTTTTCATTAACAGATATAACAGGTATTTCAACCCCCATAACACTATGATCCCTTATTCGGATGCTTTCTTCTTCCGGTATTGCAAACCCGATCTGCTGAACGACTGAAATCCCCATACTGATGTTGGCATCCTGAAGAGCTTCGTATGCCTCGCTGAAGACAACCTGGATTTCATCATTAATCTTCTTTGCTTTATCAATCCTGCTCATTAATTCCCGGACCAGAATGTTGCGCTTCTTATCCAATAATTCGAACCCCTGGCGGGATAAAGCAAGAGAATTCCTGGCAATTATAAGATTTCCTTTTGTGGGAAATAAGTTTGTATCCATATTCTAGAAATCCCCTTCACTTAATTCGGGAGCTTTATAGTATTTATCTGTAATTTCAGATGATAACCGATCCAGTTCTTCTTCAGGCAATAATCTAAGTAATTTCCAGCCAAGGTCAAGAGTATCTTCTATGCTCCTGTTTTCCTGGAAATCCTGTGATAAAAAGTATTTCTCAAATTCCCGTCCAAAATTCATATACAACTTATCAATATGGCTTAACTCTTCCTCGCCAATAACAGATGCTAAAGCACGCACCTCCTGTACCTTGGCATAGGATGCAAAAAGCTGGTTCGCAACCTGGGGATGATCTTCTCTTGTGTAGCCTTCTCCGATACCGTCCTTCATAAGTCGTGACAGAGACGGCAGAATACTGATTGGAGGATATACTCCTTTGGAAGCGAGACTCTTATCCAAAACTATCTGCCCCTCGGTTATATAACCTGTCAGGTCGGGAATTGGATGAGTTATATCGTCATTGGGCATTGTGAGAATTGGTATTTGGGTTATAGAGCCCTTAGATCCCTTTACCATGCCTGCCCGCTCGTAAATCGAGGCTAAATCACTGTACAGATACCCCGGATAACCTTTCCTGGAAGGTATTTCACCCTTTGAGGATGAAATTTCACGCAGTGCTTCTGCATAGGAAGTCATATCTGTCAAAATAACCAGTACATGCATGCCTTTTTCATACGCAAGATATTCGGCCGCAGTCAAGGCACATCTTGGAGTAACTATTCTTTCCACCACAGGATCATTGGCTAAATTCAAAAACATGACTACTCTGTCCAAAACTCCGCTTTTTTTGAAGCTTTGCTTAAAATATTCGGCAACATCATATTTAACCCCCATAGCAGCAAAGACCACAGCAAAGTTTTCATTCTCGCCATCAGTGATTCTTGCCTGCCGCACAATCTGTACTGCCAGTTTATTGTGCGGAAGACCACTTCCGGAAAAAACAGGCAGTTTTTGTCCCCGAATAAGAGTAGTAAGACCGTCTATAGAGGATATGCCTGTCTGTATAAAATTTCTGGGGTATTGTCGCATCACCGGGTTAATGGGCTCACCATTTACATCCCTGCTTTTCTCCGGAAATAGTTCTCCCAGTCCGTCTACAGGCCTTCCTATTCCGTCCAGCACTCTCCCTAACAGTTCCATTGAAAGGGGTATTTTTAGAGGTTTGCCAAGAAGCCTGGAATGTGTGTTTTCCAGTGAAACTCCCCTTGTGCCTTCAAATATCTGTACAACACACATTTCTCCTTCAATTTTTATTATCCTGCCCAGTTTCTTGTTTTTACCTATTGTGATTTCCACCATTTCTTCATAGGAGGCATTCTTTACTCCATCAATTACAACAAGTGGACCGGAAATCTCTTTAAGACCTATATATTCTACATTCATACTCTTACCCTTCCAAAACTTAAATAAAGGCTTTACCCGTTATTTAAAATTTGCAGCCGGAATTGTTCACCTTTGGAAAACTTTAAGCTGCATCCCGCACCTGCAAAGCGGTAATCATCTTAATTCTGTTTATAATCCGATTCTATTTCATCAAGTCTTTTTTCCAGCTTCATATTTAACTGGTCAAAAGCGCCGGGATCTTCATTAGATATATTATATTTAATGCGTATAAGCTCCTCAAATACTCCGGATTTTCGTATTACAGATACCGGTATGCCCAGGGAAACAAGTTTGGTGGCTTTCTCATAGAACCGTAAAATGGAGTCCATCATCAGATATTGCTTCTGAACAGGAACATAGGCATCCTGCTCATGGTAAGCATTTTGCTGCAAAAAGCCCTGCCTTATAGCCCTGGCTGTTTCCAGCACCAGCTTCTGCTCATCGGGCAGAATATCACTGCCTATCAGCTTAACTATATCTAAAAGTTTTCCTTCTTCCTGAAGAATCCGGCTTAACAGAGCTTTCTTATTCATGAATTCCGGGTGGGCATTCTCGTTATACCATCCGGAGAGTTCATCGCTATATTCACTATAACTGTTTGTCCAGTTAACAGCCGGATAATGCCTTGTATACGCCAGAGCCTTGTCAAGAGCCCAAAAGCATCTTATAAATCGTTTCGTATTCTGGGTAACAGGTTCGGAGAAATCTCCTCCCTGGGGTGAAACCGCTCCTATTATTGAAACTGACCCAAAGGTTTTATTAAAGTTTTCAACCCTGCCGGCTCTTTCATAGAATTCAGAGAGTCTGGATGGCAGATATGCGGGAAAGCCTTCTTCTGCCGGCATTTCTTCAAGTCTGCCGGATATTTCTCTGAGAGCTTCGGC
>DUNT01000042.1 GCA_012839205.1 Clostridiaceae bacterium
TACATCTAACTTAAATTCTTTTGTGTATGTTCTTCTTTTACTTTTTGGCATAATGATTTCTCCTTTACCTTAGTCATTTAAAGACCTGTCCAAAAACATTATACCATTTCCCTGCGCTCAGGATGACGGTTTAGAGGTGCTAGCGCTTCGTTCAGGGTGACAGGAAAAAGTCAGCCCCCTTAGTTGTTTTGTTTATCAGCTTATCAAATATGATAAGCATTGCTGGCAGGAAGCAGATCACCATAAACATTGTGATTAATGTGCCGCGGCCAAGTAACAGCCCAATATCAACAACAATAGAGTTTGACGAAGTTAAATACAGCGTAAATCCTGCAAAAGACAGTATGGATGCCGAGACCAAAATGGATCTGAAAGCAATCGAAAGAGACTCATAAATGGCATCCTTCGCAGGCATGATTCTTCGTTTCTGCATATAGTTATCTGTAAGTAAGATTGCATAGTCAATTGTTGCGCCCAGTTGGACAGTATTAAGCACTAAATAACCTACATAGTTTATTGAGGTTCCGGTAAAATAGGGAAAAGACAGATTTATCCATATAGCTACCTCAATAGCAAGCACCAGAATAACCGGTAACGACAATGATTTAAAAGTAAACATTACCACCAGGAATACAGCCGCAATAGCTATAAGGTTAACCCGGCTGTTATCAACTTCTACTACCTTTTTTATGTCACTTAAAGTTGCGCTCTGGCCAACCATGTAAGCCTCATCATAATGCTCGTATATGATTCCGTTTATTTCCTCCACCGCATTAAATGTCATTTCTCCTTCATCAGGTAAATCGGTGTACAGAACAATACGGGAATAGTTTTCTGAGTAGAATTGCTGGGTAATATCTTCCCCTAAAAAGCCTGAAGGAATAGTGGGGCCCACCGCAGATGCATATGAAATTACGTTTTTAACGTGCGGATGTTTTTCCAGCCTATCCGTAAGAGCTGATTCTTTTGCCATATCCCCCTTAGGAACCAGAATAGCCAAAATATTCGTACGCCCAAATTTCTCATTTATGGCAATAGTGCTGCGTCCTAGTTCACGTTTGGCATCAAAGTCGCCATAACCATATAAAAAGCTGGTCTTCCCCTGCCCCAGAAAACTGGGTACTATTACTACGGCAACTATAACAGCAACGGGGACAAAAATCTTTGATACATATTTCCCTATATTTCTGAACTCTGGCATAATTCTACGGTGGCTGGTTTTATCAATGAGCTTATAAAGGGAAAGAGTCAATGCCGGAAGAAATACCATAACCGAAACAAAACTTAAAACTATACCCTTTGCAAGGCAAATCCCTAAATCAGGCCCTATTCTGAACTCCATAAACACAAGGGCTAAAAAGCCAAACAATGTAGTAAGTGCACTGGCTGCTACAGTAGTAACCGAAGCCTTGATGGCATGATACATTGCCTCTTCTACATCATCATACTTTTTTCGAAAGTCTCCAAAGCTGTGAAGCAGAAAAATAGCATAGTCCATAGATACTGCCAGCTGAAGGATAGGGCTCACCGAATTTGTTACAAATGAAATCTCCCCGAAAATTATATTGGTACCCATATTGATAATTACAGATACCCCTATTGCAGAAAGAAACAGTATGGGTTCTAACCAGGATGTTGTAGAAAGAAGCAATATTATAATAATTGCAGGCAGCAAAATAACAACTGCCAGACTTACCTCGGTTACGGCCGCACTTTGCATGTCGGTCAAATTAGCCGCCTCCCCGGCAATTGCCCCTTCAGATCCGACAATTTCGCGAATTGAAGATAAGGCAGCCGATTCGGCTCCATCTTTAATGGTGACCGAATAGAGGGCACTTCTGTCTTTATAAAAACCCTCAACAGTTTTTTTATCTTGCATTATCAGGGGCATTTTTAAGTCGGCCACATCATCTAACCATAAAACCTCGTTTACCCCTTCAACCTCGGCAATCTGCCTTTTTATATCCATGGCATCAACAATGGAAACATCCTCAACCATAACACTTGCATTTGGAATGGCCTGGGTAAATTCACGATTCATAACCTTAATGCCAGTGGTGGACATAGCTTTTTGCGGAAGATAATCAGCCATGTTGTAATTGATGCCCACAAAAAATGTGAGGAAAGCCGATATTATAGAAATAATAATACAAAGTACAATTATGCTTTTTCGTTTATTAATAATGGTTCTTGCAAATCTGTCCATATATTTTTCCTGTCTTGAATTATCAACTTGCGTTTACCTTCTTAATGAATTATAATAGACACATTGTTGGAATTCAACCAACAGTGTTGGCGAAAATGCTTTTTATCCGTCACAATTTTATTCATTGTCGGTTTTACCTTATAATATTTTAGGTGATTAATCATGAAAAAGAAAATTGACCGCAGAGTTAGATACACTAAAGCTCTTCTTAAAGAAGCACTTGTTGAACTGTTAAAAGAACGTCATATCTCAAAAATATCAGTTACTGCTTTATGTGAAACAGCAGATGTCAACCGCAGTACCTTCTATGCCCATTATACTGATCAGTTTGATCTTCTGCGACAGGTAGAAGATGAAGTAATAACAAATTTAAAAAGCTTCCTGGATCAGTATGTGGACGATCGTATGCCAATTACAGAGCAAAATTTGAAAGGAATCTTAGAATATGCCAAGACAAATGCTGATTTGTTTACAGTGCTTTTAGGCGAGCATGGTAATCATGCCTTCCACAATGATTTAATGGAACTGGTTAAACTGATACCGTTTCAGTACAATGCAGAAGAAAGCCAAAAAGAATACCTTTTGACCTTTGCCATTAATGGCTGTATAAGTATACTGTATAAATGGCTTGTTGAAGAAAGAGAAGAAACCCCGGAGGAAATGGCCAATCTTGTGCTTAAAGTTATTTATAATGGTTTATTAAGTTTTTAGAGCCTCCCCCGGATAATAAAGGATTAATGTTATCGCGTCTGAAACAAAACCTTATGAATACTCCCTGAAGATTACATGAGAGATAGTGTGTTTAAGCATTACTTTCCCATCATCCATTACTTTTTCCTCGGCTTGCCGTTTTGTTGTGGAATAAACCGCTCTAATACCTTTGGCTTTTAGGTAATTGACAACCTTGTAAGTGGCACCAAAATCTCCCTGCACCAGTACCACATCATCTGCGTCCAGTTTTTCTTCAAGCCAATCAATGATTGCATTTACTTCATTCGATATATCTTCATTATCGGGAGATATATTACTCCAGATTTTCTGCAAATCTTCCGGAAGATGTATATATTCGTCAATATCAAGTGCTTCTGAACCATCTTTTATCTGTTTGTCGGTCAGATGATGGGAGAAAACCAAATACATTTTTCTTTTTTTGTTTTTACCTGTAATCTTTTCAAATCTATCTGCAAAACGCCCCAATTCATTGGCAAACTTATCTGCGGAAGCAGCTTTTATTTTGACATCCCTGTATCCTGCATGATTTATATCATTTCTTTTATGGGAAATATCAATCAACAGATCTGACATTTCATCAATTACATTACTATCCAGCAAGCCGTACATTTTATTTTTAATATCCAGCTCATTTTCTTCCAGAGGTTTGGTGTATTCTTCGCCTCTTGTTTTGAGTCTGTGGATGTAGTTCAATACTCTGGAAATCTTCATCCGGGAATTTGTATCACAAACATTGATGCTTAATGCATTGCAAAAAAAGTTGAAAATGTTTTCTTCCAGGAAAGTATAACCTTGTTGAATAAGATTAAAATCAATGCAGATTTTAACAGCCTGCACAATATCGTTGATCAGATCTCCTGTGAAATTTTCAACTAAAGATGACATGTTATCCAATATTTTTTCAAAAGGTTTTAGTTCGTTTATATCAATCTTTTTAAGCTCATTCAGAGCTTTTTTCAGATCCAATGCACATTGTGATATATCACAGCCCCTGACGGTATATAATGCATTTGAAAAAATTTTTAAGTTTCTGTTTATATTTCTCGTGGTTTTTGCAGTCACATTACTGCCCTTTGAGCTTTTTAATATGGGATTGATTGTTTTCTCAATCAAATCGGCAATTTGACGGCTGTCCCCTATTGTTATCAGCTTTTCTGCTGCTATGGTCCAATCCGAGAACAAATTGAATATTGAAAGGTCAACTATTTCAGCAACAGGTTGTTTTGGAATATATGCACCGTAGTAAATCCCTTTTATTTCAATGTTCTTTACAAATTTCGCATAATTGAGTACCGCCATGATAATAAAGGGAGTTGATCTGAATGAATGAGTCACATCCACATAGATTTCATCGTTTTCTTTTATGTTCTTGAATATCTGATCGAAATGCTCCCAACGCTCCTGGTCATTATGACCATCTTTAATATGGAGCTCTTTGTAGCAAATGTTTTTCTTATCAAAAATGGCCTTCAATCCGGGTTTTTCCGGATCTTTTGTTTTCCAGTTTTCTTCATTTGCTTTAGCTGTTAAAGCCACAATAAACTCAGCATGGTTCCCTACTATTTTTGATATGGCTTCTTGTACAAATCTTGTCTCAATTTCAAAATTCTCGTACTTATATACTGTCTTTTCATATGTTCCTGCACCTAAAAAAGTTATAATCTTTTTCATGAAAACACCTTAATTCAATAATATTTTATTAATATACAGAGTTAATATAATATTTTGAGCTTTGCCAAACACATGGGAGTATAAATTATGTACATTATTGAAAAATATACGGTTTAAAGTCGAATTTTGCGGAATTTTGTATAGCATAGTATAAATTGTATATTATCTGCCTGGTGAAATCAAGAATTGCTATAACTTAGAACAATTATAACGCTTCTTTTCTATCTTTTTCTGCGTTTTACCTTAAGAAGCTGGATTCTTTGCTCAAGCAGCTCACCATCATCATGACCAATTCTTTCTGCCTCACCTTTTATAAGGATTTCCTCCACAAGGTTAATCAAGCTGTCACTTATTTTAAGATGAACAATGCTTCCCAGAAAATCATCCCCCGAACATATTCTGTCAAACTGGTAAATTTGCCTCAGAATATAGTAGTTTTTATCTTGAATCAGCTCTTTAATAAGTGCTTCAGATATTTCATATACAAAATCTCCATTGATGTCTGTAGAAAGATTGTCATCAGATATTTGGATAACCCTGTTAAGAATTTTAATCTTGACTCCATTCTGACCCCTGGCGGTGCTCACTTCTTTAAGGCCGGTAGAAATCATTATTTCTTCCAGGATGGATGGGTTTCTTTCCAGGATACTTCTGAAGAAGGATTCTTCCTGATATGTAACAGCATCAAATGTCTTGAAACTGCCATCTTTATATAAGGCTATATAAAATGGTGTAAACTGAACATGTTCAGTAGCCTTCTCATATTCATCATAGTCAAAATCTATATCAATAAGTTCCTGGGGAATATTATACCTGATTCTTTCTTCGCCTTTCAGTGCCAATACAGCATTTTGAAGTTCAAATTGATTGGGATCATTCCAGGTATTAATAAAGTAAGCACCATAATTTAATATTTCACTGAACCGTCTGATTCTGTAACTGTTTTTGTAGAATTCCACCGGGAGAGGTTTGCAATTAATGGCATCAAAATACATCTTCCTCTTGCTTGTTTTTTCAATCTGTTTCTTGCCGCTTTCTACAGAATTCCTGGCCCATTCGGTTGCATGCAGCCACTGTTTCCCCTCTACAATGTGATTACAGGTTATGAGGTTTTTATAAAACACCTCTGCTATTTCTCTGTTGGTTTCCAGGCCCAGTATTTCTATAAGCTCTTCTTTGTCGGCAATAGCTGTTTCACATACCAGTTTGTCCATATAGTACTCAATTATATGAAAATCATCTTCGTAGTATTTCTCCCGCATATTAAACTGTTGCAGTAGAACAGGATATTCTACCATCAGAAAACGGCTTATTTCATCGATATTTTCCTGCCTTTTCAGGATCATATTGCTTTGATTTCTTATTTTCATAATACTCCCCCGCTGTTAAAGCCTTTGTAATAATAACCTTTTTGTTTGCAGTACTCAATAAATGCCCTGAAATAATACCTTGGAGGCTTGTCACCGGGCAAAGGATTTCGGGCGTAAGTGTTTACCAGTGTCTGTGAATCTCCCACCATTATAATCATCCTCTTGGCACGGGTGATGGTAACATTGAGCCTTCGCATTTCATTTAAAAAGCCTATTTTACACTCCGGATTACTTCTGACAAAAGAATATAAAATAATCTCTTTATCCCTGCCCTGGAAAGAATCCACCGTATCAATTTCAATTTTCTCTGCCATGTTAATTGCCTTTGCCCTGTCAATAAGTGCATGATTCACCAGTTCATCAATAATCTGTTTTTTTATACACTTGATTTGGGCTTTGTATGGGGTGATAACCCCTACATCTTCAAGCATGCACACTCTCTCGCCGTTATAGTCGAGAATCTTGATACCCTCATAGAGAAAATCAATACGCTCTCCGATAATTTTTGCTATTATTCTTGCTTCTGTAGGATTTGTATACACATTCTGATTATCTTTAATATCCACATTCTCAAATTTATCGGGCATATCGCATGTATCGATAAAATAAACAGGGTTTCTCAAGCCACCGAAATTTATTAATCTATGCTCAGTTTTGCAGCCGGTTTTATACTTGCCTTCATAAAACAGCTCTGATATTGGTTGGGCGATTTCTTCATGCATCCTGAACTGTGTATCAAGCATTACCTTGTTTTCGTTTCCGACAGTATGGAATAGCTTTTCAAACAGACTCACTTTATAGATCTCATCTAAATCAATTTCAATTTCTTCAAATTTTTCTCTGGCTTCTCTTATAAAATCATCATCTGCAACCGGCGGCAATTGCTTATGATCGCCAATCAATATTGTTTTTCTGGCCTTTGACATAGGCACAATAATATCATGAAGCTGTATCTGGCCCGCTTCATCAATAATGGCTACGTCATACTCCATATCTTTAAACAATCTGTTGGTGTTAACGCCTATGCAGGTTGCTCCAATAATCTGCACATATTCTATAGATATTTCCGACAAAATATCCTGCCGCTCCTGAAGCTCTTTAATCCATTGCTCTGAAATCGAAATCTTTTTAGGTGCATCTTCAATCATTTTCTTGTATTTTTTTATCAGTAAATCTATATGGCTTTTAAAACTTCTGTTTTTGCCATTAAACTCCAGTCCCGCTGCTATAGATTTATTCCTTATTTCTATACTTATATTCTGGATGATGCTGTCCATCTTTTTAACATTCTCATCAAGCTGGCCATATTTTCGGGCAAAATACGGGACAAATGAAATCAACTTTAAAAGTTTGAATAAAAACAGCAGAACCTTTGTCCACCTGAGTTTTCTTGCTACTTTGGCTTTTTCCTCCAATCTGTACCATATAGACTCTAAAATACTCAGTTTTTCATTATACTGAATCACATTCTCCTTCATACCATCCTGGTATTTCCGGGCAAGTTTTTCTATTTCCTTTTGCAGCGCAAGCACATAAACGTCCACCAGAACATTCTTGACTTTATCAATCTTTACAGTCTCCGGCCTTCCCAGCCGTATACATTTGAGCCCCTTATCAATGCACTTTTCCAATACATTGTCGACTGCCAGATTGTTTTTTGAGCTGATCAGAACCTTTTTCCCCTGGTCCACCAACAGTTTAAGCATAGTAACAATAATTTCTGTTTTGCCTGTTCCCGGAGGGCCCTGAACCAGCATAAAATCTTCTGTATTCATGGCCATGTTTACTGCCTTTTCCTGTGATTCTGTCAGCCTTTCCAGTTTTACAACCGGGTGGTTTTCTACAGGAATACATTCGCCTAATGCAATATTGTTAAATACTCTTTGGTTGATGGCGGTACCCTCGGCAATACTGTTAAATGCTGCTCTCTGTATTTCAAATGTTACATTCCTGTCGCTTTTTTTAATATAACCAGGTTGCGGAATTTCATCGTGGCTAACTGCTTTTAAAATTTTAATAATAAATTCGTTGGTCTGGGTATCAACATCATTAATGGTTGCAGGAATTCCTTTGTCTTCTTCGTCTTGTTTAATTAAAATATTTTGGCCCACTAAGGCGTCTTTATCTGCTTTTTCCAGGCTCTCATTTATCTTAAAACAATAGCTGACGCCTTTTATATTCTCATTCTTCTCGGTTGCTTTAACTTCAGAATAAGTAAAATCATAGCCTTTTTTCTTTTCGTATTCTTCTTCAAAATCAATTAATTGAGTATGTAAGCTGCAAAATTCTGATATACTCTCCTTCAATTCGGCCTTTTCCTGGCTCAGCTCATCCAGTAAATCATTATCATCCTCTTTTTCTAATTCTTCGGCTATGTTTAATCTTATACATTCGTTTTTCAGCTTGTTAAAAAATATCCATGCCGCTGCCGGATCGGCATAGCTTCTGGTCCCCTTCAGAAGCAGAGTAAACCGATGCTTAACCTGTATATAATTTCTCAGAACGCTTCGGGTATCAGACTGCTTCTTCGGAAATATGCCTCTTACTGAGAGAAAGTAGTTTCCAGAAGAAAACTCTCTCAGAATAATATACATCTTATAGTTGTTGGTCAGCATATACAGGCTCTCTGACTGTTTGCCGGAACTGTCTGGTCTGCTTTGATACTTTATCCATACCAGGGGAGACTTCTTTAACTCCTCTGCAAGGATAAGTTTTTTGTCAAAATCCTCATAAAGATAAATAGGAACTGTTGGAATGGTATTCATATCAAGAAACTTAGTGCCATCTCTTACTCCCAGATTATAGTTTTTCATTATGATTTACCCACCGCCTAAATATATAATAAGTATCCTCGGCCGTTTAATTTAGCCTGATGTTTTTTATTTTCCTGATAACTTCCGGCGAAATTCCGGGTTGGCTTTAGTACCGACCCTTCCACAATATATTTAATTCCGTTTTGGATTCCAACCCTGAAATATGAATTCTTAATATCAATTTCCTTTGAGATATCAATAGGGCAATATTTTGAAATAAGAATCCCTTTTTTGGTCTCCAGCATGTAACACTCCTTGACAGATTCTATTTCAAAAATATTATACAGCCCCATGTCAATTCTTGTTCCCGGGCATAGCAATTTTTCAATATTTGATAAATTTGCTTTAAGGAAAATTTGAAATCTGCTGTTATTTGTTTTTATAAGCCGCTCGCTCTTTGTGACAAACATACCCTTTTCCAGCCTTCTGACGCTGGTAATGTATTCTTCAGGGTTATAATTAATTTGGCCATGGGAGGTTGCCAAAATGCCATTTTGAACATCCCATTTTTCGGCTGAAAGGTTTTCCAGCACTTGTGTGTAGAAATTTTCACCGGTTATGCAGGAAATTAAATCATTACATATATATTTTATCTTTTTAATTTTCTTAAGCACGGGGTAGTCTTCACTTGTTATTTTTCTTTTGCCAAAATCTAGGGGAAGCAATGGCCTTAACACTGTATTTTCAGGCATTACACAGGATAATATGAATGCTCCGCCATTATCTTCTGCTCTGTTTAAATTTTTATATCCCTTTTCTGCCAGGGTTTTGCATAAAGATTCATAAATATCCTGTGAATTGGGTATTGAAGCTATTTCCCCCACTGATGTAAAAATAATCTTGTAATCCCTAGTCATAATCTACCTCTTGTTGAACTCTTGTCAAAAGCTGTCTGATATAATCCCTGTCCTTTATGTCACAGGCATTCTGTGCAAGAACTTGAAGAAAATGTCTGAATTTGAAACGCAGAAACTCCTCTCTTTTCTTGGAATCCAGAGTATGATTGCATCTGTCCATAATTTCATTCAGCTTTTTCCATTCACTCCAGCTTAATGAAAGGTTTTCTACGGTTATTTGATTTTTACCCCTGTCTTTTGACTTTAAAAGCTCAGTTTCAGCATTATCCAGATAGTGTATCATTGGCACATCTCTGTGAAACAAACATATTCCGCAGGAAATCCCGAAGTCATCTTTGTAATTTGCCAATTCCTGTTCTTCATAAATTCTTCTTTTAATATTAAGATAAACGGTTTGAATTACTTCAAGTATACAGCTAAATGGACAAATGAAAAATATATCGTCTCCGCCGGCATAAATCAAGTGTAGGTTTTTTATGCCGGACACAGCTTTATCAATAATTTCTATGATTTTTTCGCTGATATTGGCTTTTACGTCAGCTTCCATGATGCTTGAAAACAGATTGCCCAGATTATCAAAGTCCATTTTTACTGCAGCCAGTTTAATGCTGTCAAATCCAATGGAATTCTCATACTCCTTTTCAGGCAGAAGAGAGCAGATTGAATACCTGGAATAGCCTGAAGATTCTGAATCCAGTTCATAAAGATTAGTACTCTGGTACTTGTTTTTTTCTATAACATTCATCAATGCAGGAAAAGCACTATTATATCTGCCGGAGTTTTTATTTCGTATCCAGGCATACGTTACCCCATAAAATATTTGAATTCTGCCCTGGTATTCTAAAAACACTATCTCCTGAATATTCTTTAAATGGCTTTCGAAGACTCTTGCCGCATCCTTATTGTTTTTTAAGATTGCTTGTATTTTGCCGCTGGAAACTGTAATCGGGGTATACAGATATTCCTTCAAAATGCCGGTCAATTCTTCATTAATTTTAACAGACAATTGTTGTATGTACTCTGATCGCCTGGTGATTTCATTAAGGCTTTCCATACTGTCATTCTGATAAATAAAACCTTGTATTCCGGAAAAATCGACCCCGGCAAACAAAATTTTTTCATTTTTTCGATAGCCTTCAGGCATATCTTTGAAAAACAGAGCTTTTTTTGTCCATAACATATAGTAAATCCACCCGCAGTATATTATTTATAGTCTTTTTATTCTTTAAGTTTCTTCATCTGATATAACCTCTTGAAAACTTCTGAAAGCAATATTTTTTTTAATTATATTTATTTCTGAAAGGCTTTTATTAAATGTATTAATTATATATTGCATTACTGCTTTTTCATAATTTTCTTTTGGCTGTATTACTGAGCTAAAACCATGTGTCAGGCTCAATTTATTTCTTTCTTTTCTTAGCTTATGAAGTGTGTTTTTTAAATTCCGATCGCTGATTTTTTCCAATTTATCATGGAGGTTCATGCTCTCAGATTTATTATTATTTTTATATTCTCCTTTTACTGCAATTGTACTAATCAGCTCTACCGCTGATACCAGTCTCAATAAGTAAATTCCCAAATCAATTTTTCTGTACCTGATAGCATTAATATATCTTTCAACCACATAGTAAAGAAGCAGGTCAGTATCGTTCTCAAACTCCTTATATATACAATAATCCTCCGGAATCTCCCACGGTTTATAATCCAGCACAGCTTTTATCCTCTGGTGTATCTGTTTAAGTTTTCTTAACCCTTCAATTTCCTGGGCTGAAAGCATCTCGTTTTTTATCTCTATGTTATCATATTTAAACTCATTTCTTTCCTCATATAGTTTGGAAAAATACCTGATGCGTTCAAGTTCCCTTAACTGGGAGTCAATATTTAAACGAGCATATGTCTTCGGAATCCGAGAAATTCTCTGAATAAGTTCTTTCGACAGTTCCCTCGCCTTTTTATAATGACCTGAATTAAACAATTCTTCCAATGCATTTTTCTCCATTGTGCTGAAAAGGTCATTAGGATTAACAAGTATTGATAAGTACTCACTGCCGTACACCGGTCTGTCATTCTGATATTCATAAAAGTCCAAATATATCGTATCAACCTGGTTTTCCCTGTATTGTGAGGCACCCATGAAGCTGGAAGCAACCACAGGCTTTTTGCCTCCAGTAATGTCAATGGCCGTTCTTTTACCTTTATTTTTCCGCAGAAAATTTTCAATAGTATTATATGTTTCTTCTACGCCCGTACTATTACTTATTACGTCTTTATCAGTCTGCAGGTGGGGAAGAAAATGTTCTTTAAAACTATAAAATACATCTTCAAACTTCTCGCTTTCCGGAGTATATATGAAAACAGCTTTCTGAGGTCTAAGGGTATAAAGACTATGAATTGTTGTGTATGGTGAAAAACCTATAGGATATATAATAAGCTCATAATTATTTCTCTTAAGTATATCATTTTCCTTTTTATTCTTTACCTCATCAATGTACTGGCAAAAATCCGGGTCTTTGTTCTCGATAAACTCTACTATAGCCTTTGGATCACTTCTTGCATCTTCAAGTTTTTTCTTGTCATAACTCATATTAGTCCCCCTCGATTTGATTTCCTATACAAAAAACAAGTTATAAATCATTAAGGGATATACTTATTTTTAGGTAAGGTAATCTACCCCGATATAGTAATCATAAAAGCTATCCCACATATTAAGGAGTGTTATAAAAGATTATATTTAAGAAGACAACAAAGCACTTGACTTAATTGCACCCCAACAGTGTATTCAGATTGAATTATCATTTTGTACCTCTGAGAAAAATGTTATAACCCAACTTTACAGTTGTTTCGACAATATTCTACACTATTATATAAATAATACATTAATCAATTATTAGAATCAAGAATTTGCAAAACGGGAGCTTTTTTAATAATATTCGTGTTTTTTCAGAGAATACCCGACGTTATAAATACTGTTAAGCTGTCTGAAATGTTCCGGTTTTTCTACAGTATACGGGCTATAGAAAATATTGGCTTTTTTGATTTGTCCATCCATTAGGAGCTTGCCAAGCCAGCCTATTTTGAAATACTATTAAATTAAACGGACTTTATAGAAAAGATTTTTAACAGTATGGGAGATGTTTCATGAAGATATGGCCGGACCAAAAACCGTATTATTCTGCAAATCAATACTATCGGCAGATTTTTGGCGAAAAAGTCTATAAAATCTCGTTGGATATTGGCTGCACCTGTCCCACCAGAGACGGTACAAAAGGCACCGGGGGCTGCACTTTTTGTTCTGCAAGCGGCTCAGGGGATTTTGCCATAGCCGGTCCTATGGATATTCGCGAAAAAATTGATTCCGCCATTCAAATGGTCTCCTCAAAAACCAGAACAAACAGTTACCTTGCATATTTGCAGTCTTTTACCAACACCTACGGACCATTGGAATTATTGGTGCCTGTGTATGAAGAAATCCTGGCAGATGAAAGAGTTGTGGGACTTTCAATCGGTACAAGGCCGGATTGTCTCTCAAATGCAATGATAAAAGAACTTACCCGTTTATCTGAAATAAAGCCCATATGGATTGAACTGGGACTTCAGACCATTCATCGAAAAACAGCAGACCTCTTTCATAGAGGGTATAATCTGCCGGTATATGAAAACGCCGTGGCGCTCTTAAACCAAGCCGGTATTCCCGTAATTGTTCATTTGATAGTGGGGCTTATGGGTGAGACTTATGATGATTTTATGGCTACAATTGATTATATGGCAAATCAGCCTGTAAGCGGCATTAAAATGTCAATGCTGCATATATTGAAAGACAGCCCTTTATATGAAGAATATCAGAAAAAACCGTTCCCGTTATTGGATGAAGAGACCTATATTAAATGGGTAGCAGAAGCAATAACCAGATTTCCCCGGGAAATGGTTATTCATAGGGTAACCGGAGATGGCAATAAGAAAAACCTAATTGCGCCTAAATGGAGCGCATTCAAACGACATGTTCTGACCGGATTGCTTCATTATATGAAAGAACATGGAATGTACCAGGGACTAAATTACAAAGGGCCAGATAATATAAAGTATAGTATAAATAATTTCAATTAAAATTGATAGTATACTTATAATTATTTCAATAAATATTCATATTGTACTATAATATTTCTAATTACTAGACAGCAATTCTGTATTCTACTGGCTTATATGTAGTAAAAAAATTTATCATAATTAAACTTTCATATTGTTTTAATTCAGTTATTTTCGGCAGTGCTCATTTATGGCTGTATACTTGCCACTCTTATTTTTCCGTCATAAGCATAAGCCCAGCAAACATGACCGTTATGATAAATCGGCATCTCATACGAATTTAATTTAAGGCTGCCAAGTGAGGTTGCTGGTGTAATAACATCTCCATCTGCCGACAGCACCATATAAAAAGATTCGGTTGCTGGCTGGCTGTTTTCTGTCCACAATATTATAATACGGTCATCACCAACAACAACCTGCGGAGCTATAACATCCTTGTCAGTATAGTTTGTTAGCCAAATCACGCCATAATCCAATACTTTTGTCAAAGGTGAATTATTATTGTCATAAATATCAAATGATGTCGCACCACTGCGAGTTTTTCCTCCGACAAAAACCGACGAAGATAAATTACTGGCAAGTGGGTCGAATATTTGAATAAACAAATTTTGCTTTTCTGTCTTTGCTTTCTCACTAATAGACTTTGCTGAAGCACCTGCAAGCACAACACCTTTACTTGTCTCAGCAAGCCCGCCTAGCTGTGCAAATGTTTTATTCACTATACACATGTCATAATTTGCGTTAGGTTCAAGATAGAAATGAAAAATGTTCAGCGTTGGGTATTTTGACTTATATGCCCTGTTTTCGTAGTCTACATACATTTCTTTTCTCAATTTGTCTATTATAAACCCACGTCCATAAGCATCACCGTGATTGGCAAATATGAAGTCATTGGCTTTTTCTGAATATATTACAGATTGATTAAATGAATGGCTGACATATGGAATATCTGCCTGATTTTCATCCCAAATAAAAGGCTCAAATTTGTATGGGGACATATCCTTTATGTTCACGGCTATTACATTGTTGGACTGATGTCCGTTGTACATTGTACGGGCATAATGAACCATTAAAGTACCATTTTTAATTACAGAAACGCAATTCCCACCATCAAACGGGATTTTGGTATTTCCATCTGCCCCCATTGGCGATGCCCCAACAAAGCCTGCGGTTTTTATGTGTTCACCCTTTGGTGAGTATTTAGAGATAAAAATCGTTTGCTCAGTGTTAATAGCTCCTTCTTTTCCCCAAACAATATAGAAGTTTCCGTCATCATCGGAAATCACATCCCCCAGCTTGGGATATTTCATTGCAATACTCAACGTTTTACTGGGAGTCACAATTGTAAGAACATTATTGATTGCATAAGCATATGCCAGACCCTCATTTAGATATGCAAATTGTTGAACAGATGAAACTCTTACCCAATTTTTTATAAAGTTCATTTGAGTATCAGCAATATTGATATCGTTTCTATATGAATAACTGTCACTTCTGTTCCCGGGTAAATAGGTCAGCATTGGCTCAATCACGACAGTATTATTTTTTGCATCCCACTCTACGGAAAAACCAAACGTACCACAAAGGTCATGGAGCTTAAAATAATTATAGCCTTCTATGGTATATGCAGTTAGCTTTATTTCCTTTCCGTCAAGTAATACTGTGGAGGTGCACAGATTGGCAGTTTTCGTATCATTGCCGGCCGGTGCCGCCATTTCGCCTCCCGTAACAGTATAAGCTTTTCCACTTATAAGATTAATGGTGTTTTTGCTGCCATCCCATGTAACGTCAAACTGGCTTTTAGTACCGGATAGTATGTACGCTATATCTCGGAGCTTAAAGTAGTTGTAATTATCTATGTTATA
>DUNT01000043.1 GCA_012839205.1 Clostridiaceae bacterium
GAAGAAAAATCTTCTCCTTTCTTAGTAACAGGAACCTTTGCAGCGGGCTTAGCGGTACCGACGACCTGATGAATACTTTGAATGGGGCGATTGTTAATATTCATATCATTACCTCCCATCTGGTTACTCAGTCGCCTCAGAATCATCGGGCGGATTGTCATTATCTGATGGATCACCGGGTGAATTCATATTTCTGAGTTCCTTTAAGATTTCATTCAAGAGCATTTGTTCGGTGGATAAAAGATCAATTTTCCTGGTTGAGTAAATATTGCCGGCAGGGACCTTAACTTCGTCAAGAATCAGCCTTATTTCACCGTCATTGCCATAGTATCCACCTCTTAAAATTCCCTTAATATTGAATTTTTCTCCCGTCAAATCGTCCTCAATCCTGTAGGAGATTTCCTTACCGGACATTGCCTCAATATATGTTTCAATATCCTCTAAACCGGCTAAATCAAGCTTATGCGGCAGAATTTCCACTTCATCCAGTCTGGCATATACACCGGTAGCTTCTTTGACAACTGTTGTAATTATTCCTTCGATAGAACCGGTTTTACCTGCATCATTTACAATATGAGCCTTACCCAGCATACCGATTATCCCGCTGTACCCGGTAACATCTCCGCCAGCGCCCAGGTTCTCACTGCCAACCCAGGTTATTTTGTCCAGTGGTACATCATCTTCTCCTACAACCGCATATATCTCTCCATTGATTATGCGCACCGTGTCTACCCGGCCATCGACAAATTTAACATTCCCTGAGCCATCATCCACCTCTGCCGAAATATACTTGCCCATCAGGGAAATACCTGTGGAGTAGGAGAATGATCTGTTTAGGTTCTGCATCTGTTCAAGAGAACTGAATTGTGCCAGCTGTGCTATAAATTCGGTATCAGTGGACGGGTTTAAAGGATCCTGGTTCTGAACCTGTGTAATAAGCAGTTTTAAGAAATCATCCTTCCCCAGTTCCCCGGTATTACGGGTGGATGCACTGGATTCAGCCTGAGAGGCAATAATATCTTCGATTGTTTTTTGCCTGCCAATATCATTTGTTGATGTTACAGACATGTTTTCACTTCCTTCCCTTAATATTAATCCGGGGACTAAGCTGTCATGTTAATCTGAGAAGTATCATTAAAATACTCTTTTTCAATCCTGGCCCGCAAATGAAGTCTATCAGTGTCTGCCTGTGAAGAAACAATTGTCATCCGTTCTAAGCCTGATGATTGTACTTTGTCCTTCCCGTCCCGATTCTCCTTGTATTGGCTATTTTCTTTGCCATTTCCCACCGAAACACTAAGGCTCTGAACATTAAAGCCGCTCTCTTCCAGAGCATCTTTAAGCATTTGCATATTGCTCTCAAGAATTTCCTTTACCTGCTGGTTTTCGGTAGTTATCTTAGCCAATATTTCCCCCCGTTCATGGATAATCTTAAGGGAGAGCCTGCCAAGACTATCCGGTTTCAAATGTATCTCCATTTCCTGTTTGTTCTCTCCTGCCATAAGTTTTACCTTCATCATTACCTGATTTGTTACTGTATTGGCAAGAGGCTTCTGGGATAAAGGCAGCTGCGTTTTTTCAATGCTTATCGGCTGACTCAGGCTTCCCTCGGGTATCTGGTTCTGAATAATAATGTTTTCAAAAGGTTCCTCCATCTCAGCTGCTATTTTCACATGGGACGAATCAGCATCTTTAGCAAGAGCGGTAAAATCATTCTGAGTATCTTTTGTCTCCTGCTGAGCACCTGGTTCAACCTTTATTGATTCATTCAAATCCTGTTCTTCCCGGACAAGCTCCTGGTTAAGAGAAACATCCAGCTTTGACACCTGTTGGTTAAGTTTATCAATCAGTTGTAGGCACTGGCTTTTAAGTTGCTGAATCAATTCTTCCTGACTTACACTTTCACCAACAATCTCAGCTTTCAGCGGGGGCATATTCTGACCTTTGTCAAGTTTCTCCAAAAGGGATTGAATTTTTTCCATAAGTTCATGGATTCCAGGGCTGTTTGTACTTTCGCCCAACTCACCCATCATTTCCTTTAGTTTTACAGCATCTTTCCCAACCAGAGCCATTAACAGCTCCATAGGAGAAATTTCTTTACTTTCAGCCAACAGAATTGATTCTTGTGGAGTATTTGACGTTGTGGGAATATCTGAAACAGTCTTTATGCTCAACCGAGCCATGAGTTCCTCTAATAAAGCAATTAATGCTTCAAGAGAAACAATCTCTTTCTGAATTTCCTCTTTACGGCCACTTTCTTTTTTTATTCCCTCAACTTCCTGTTCTTTCTTCACCTCCGGCTTAGATGTGTCAGTTACATCTTTAGGCTCATCGCTATGTTTTTTTGTTTCAGGTTTAGATTTTGTATCATTTACAGGTTTGGCATTATCCATCAATACATGGCTTTTGGATATATTGTTTTTTGTTTCAACGTGCTGACCCTTTAATCTTAGGTCTTTTTTAGCTGCAATTCTCTCATTGAGCATATTCATAAAGGTATCATCCCTTGATATGAGCCCTTTTGCCTTCCCGGTTTTTGCCTTATCCGGTGCTTGGGGAATTAATTGCATGGCATTGACTGAATTGCTCTGAATCATCTTTTTCACCTCCTTTTTTACCCTATAAAAGGGCAGTTTTATTTATGCATCACCGGCCAGCCTTCGGCCGGATAGCAAACTGTAAATTTCAGCTGCAACTTTTGCATCCATTCTTTCAAGAATTGGAGCCATAACTTTTGGTCCCATACCTTCAAAAATATCCAGGGCTGCTTCCTTATCGGAAGAAAACAGTTCAGTAAGCACATTTGCTGCTCCTTGAGGATTCATAGTTGAAAATGGCTTTGCCAGTGCTTTTTTTTCTTCACTAACTGCAGCTTCTTTCATAATTTCTGCATATACAGCCTCAGCTGCTGCCCTGTCAATCTTCTGAAAGTAATTCTTAAAGCCTTCAGGGTCTCCTTTGGCAATAAGCTCTGCCAACGATTTTCTGGTAGCCTCCAACAACTCTTTTTCGGCCTCTATAGTTTCTAAAAGCTGTCTGTTTTCTTCAGCAATTTTTTCTATATCAGATGCCGACTGAATTTCTGTTTTAATGTTTTCGATAGTCTTATTAGCTTCATTAAGTTCTTCAGTAAGGCTCCTGACTTTTTCACGGTATTCCTGGTATTTCCCCAAAATCTGCTTATCAGTCAGATACTTAGGATCATCCGGATCATAATCGGCTAAATCCTTTGGCAAAAATATTTTCAAAACAGAATAATTTTTTATATGGGGCTTTAATGAGTCAGCCATACCATTTATATTGTTATTGACTACAAAATAAAAAACCCCGACAAAAACAACGGCAATAACCAAAAAAGCTATTAACACCACAATTATTGAATGTAAACAGCCTCCGGGCTTTTCTGATTCGTTGTTATGTTCTTGCAAGGAGGTTTTCTCCTCTTGCCTTTCCTTATCTGCCATTAATAAGCTCCTTAGTCGAAAATACACATTTTTACAGCCTCTTTGCAATATTTCACCCGTTACATAAAATCAAAAAGGCCGGCAATTGCATAAGCTTTAGACTACTTCATTGAAGCTCAGGGAGCAAAAGCCAGCTTGCGGTTTTAAACGGGTTCGGGTCATCAAAACCTGAGGCGGAAAATATACACCCGTCAAAAGCATCGGGTTCCTATCCTTCATCCAGGAGGTCTGGGTTATCCTTGCTCTCTTTAAAACTGACAAGCTCATCTATCTGCTGCTGTTCCTTTTTAGCTTCCTCTTTTAAATACTCCTGGAATTCCTTATCCTTTAGATTCTCCAGAACCTTTCTTTCCCTCATTATTTCAACGAGCTTTTCTCTTATAATATCGACATTTTTCTGCTGCTGCTTAACAATCTCCTGTTGCTTGTCTCTTTCATGCTGCAAGTGTTGGAGATATGTTTTCAGATCCTTGATTTTTTCAGGCCGGATAACTCCTGAGCATGCTTTTCTAAAGTCATCAGTGGTAATATCAATATTATCCTCTATGACTTTAAGTTTAGATTTTTCTTCCTCAAGTTTCATGATGGCTGCACCAAGTTCGTTCTTGGCATTCTTTTCGAATTGCTCTTTAAGTTTTAAAAATGTTTCCAAGCGAAATTTAAAGCCTGCCATTTAATCTCCTGCTTCTATCTTTCAACCGATTTTTTAAGCAGCTCAATAGTTTCAGAAAATGAAAAGCGTGTTAAGGTATCTTGTTTCAAAAACTCATTAATACCATTGTTTAATTGAATCGCTAAATCTATCTCCGGATTGCTTCCTTTTACATATGCACCAACATTGATAAGATCCTCTGCATCGGTATATATTGCAAGGTTACGGCGAAGCTCATTGGCGCATTCTTTATGCTCATTGTCTATTATATCGGTCATAACACGGCTGATAGATGCAAGTACATCTATGGCCGGATAGTGATTTTTATGTGCCAGTTTTCTTGAAAGCACAATATGTCCGTCCAGAATACCCCGGGCAGTATCTGTTATAGGCTCATTCATATCATCCCCGTCTACCAATACAGAATACAATCCGGTTATAGACCCTTTGGAAGATGTGCCAGACCTCTCTAGCAGCTTAGGCATTATGGCATATACCGAAGGAGTGTAGCCTCTCGTTACAGGAGGTTCACCAATAGCAAGTCCTATTTCCCTTTGTGCCATGGAAAAACGAGTCAAAGAGTCCATCAGAAGAAGGACATCCTTACCACAATCTCTGAAATATTCTGCAATAGCTGTAGCTGCCAAAGCACCTTTCAGGCGTATCAAAGCGGGCTGATCTGATGTGGCTATAACAACAACCGAACGTTTCAGTCCTTCCTCTCCTAAATCCCTTTCCAGGAAATCCCGAACTTCACGTCCCCGTTCTCCTATTAAAGCAATTACGTTTATATCAGCCTTGGTATTTCTGGCAATCATACCTATAAGAGTACTTTTACCTACACCACTTCCTGCAAAAATACCCAGGCGCTGACCTTTGCCCACCGTCATGAGCCCGTCAATGCACTTTACCCCCAAAGGAAGTGGTTGCGTAATTCTTGGCCGGGTCATAGGGTTAGGTGGCATATTATTGACCGGATAGTATTTTTCTATATCTACAGGGCCTTTTCCATCCATAGGATTTCCCAACCCATCCAAAACCCTGCCTAACAAGTTCGGTCCAACACCTACTGCAAGATCCTTGTCAGCCGCCACCACAAGATTGCCTGGCCCAATGCCCGACATATCCCCTATAGGCATCAACAAAACTTTTTTATCCTTAAACCCGACAACCTCGGCAAGTACCATTCTGTTATTCTGTGAAAAAACATGACATAAGGCCCCGATATGCGTCTCGGGGCCCTCAGCCTCAATTGTGAGACCTACCACTTTGGTTACTTTACCTGAATATCGGACAAAATTCCGTGAGTCTAATAGTTTTTTATACTTATCCAATGTAATACTATTATCCATATTGCCGTCCATTATCACCCAATAGTTCAAAAAAAGCCTTTCTTATACTTTCCAGGCGAGTATCGCAACTGCCGTCGATTGATCCGTATTCAGTTTCAATAACACAGGATCCTTTGGCTAAAGAGCTGTCTTTCCTTATTTCAAGCTCATCCAACCCTTTTATATTCATGCGGAGAGTTTCCTCATTAGCCACAACATAATCGTAATCATCGTTGGATACCTTTAAGACAATATTTTCCCTGTTACAGCAGGAAAGAATTGTTTCTCTGACTACTCCTATAATAGCCTCCTGGTTATTGCGAATTTCATCTCCTACAACTTTTTCAGCAATATTTAAGACCAAATCAACAATATCGTGCTCAAGCGATGCAAGAGTCTTTTCATAGAGCTTTTTGCTCTGCTCTCTGAATTCTGTAGCTTCGGCTATAAGATCGTTATAATGCTGCTGTGCCAGCCTTTCACCGTAGGTATAACCCTCTTCTTTTGCATTCTGCTTAACTTCTGCTAAAAGAAACTCTGCGCTTTTTTTTGCTTCATCCATTATTCTTTCAGCCTCAAGCTCAGCTTCTCTCTTTATTACAGCTGCATTCTCCTTAGCCTTATAAATTATATCCTGACCGATTTCCAGCTCTTTTTCCGGGTCAGTTTTTGTTATTGTAACCTCATCAAAAACGTCCTCTACAACAGATAGTTTAGGTTCACGCCTCTCCTGTTTATAAGGATTTCCTATATTCACCTGATTACGCTTATATATTCCATAGCCATAGGAATTGTTATACAACTATTTCGTCTCCTCCACCACGTGAAATAATAATTTCCCCGGCATCCTCCAGCTTTCTTATTACATTTACTATCTTCTGCTGTGCTTCTTCTACATCCTTTAGCCGAACCGGGCCCATATATTCGATATCTTCCTTTATCATCTCAGCTAATCTCTTTGACATATTACTATAAATCAGATTCTGTACCTCTTCAGTTGCGCCTTTCAGGGCAAGAGCCAGCTGGTTGTTGTCAACTTCATGCAGGAATCGCTGAACAGACCTGTTGTCAAGCTGCAAAATATCCTCGAAAACAAACATTCTCTTTCTGATTTCCTCAGCCAGATCTGTATCCTCAATTTCAAGGGAGTCCATAATAAACTTTTCTGTACCTCTGTCTACCGAATTCAATACATCGACTATGGCCTGAATTCCACCTACAGCGGTAAAGTCCTCGGTAACAAGTGCTGATAGTTTTTTCTCAAGAACCCTCTCTACTTCTTTAATAATCTCTGGGGATGTTCTGTCCATAGTTGCGATTCTCTTTGCCACATCTGCCTGCTTTTCCTGGGGCAGAGCCGACAATACAGCAGCCGCCTGGTAAGGTTTTAAGTATGATAATATAAGAGCTATTGTCTGTGGGTGCTCACTTTGAATAAAATTCAACACCTGAGCCGGGTCTGCCTTTCTGACAAAATCAAAAGGCCGTACTTGTAAGGAAACCGTCAGCTTATTTATGATTTCCATAGTTTTCTCAGTACCCAAAGCCTTTTCCAATATATCCTTTGCGTATCCTATACCGCCTTCTGTGATATACTGCTGGGCAAGACATATCTGGTAGAATTCATTTAATACCTTTTCTCTTTCTGATGGAGAAACGGTCCTGATGTTTGCTATTTCCAAAGTAAGCTGCTCTATCTCTTCTTCCTTAAGGTGCTTAAAAATCTGAGCTGACCTTTCGGGGCCCAGAATAATAAGTAACATGGCAGCTTTTTCCCTGCCTGACAAATCTCTTAAGACATCACTTCTCAGCGCCATATCCCCACCTGCCTTTGGAAAGAACTAATACGAAGCTTATTCCCAATCCTCCGCTATCCAGTTTCTTAATAATTGGGCAACTGAGTCAGGATTATCCTGAACGAATTTATCAATTTGCTTCTTAAGTTCTGATTCTTCCTGTAAATTTATATCTTGAATAATTTCAAAAGCCTCTGTGCCAGCCCCTTCTCCGGCAGCAGCCGCTTCAAATGCAGCAGTTCGAATCTCTTGGGATACAGCTTTCTTCTTCGGCATTGCGGTAATAACCATAACAATTAATAGAATAAGCATTAATGCATAGAAACCGAATTCATCAAAGAGCTGCCCAACGGTATCCATAATTGTAACCTCCACTGGGGGTTCGGCTGCCAATTTCTGCACACTGACTGTTATATTCTCTACCGGAACTCCTGTAGCCGCATAGGCAGACTGCCTGACCTGCTCCAGATACTCCGGAGTGAGGCCGTCAGCAGTTTCAATATGCTTTCCATACCACAATGAAATCGACATGGTAGATTGTTCGTAAATAAGATTGCCAACGGCCTTCTCTTTTTGCTCATTTGTCTGGTTATAAAGGAACTCCCGAACAGCATGGTTTTTATTGTAGCTGGAATTTCCTTCCTCACCGGTCTGGTATGTCATTGTTCCTTGCGGGTTGGTATCGGTACCCGGTATATCTCCTGCATCACCATTAATTAAAGTTTCTTCAAGTATTTCTTCATTAAGTATTGCGTCCTCTTCTGCAATCGGCGGATCGTATTTTGTGGAGGAGCTGGTTAATGTATCAAAATCCAGTACTGCATTAGCTGAAACGCTAATGGTATCAAAATACTCATTCTGCGCTACACCGATCTTAAAAAAGTCATATACTTTATTCTCAAGTTCATGCTGTCTTTGACGCCGCATATCATCCTGGCTGCTGGCTTTAAGGATATCTGTCTGATTATAGTCCCGTGATAAAGGGTTCAGCTTGTGATCCACAATAATAATCTGTTCCGCAGGGATACCAAGCGAAGCAGCCACCACCCTGGCTGCTGCATCTACCTGATTTGGAGTAAGCGGCTCCCTGGTCTTTAACATTACATATGCGCTTCCCTGTTGATCCTCCGACCCGGATTTTACCCAATAAGTTTTTTCTGGTTTAGAATACTGAACAGTAGCATTTTCAACGTTTTCAAATTTTTTTAGTTTATATACAAGATCATTTGTAACGTAATTTTTCCAAAGATTCTCTTTGTCACTCTCTGTTGCCGTTAAGGATAGTTTACTCCAGGTATCAGCAAAAGTTACCTCCGGCGAGACTACTCCTTGTGTGGTCAAATCAAACTCAATATCCTTTTTCCGCCTGCTGTCAACAAAAATCTGATTATCGCCTTTCTTAAACTTAATATCATTTTCTGTCAGATATGAGACAACCGGCTGGAGATTGACTTCCTCAGAGGTATCAAAAAGCGGTACATATTCTACTTTCAGTGTAAGTACCATCGTTACTGCAACCGCAAACAATAAAACCCCGGCCATTACAAATATTCTGACCTTCTGACTTTTTTCAAGATTACCCCAAAAGCTCTTGATTTTATCAAAAAGTTTCTTTATTCCTTCCGGCATAGATTACCCTCCGATCAAGGTTTTTTCTATAGTATCTCCTGCTTTATCTGTGGTAAAAATCAATAGTTATATTTGCATCCTCATAATTTCCTGATATGCTTCTATAACCTTGTTGCGAACCTCCATAATAAATTGGAGAGATATAGAAGCCTTTTCAGCTGCTATCAAAACCGAATGTATATTATCGGTTCTTCCTGAAATAAAATCCTCTGTTATCCCGGCAGACTCCTGCTCAAGAGCATTGACATTATTCAGGGCATCCATCATGATATCCTTGAAACTGATGCTTTGGTCAGGATTATTAACATTCCTGACAGGTGAAGCCATAGTATTATTTATTGAATTAACGCTTTGTACTGCCATTTATTAATACCCTCCTGCCCGCAAACATCAGCGGCCGATTTCAAGCGCCTTTGTTGCCATTGATTTAGATGCGTTCAATGCAGTAATATTGGCTTCATAAGCGCGTGTTGCAGATATCATATTAACCATCTCGGTTACTATTTCAACATTAGGCATCCTGACTATGCCATTTTCGTCTGCATCAGGATGGCTGGGGTCATATACTTCTTTAAAAGGTGAGGGGTCTTCAACTATTCCTGTAACTCTTACTCCGCCTCCAGTAAAAAAGCGCCTGCGGCTTTCTTCCGACAGGTAACGGGAGAAAGGCACCTCCGACTCTTTTTCCTGAAAGACAACTGTCTTTCTTCTGTATGGAGTTCCGTCCTCTGTTCGGGTGGTGTTCACATTAGCAATATTCTGAGATATTACGTCCATGCGAAGGCGTTGGGCTGTAAGTGCCGATGCACTGATATTAAAGGAATCAAAAAGTCCCATAATTATCTACCCCCCTTGATTACAGTTTTCAACTTTTGAAAATCACCGTTCATCCTTTGTATCAACGTATTATATCTAATACTGTTAGCAGCCATTAATGCCATTTCATGTTCGATATCCACATTGTTCCCATCACTTCTGTATGAAGAATTTGTTGGATCTTCAGTAATATGCATACCATGTGAGGATATCTTAGTCATTCCCTGTGAAATCCGGCTTGTCTTCATTTCATTATCAAGATATTCTTCAAATCGAACTACTTTTCTTTTATATCCGGGTGTGTCGACATTAGCTATGTTTTGCGATATAACATCATTTCTGAGCCAGGCGGCATCAAGACCTTGTTGGATATTATTCTTCGTAAACAAAAGATTTGACAGCACAGAATCACTCCTTTAAATGGCTTATGGCAACCATCTTATCATTAGTAAAATTGGGTACGACAAAAACACACAATATATGTACCTATACTAGAATATACCACAATATCATGACAGGTACAACAAATGTTCTGCAATATACACCAGATTATATTCTTTATTTTCTCATAATTTGATGAAATTTGTCAAATATTTCTTGATTTTATCTAAAAGCCCGCAAAAACAAAATAAATTGTTTAAAGTGATTAGGCTATTAAATGATTATTCCGTTTTCACCATAACTTTCTACTTATAAATCGATTGACATGAGCAATAATAAGCATTGAGGAGGTGAGATTAATGGCAAATAACAATTCAAACAGGAGCAAAACTCAGTTTGACAACATGAAGTATGAGATTGCCGGCCAGCTTGGCATTAACTTAAAGCAAGGTTATAATGGTGACTTAACTTCTCGTGAAGCCGGAACGATCGGCGGTAATATAGTCAAAAAGGTATTCCAGACCTATACAGGAAACCAGTATCCTCAGTATGACACAAACCAACAACAGAATAAATAATTAAAGATTAGCATCATAAAAGGGGCTGTATCGAAAAAAATCGATGAGGCCCCTTTTAATTTTATTCTCGCACACTTACAGAAATTTTCTGTAAAAGGAATCTATAACTTTTAGATTACATGTCGACAATATCAGGAGCACTTTTATACACGTCTTTATTTTTCTTCATCATCAGCATTAATATTAACTGTTTCAACAATTGGCTTTTCCTCTTCTTTCTTTTCATTCTGTTTTTGTTCTTTGTCTTTCTTGCAGCCGGGTTCAAAAGCTTTTTTGATTTGTTCGATGATACCGGGTATATTGTCCAAAGCCCTGTCCAGTGCGGCATGGGGTGATGCAGGAATCATTTTTATTGTGTTATTTCTGCCTACTATCATAAAAGCAACAGGATTGATACTAACACCTGCGCCGCTGCCTCCGGCGAAAGGAAAAGAACTGCCTTCCGGCCTTTTTGTATTGCTATATTCTCCGCCGCCGGCGGCAAATCCAAACGCTACTTTTGAAACAGGTATAATGACAGTTCCATCTACTGTCTGAACCGCATCACCTACTATAGTATTTACATCTACCATTTCTTTAATGCTTTCCATGGCTGTTTTCATCAGTTCTTCAATTGGATGCTGTCCCATATTTTTCATTTTCTCCTTTCCTTATTCTGTCTATATAATCATTGGCTATCAGTTTTATAATATGGATGATTCTCGCTCTTAATATGCAGGAAATATGAAAATCGGGGGTTTCTTTCTGGAAATCTGGATAGAAATCCAAAACCAGGTTTCTCTGAGGAATAAAAGGTATTAATACCCCGATGACGCTCCATATATTACCGTAAAGCAGGGCAGTCAATGCAGCGTTTTTTGTAGACAGACGGCCTTTTACCGAGAGTATAAACACTTCCATATTTTTTTTTAGATGATTATAGGTATCTTTTGAAAAAATAAGATTTAATACGGCTGAAATTCTACCTTTTTTCTTTTTTTTATCTTTGGGGACTTGCTTCTTCTTTTTTAAGAAAAAGTCCAGCCCTCCCTCTTTGAAATTCCAGGAGAAGAGTTTGAGAATTCGGTACAACATTACCTTAATCTCCATGTTAAAACCTTTGGAATCAATAGAAATCCCGATAATAAAAGAGAGTTTTGAAAATATCGTTATTATAATAAGTATAATAAATGCTATAAAAATAGCCAGAAAAACCATACGTACCTCCGTACTATATGTTTTCCGGCTTATAGTAAATTATTCCAGGTATTTTTAATCCATCGGAACATTTTCATATACTTCAGGTATTTCATTCATTGCCAGTGGTGGGAGCTCCTTGAGGCTTGAAAAACCGAAAACGCGAAGAAATTCCTCAGTTGTAGCATATAGTTTGGGTTTTCCGGGAGTATCATCACGCCCTACTTCTTCAACGAGGTTTCTTTCCACCAGTTTCATTAGAACACCATCGCTGTTTACCCCTCTTATCTGTTCTATATAAGCCCTTGTTACCGGCTGATTGTATGCCACTATAGCCAGTGTTTCATACGCCTGAGGTGTGAGCCCCTGCTTTCTTCTTATAGTACCCAGCTGCTGTACATATTCATCAAGTTCCGGTTTTGTACAAAGCTGATATGCATTGTTGATTTCCCTTAGCAGAATACCCCGGGGGGTATTCTGATACTTATATTGCAGATTTGCCATAATAACCTTTGTGGTCTTTTTGTCATGGCCGATTATCTCAGCTATTTTTTCTAATGGTACCGGATCTCCGGAGGCAAACAGCAAAGCTTCTATTATTATTTCAGTATCTTTTATGGAACCCATATTATTCATCCTCTATTAATGACACCGGGTTTTTATCATTCTTGTTCTTCTCATTTGGTGTCAGGTATATTTCCCCAAAGTCAACATGTTGATGTATTGAGGCTTGTCCTGTCCTGACAACTTCCAATGCCGCCAAAAATCCGGTAGCAACTTCCAGACGGCTTTTTTCTTTGTGGTTATATAATTTTGAAAAACACAACCTTACTCCATTTTTTAAGAATCCCAGAATCTCTTTTACTTTAGATCTCAGTGATACTTTTTCCTGATTTAAAATTCGTTTCATTTTTTTTGAAACATCATCCATCTTGTCCCGATATTTTCTTAATGCACTCATCATACACATTCTGAGGGTTTCAGGAGAAACTTCCAGCTCTTCTTGTGCAACTATATCAGGAATAACCTCCGGCAGCTTAAAGTGGGCACCGCTCCACTTTTTCTCTCTGTCAGCAAGCATTTTCGAACATTCTTTATATTTCTTATACTCCAAAAGCTTTATAATCAGTTCTTCACGGGGATCAACCATTTCTTCTTCCACTAACGGCTCTCTTTTCGGCAGAAGCATTCTGGACTTAATATGAAGCAGAGTTGCCGCCATAACCAAAAACTCTGAAGCAATATCCAAATCCAACTCCTGCATTGCACTGAGATAATCCAGATATTGCTCTGTAATTTCCAGAATAGGGATATCATATATATCTATCTGGTTTTTTTCTATCAGATAGAACAATAAATCAAAGGGACCTTCAAAATTTTCAAGTTTTAAGGTACAAGCATCGGTCAGTGCGCTTTTCATGGTATCCCCTTAAATCCAATCAATTTTCATTACCCTGCGAACCTCAGCCATTGTCTCTTCTGCTTTCATCCTGGCCTTTTTATTTCCTTCAATGATAATATCCTTAATATCGTCTGTTCGTTTCAGCCATTCCTGTCTTTTCTCATAAATTGGTGTCATTAGCTTGGCAATGTTTTCGGATAATATTTTCTTACATGCAACGCAGCCTATCTCACCATTTCTGCAGTTATGCTCAATTTCATCTGCCCGGTCCTCTGTGAAGAGTTTGTGGTATGAAAATACCGAGCAAACCTCCGGATGCCCCGGATCAGTTTTGCGGATACGGGCCGGGTCTGTTACCATGCTCATTACCTTCTTTCTGATCACATCAGGGCTGTCTGATAATGCAATGGTATTATTGTAGCTCTTGCTCATTTTTCGTCCGTCCAGCCCTGGCAGAACTTTAGCTTTCGTTAACAGTGGCTGGGGTTCCGGAAAGACCTCAGAATTGTATAGAAAATTAAATCTTCTTGCAATTTCTCTGGTTATTTCTATATGAGGAAGCTGGTCCTCTCCCACCGGTACAAAATCCGCTTTGTACATAAGAATATCTGTAGCCATAAGACATGGGTAACCTAAGAAACCATAAGTAGTAATGTTTTTATCCTTCAACTGATTAAGCTGGTCCTTATAGGTTGGACATCTGTATAACCAGGATAGCGGCAAATTCATTGAAAACAGCAAATGCAGTTCCGCATGCTCTTTTATACAGCTTTGGATAAAAAATGTACATTTTTCAGGGTCAAGGCCTGCTGCCAGCCAATCCACCAACAAATTGGTAATATTATCTTTATAATCATCGGTATTATCATAGCCTGTAGTCAAGGCATGATAGTCAGCAACAAAGAAATAACAGTCATATTCATTCTGAAGCCTTACCCAATTTTCTAAAGCTCCGAAATAATTTCCCAGATGCAGAGCCCCGGTGGGGCGCATTCCGCTTAATATTGTACCTTTTTTATCCATGCTTCCACTCCTGATGAACTTAAATTTCTATCTCCTTATGTTATATTATATTTCATTATATAGTCAAGTCCCGCCTGGCATTAAAAGGCTTTATCATACATCATTTAATATTGTAATTAATAAATTTTAATTCTCGTACTAAAAATTCTTGCAAAGGGAAAAACTTCGTGATATTATATTGTGTGTTGCACAAAGCAGTAGGAGGTGAACGTAATGCCTAATATTAAATCAGCCATTAAGAGAGTAAAAACCAGTGAGGCTAAGAATCTGCATAATCGTATGAAGAAATCTGAGCTTAGGACAACTCTTCGTAAATATCGCGAGGCTATTGATGCAAAGTCTCCTGAAACCGAAGATTTGCTTAAGATTGCCATAAAAAAGGTGGATCAGGCTGTTTCAAAGAATATTATTAATAAAAATACCGCCTCCAGAAAGAAATCACAGCTTCAAAAGGCTTTTAATGCAATGTCAGCAGAATAATGCGGAATAATATTCTATAATTAAAACATAAAAACAAAACGTACCAAAGGTACGTTTTTTGCTTTTTATAGACAGATTTGGCGTTTAGTATGGTTTTTTATTATTAGTCAACGTTTTTTACAGTTATTTTATCCATGGTTACATCGGCATGGCGTACAACTATATCACATATCTGGGCTACATCCTGAGCAGTAAGGCTGGATGCTTTTACTAAGACATCCACATTATCGGTATCACTCATGTAAGCCAATGCATCTTCAAAACCCTTCTGCTTTACCAGAGTCTCTACTGTGCTTTCTGCCTCTGCTCTCCTGATTATGGCAAGCAGTTGTTCCTGTGCCTCCAGAGAATTCATGCCTCCGGAGGTTGCGATGGTTCCATCGGCCGCCTGGGCCAAAACCATCAATTCGTCTTTTTGTTTGCTTCTGGCTTTATCTCTTTCCATGCGTGCCTCTGCGAAAAAACCCCCTGTTTGCTGTGTCTGGGCTACAGCTTCATCAACCACATCAGCCTCGGAGTTTTCTACATATACGGCTGCTCCCGGAATTTCTTCAAGATCTTTATCTTGATCGAGGGCCAGGTCTAAATTAGCTGACTCTCCTGATGAATTATAGTTGTACTGCAATATTCCCACTGAAATTATTACCAGTACCAGTCCAAGTACAACAATTTGTTTTCTTTTCATACCTTTCCCTCCAACCACTTTTATAGAAAGATACTCACTTCCTATAACGAGAATAATGTTTTCTTCCACCTCTTAGGTGAGGTTTAGAGATTGCTGTCCCGGGTTATATCCATTGCTTCGAGTTTCAACGGCTCGGGTACCGTTAAAGTTCCTTCGACTCCGCTATGTCACCCTCAGGATGTTATTGCACTTTGATTTCGGTAAACGGGTGATGTCGTTAAAACAATATCGGTATAAAACAATCTCTTATATAAAATTATATTTACATAGTCATCCTATTTATGCTTCAATATCTGAACTCTGTGCTCAGGAATACCTAAAAGAGTGCAAACTGCATTATTCAGCTGGGATTTAATAAGAATGTCATCTGCTCCTTCTGATACAACAATAACTCCTTTTATCTGGGGAATAATTACTTTCAGTATAACCGGCTCATCTGTTCCCGCTAAAGCAAGCTGTCTGGTCTCACTGATTTCCAATGATTTTCCATCGGCTCTCTCATCATTTCTGGTATCCTGTATATCATTATAGGCCGGTACCTGTTCACTTCCGGTATCGGCATAAACCATTACACTGACCTGCCCGGCTCCCTCTACTTTCGATAAAAGCTCTGATAATCTTCTTTCTATATCAGCGACAATCTCCTGCCCCTCTAAAGAGTAACCGGATTGCACTGTTTTTTTGTCAGGGCTTGACAGGCTGCTGGCCTCTTTCATTGTATCCTCAGTATCATTCGATTTAGCTAAATAACTGCCTGCCAGAATAATTATTACTCCAAGTATCACTATTATTATCAGATTCTCTATGGCAGAAAGTTTTCTTTTTTCGGTACTTCCTTTTTTCTTTACAAAAAAACCCGTTATACCTTTAAACATAATCCTACCCTCCACTAAACGCACTAATGTCAATTATTATCTGATTTTCTTCAATTGCAAAGGCTGCCATAAGCTGATTTTTTATATAAGCAAGGGTTTTGACGCTTATGGTTTTCATTCTGTTATCATCAGCCGGTTCAAGATTTAAATAAAGGTTTCTTAATAATCCAAATCTTTTATCTTTTGGGTCTTCATACAATACTGCGTCAACATTGGAAACAATAAACTCACTATGCCCTATAAAACGTGTTTTAACATCGTTTATAAGAGATACCCTGTACACCTCCAGAATCTGACTCAAATCTTCTTCCTGAAGCCTGGCCACCCTGGTCTTAAACTCTTTTTCCGACATTTTCACATATTGGTTCCATGCAATACTGTCAATTTCATAATCCCCTTTCAGCAGATTTAAAACAGGAGTAATTATTACCACTGTTACAACCAATCCGCAAATAAGCTTTACATACTTATTCAGATTGCCCTGGGGCGCAAATCTCTCAATTATTGAACATACAATTGTTACCGATACTAAAGTAACAACCCAGGATCTTAAAACATCCATCTGATTTCCCTACCCCATTGCTCCTGAGGAATTCATCAGGGTTCCTGTCAGCAGAATAATTACAAACAACGAAGCCCCCATTATTCCAAGCATTATTGAGATACATCCGGCTGAATCTGTTAATGCATCGCAGATGCTTTCATCACATATCGGTGCTCCAATAGCTGCGGCTAAACGAAAGGCTATCATTATAACAAAGACTTTAATAAATGGTATTACGAAAACCAGTCCCAAACCGATAACAGTAAGAATGCCTGCAATATTGCTTACTGCAGCTGTACAGAGGAGTATAGCCTCTGCAGCATCTGTCATGTACTTTCCGGCCACAGGAATGAAGGTTCCGATAGCAAATCTGGTTGTTTTTACGGTTACTGCATCTATTGAAGAGCCGGCAATCTTTTGTATGGACATAAATATTGAGAACATTAATGTTATTGCTCCGGTAATCCATACTGCACAGCTTCTTAAAAGCTTGGCCAAAGTATTTAGTTTGAAACGCTCAGATACGCTGTCTACCAAAAAGAGGATCCCCGCCATCACTGTTAATGGCAGAAGAACAGTTTTAAAAATTTGGCATGCAATATTTACTCCCACAAGCATCAATGGTTGCATGGCTGTAACAGTAACAATTCTCCCTGAAGCAGCCATAAGGGCAATAAGGGCAGGCATTACAAGAGATGCAACATACTGCATGGTTTCAATGGTGGTTTTTGCAATATCCACAACACTGCCAAAACTCACAGCCGCAACAATTATTAATATGCCGTTAACCCCCAGTTTTGCCACTTCATTGGGTATTCCGTTTTCCAAAGGCTGCAATGCTCGAATAACCGCTCCCAATAGCATTATGGCCAATAACTGAATAATAAGCACAAGGTTTACCCTTATTTCTTTGCCCAGGACAGCATTAAGTATTTTGGGAAGACCTTCTAAGCTATCAAGGGGCTTTCCTTTAAGGGCATTTCTTATTATTTCTTCTGAGTTTAGATTATAGGCTTTTGATATTTGTGATTTACTCAGTGCCTTGTCGATTGTATCTTTAACAGTCTTTATCTCGCTGATCTTTAGTTTTTCCTCAATAATATCCTCGTATAACGTCCCTTCTGCGCCTGTATCTGTATAGGCCGCCACAGGAGTTGAAGCAAGGAGTACTGTAAGGAATACAATAATTGAAAGCTGAATTTTCGTTCTGTATATCACAACGTATCTCTCTCCTTCTTCTTATGACTGCAGGAAGCTGCTATCGGGAGTAATCACCAGCCTGTCTGACGGCGTTTTAAGCAGAGTATGGAGCGGCAAGCCGGCAGGAATTTGTCTATATAATGCTGGAAATAATATGTATCAGCGATGTTACAACAGGTACTGCCACCACAAGCATCATAATCTTTCCGACTGTTTCAATTTTGCTGGCTATGGCTTTCTGACCCACATCCTTACATACGTCCACCGAAAACTGTGTTATGTAAGCCATTCCCGTAATTTTCAAAACCGGAACCAATAGTTTTGCGTCAATCCCGGAGCTGCTGATTGTATCTTCCAGGGCTTTTATGATTGTACCGGCTTTTCCAAAGGCTATCATCAGAGCTATTACCCCGAATATAAGCCCCAGCATAATTCCCAGCTCGGGATTTTTATCCGATATGATTACTACAAAAATGGCTGCAATAATCCCTAATATCGCTATTCGAACAAGCTCTGCTTCCATAGGCTTAATATTCCTTTCAAAAACCAAATAAGGCTTTAACCGTATCAAACAGTTTGACAATTTCTTTTGCCACCATCAATAAAACCACCACTACAGCGGCTAATGTGGTCATCATGGCCATCTCCTCACGACCAGACTTAGTAAGCACTACATTCAAAATAGATACCAGAATGCCAATGGCCGCAATCTTAAAAATCAAATCCACATTCATGCAAGTATCCCCTTAAAACAAGACTAATAATGGCTTTATCCACAATACACCCACACTTAATCAGACTGTGCAAAAGCTACCTGTTTCATATAAATCATGCCTATATGATGGCAGTCACCTGTAATGTTTAGTCTCACCGCTTAGCAAAGTTTTTTTAATCGAATATTAAACTACAGAAACAAAATTACCACTGCCGCTCCGCTAAGGATCCCCAGGTTTCTGTATAACCTTCCTTTTGTTTTTATGGCTTCTGCGGCTCTTCTCTCCAGCATTTCCAGGTTCTCTTTTTCCAAATCCAATACTGATTCCTGATTCTCTCTGTCAGACTTGCCCAACATTTCTCCGAAATCAGAAAGCACCTGCCAATCCGACTCTTCCAAAGGAATGCTGTCTCTGTTTTTTCTGGTTACCATTTTCCAGGCCTCCCCTGCATCAATATGCTGCTGTTGCATTATAACCCCGCATTCAGTAAAAATATCCGACCATACCCCGCTAATAGGCTCTTTCCCGACATTTTCAAAAGCTAAAAAAAGCGGTATACCCAAACCGCAGATTTGGTTTCTAAGATTAAGTAGGATTTCTATGAGTTTTGCCAGCGCACGCTGTCTCTCGGCAAGCCTGGATGACATTTTCATTCCCGTAGCTGCGCATCCTGAAAAAACCATCAGACATCCAATAATCTTTAGCCATACCGCTATGTTCATCACCATTTACGCTTATCACCCTTGTCCATCGTTTTCCGTTTTCCATCCCGAGAAGGACTATCCTCTCAAATCCATCTTTTGCAGCCAGTTGTCCGACTCCCAACCTTCTTTTGAAATCTTCAAGGCCGAATGCATGGGCGGTGGCAATTATTCTTACTCCGGCATTCCATGCCATCTGTATTGCATCTGCATCCTCCTTTGCGCCCAGTTCGTCCACAATAATGACCTGGGGAGCCATGCCTCTGAGCATAATTTCAATTCCCTGGCTTTTCCGGCAGCCGTCCAGTACATCGGTTCTTGGTCCCAAATCATTTTGAGGCACTCCCCTGAAGCTGGCAGCCAGCTCAGAGCGTTCATCTATAACTGCGGTTCTTAGTCCCTTAAATCTGTTATTATCAAGTCCCTGGCTTATCAGGCGGCATAAGTCTCTTAGAATAGTGGTTTTACCACAACCGGGAGGCGACAGAATCAATGTGTTGTAAATATCCTGTCTATTTCTTATCAGCTGTTGAAATATGTCTTGAGCACAACCTTCCACCTGCCTTGAAAACCTTATATTGATCGAAGAAATGTCTTTAATGGCTTTTATTCTGTTCCCCTCATATACTACCGTGCCACAGATACCGGCTCTATGACCTCCCTTTAAGGTAATAAATCCCCTTATGATTTCGTCCTGGTAAGCATATATTGACTGCTCACATAAAAGAAGAAATAAAGAATTAACTTCTTTAGCCGTGATATTCAGCGCTGATTCATGACTATGCAACAAAACACCTTCCTGGCTGATAAAGTAATCGCATCCAGAAAACACTCCCATAAGAGGAAGTCCGCTCCGAATTCTTATTTCTTCCAGATATTTTGTGTAATCACTTCTAATTCCCTTAACAGCTTTCCTGATTCTGTCGGGAAAATATGTTGAAAGCAACATATCAAGGCCTTCTATTCTGTTGTTTTGCTGCCCCATAAAAAACCTCCATCCGGAAAAGGACATGCTTAAATGTATGCCATAAAGCTTTCCGATATACCAAAAAGGAGCCAAATTGAAAGTCTTACCTTCAACTTTGGCTCCTTGCTTTTATTATTGATGATTTTATTGATGTTTAGTTATAGGAAATAGCGTCATAAACCCGTTCGTTTTTTATAATGTTGTATTTAAACTCCAATCCCCAGCTTTCCAGGGCATTATTATAGAATTCCTGGCTGGCGTTATATTCCATTACACCTCTGACCTCATCTTTCACATCTTCAAATGCGGTTTTGTCTTCAATCTTTACCACATAAATGGAGTAGTCACCCTCCACAATATCGACATCTCCAGGTTTATTGTCAAAAACCCACTCTAAAACATTCCATTCCAGATAGTACTGAAACATGGAATTTTGACTGTATCTGATACTGGCCTTGCCTAAAGATTCCTGCCCATTACCGGTTTCTGAAGATGCAGATTTTTCCTCGGTATACTCTGCTATTATTTTATCTATCGGCTCTCCCTGCTTAATTTTACTCAAAGCCTCAGAAGCCTTTTCTTTCTTTTCGGCTATTTCCGCATCGGATAGGCTTTCGCCGTTTTCATTTGTTTTATACAGTATTATATAACTTATATCCGCACTGTCATACAGCTTTGGATCCTCGTTATATTCAGCCTTTACCTGCTCTTCTGTATAATCTTCCACTTCAAAATTCTCTTCGATATATCTACTCTTAAATTTATCTATAACATTAAATATTTCGTATATACTCTGGAGTTCTGAGACAGTTACTTTGTATGTCTCCTTGAACTGTTTATCAGTTAATTGGCTACGGATCGAATCTATTAATGATGCAACCTGCTGTTTTGTAGCGGCGTCAACCTTCAGCCCCATTTCCTGAGCCTTAATATATTGAATCATAAACTCTTTTGAATAATTCAGTGCCTCACGTTTGGCTGTTTCATACGGATCCTGACCATCGGCAATGGTTGTCCAGAATTTATCCTTTTCTTCCTGAGTAGTCAGACCTTCCTCGTATTCAGTAGCCGACAGCTGCTGCTGCAAGAAAAACTGATATACAGGTTTTGATATTCTCTGTCCGTTGACTGTGGCTACATAACTTCCCGAATCGATGAAATAATAAACCCCTATGGCAAGAAGCACAATGACAATCGTAACAATTATCCTTGTTATCCTTTTCTCCCGCTCGGTTTTTATTAGTTTTTTCTTTTGGGGCGTTTTAGCCTTTTTTATACCAACTTTCTTATCCATATGTTCCATCCTTTTTCTGTACATAAATACATGTCAGACATAATGTCCGACATTAATATGCTGACTGTATGGGCAATATACATTTATTATAAGTCTTTACGGCTCCAACTTCAATTTTTGTAGCACTTGTAATAGAATTTTAATATTTTCAATGACTTCATCAGGTTTCATTTTTTTGGCGCGGAGAGACAAATAAGGTTTTTTCCCTGCACTGAATAATAATTTGCCCTTCCACTGGTTCACCAGTTCCCCAATCTTATCTAACGGCAACTGGCTTTGTTGGGCAAAATTCAGCAGTACCGCCTCCTCCTTCTGCTTTATAGAGGAGAAACCAAGTTGTGCAGCCAGGTTTTTAATATATGCTATTTCGATAAGCTGATTGGTTTCCATGGGTATATCGCCATACCTGTCAATCAGTTCGTCTTTTATATCAAGAATATCTTCCTGTGTCTCAATGGTGGCAATAGTTCTGTACATGTCAATCCTTTGCTCTTCATCTTTGATGTAGGAAGCATCAATATATGCATTAGTCATAAGCTCTACCGTTGTATCTGCTGCTCTGCCGGTGATTGTCTCACCTTTAAGCTCGGTAACGGTTTCATCCAGCAGTTTCAAGTACATATCATACCCCACAGATTCCATGTGGCCGTGTTGCTCTGCCCCCAAAATATTTCCTGCACCTCTTATCTGCAGATCTCTCATGGCTATTTTGAAACCTGATCCAAACTCAGTAAATTCCCTTATTGCTCTTAACCGCTTTTCAGCAACCTCATTTAAAACCTTGTCCTTTTTATATGTTAAATATGCATATGCCAAGCGGTTTGACCTTCCAACTCTTCCCCGCAGCTGATAAAGCTGTGCAAGCCCTAACCTGTCTGAATCCTCTACAATAATGGTGTTTACATTCGGCATATCAATTCCTGACTCGATTATTGTAGTACATACCAATACGTCAAAATCTTTGTCTAAAAATGACTGGATGACTTTCTCCAGTTCTCTTTCCCCCATTTGTCCATGGGCATACCCAATCCTGGCTTCAGGTACCAGCGCCTGTAATTGCGCTACCTTTGAATGAATACCCCTGACTCTGTTAAATAGATAGAATACTTGCCCCCTCCGTGCCAGTTCACGGTTTATCGCATTTTGAATAATATCATCTCTTTGTTCAACAACATAGGTCTGAACTGGATATCTGTGTTCTGGAGGATCCTCCAGAGTACTTATATCCCTTATGCCTGTAAGGGACATGTTAAGCGTCCTTGGTATTGGTGTTGCTGAAAGGGTAAGTATATCCACCTTAGGGTATCGCAGTTTTATGGTTTCCTTATGCTCAACCCCAAACCGCTGTTCCTCATCTATTACCAGAAGCCCTAAATCCTTGAATTTTACTGATTCACCAAGTATCATATGAGTACCGACAATAATATCTATTCTTCCGCTTTTCAAATCCTTTATAATGGCTTTTTGTTCAGCACCGGTTCTGAATCTGCTCAGCATCTCGACTCTTATGGGAAACCCTGAAAACCTTTTTTTGAATGTTTCAAAATGCTGTGCCGCCAAAACTGTCGTGGGAACTAAGAATGCTACTTGCTTACTGTCCATGACCGCCTTGAAAGCCGCTCTGATTGCCACCTCAGTTTTTCCGTATCCCACATCACCACATAAGAGCCGATCCATAATAGTATCTGATTCCATATCAGCTTTTATCTCTGCAACGCATTTCAACTGGTCGGGAGTTTCCTCATACCCGAATGTTTCTTCAAATTGCTTTTGCCATACCGTATCGGGTGAAAAGGCATACCCTTTCGTATTCCGACGCTCTGCCTGTATCCTGATCAAATCGCCGGCCAAAACCCTTAATGATTCTTTTACCCGCGCCTTAACCTTTGTCCACTCAGTACCGCCAAGCTTGTTAAGTCTGGGTTCTTTCCCTTCAGCTCCTATATACTTTTGTATAAGATCCATACTGGTGGTGGGAATAAAAAGGGTGCCGCCATCCCTATAACTTATTTTAAGGTAATCCTTTCTGATTCCTTCAACTATCAACTGCTCAATACCGTTATATATTCCGATACCATGAGCCTGATGAACTACATAATCACCAACCTTTAAGTCAGTAAAGGAAGAAATACGCTTCCCTTTTACCCCCATTCTCTTTCTGGCTGGTCCGGGTTTAACTGCCGATAAATCACTTTCTGCAAGAATAACCAGTTTTTCATCTTTATATACAAAGCCGGTTTGTAAATGCCCATAAACAACCACTGTAGATATTCCTTCCGGCCACTCTCCATCGTAGCGGGCTTTGCTGGCTTTTACATCTTTTTCTCTTAATTCTTCAACAAATCTGTCTAATCTGTCCTTTGATGAGCACAGAAACGTCACACGATATCCGTCTTTTAACCACGTTTTTATATCATCGCCTATTAAATCCAGTCTGCCATTATATGGACTGATTCCGGAACCATGTATCTGAATTTTTTCTGTTTTGCCTTCTGTAAGATTATTATCTGTATCCAGTGATTCAAGGGTAATAATGCAGTTTTTTTCTGCTCTTTCAATAAGGGTATCAATATCGAAGAGCATGGAAAAGGTGTCTTTTAAAATCATTCCTTTTTCCATCAGTGTCTCACAGAGATTGCTCAAGGCCTCCTGCTCATTTTCCATGCGTTCCCTGGTTCTATGGGATTCCTCAAAAAAGACAAGATGTTTTTCTTTCAGATAGTCAAACACACTGGCTTTTTTCTCAATAAGATATGGGATGAATTTATCTACACCCGTAAAATAATGGCTGTCATGCAGCTTTTCTATATATCTCTCTATATTTTTGGTGAGGGTGGGACGAAGGTCAGCCGGGATAGCCGACAGAGTCTCATCAAGGGCTTTGTGTATTCTATGGGCGATAGCATTTATTTCAGACCTGGAATAGACTATTTCCCTTGCAGGATATATTTCAAGCTCTTCACAAAAGTCAACAGAACGCTGTGTTTCTTCAGAAAACCAGCGCATTGAATCTATTTCTATATCAAAAAATTCAATCCGGCAGGGCATGTCGCTGTTTACCGGATAAATATCCAGAATTCCTCCACGCTTTGCATACTGTCCGCGGCCTTCAACCTTTTCCTCCCTGTTATAGCCCAAAACCAGGAGTTTTTCTTCTAATGTATCCCAGTCAACAATATCACCGGGCTTAAGACTAATAAGTTTCTTTTCAAAATCTTCCGGCTCCATTACAAAGTGCATCAGTGCCTCAGCTGAGGTTACTATGAATTTATAATCGCCCTTTAGTATTCGGGCCAGCGAAGAAATCCTGTCCCGTGTCTGTTCAAAACTTCTGGCCTCCACATCATAAAGCATTATTTCACGGTTGGGCAAATAAATGACTTTATCATCTGTAAGGTAAGAAAAATCAAGATAGGCCTGTCTTGCCTGCATTTCATTCCATGCCACATACAAGCCCTTAGACCCTGATATTTCAGCTACCGCATTGGCCAAATGCCGTCTTTGAGAATCTGAAATACCATAAATAACGCTATTTAAGCCTTCTTGCGAAAGTTTTACAAGTCGGCTTATCTTTTGAGAATCCTTTATTGCATATGTTATAAGCTTCATAATAATAATCTTCTTGATATCATTGTATTAATCATGTTTTACAAAAATGATGACCGCTAAACCTATGGCTATTGAATAATACCCTGCATTATTCTCCAGAACGCATTATTGGGGTTTATGCCCAATATGTTTCTTGTTGTGAAGACCATGCTGCGAAAAACAGGATCTGCAAATGTCCTGATAAAAGTACTCAAAAAGTCGTTGGGTATCAGAACCACTATTGCAAAAAATGCAAGACCTATAAATGGCTCATAACGGGCAAACTTATAGAAAGCCTCTTCGGGAATAAAACCCGATAAAAGTCTGGAGCCGTCTAATGGTGGTACAGGTATCATATTAAATATTGCCAGATTTATGTTGACAGATACAAGTATATAGAAAAACAGTGCGATGTATATAAATACTTGCAGCATTCTTTCGGTTGTTATCGTAATTACGCCAACCTCCAGCAGCTTGGCAATAATTCCACCGGTGAATATACTTATAAAGCCCAGCAAAATATTAGACATAGGGCCAGCCATTGCCACCAGAACAGTACCCATACGGCGATCTTTCAGGTTACTGAAATTAACCGGGACTGGTTTAGCCCATCCAAAACCCACAGCATACATCATCAGCACCCCTATAAAATCTAAGTGTTTAAAAGGGTTCAAAGTTAATCTCCCGGCATTCTTTGCTGTGGGATCTCCTAATTTAAAAGCCACCCATCCATGAGCCAGCTCGTGAACAGGTAAAGCTATAAAAAGAATTGGTGTCATTAATAAAATATTCTGTAAGGATAAAAAATTCATATAAATTCCTTTAAATTATATCTGTTTCAATAAGTTTATTATCGGGCTGCTGAAAGCAATTATTCCTATTATAACAGAAATAATTGCGCTTACCAATACCGCTGCTGCGCTGATGTCTTTTACTTTTTTAGCTTGTTTGGAATATTCGGCTGTTACCATGTCGGTGAGCAATTCAATAGCAGTATTGAATAACTCAGAGGCAAAAACCAAGCCTATTGCAAATATCACTGCCAGCCAGCGGGGGGTATCAAGATTAAACAGTATCCCCAGAGCTATAACCATTATTGCCGCAACTACATGTGTTTTCATATTATGCTCGTCAGTAATGGCCTGACAAAATCCGTTAAAGGCATTCTTAAAGCTCTGGTCAATACTTTTATTCTTCATTTCCTGAAAAGCCCCATTTCGTTCAATATATCTTCCTGTAAAGAAAACATAAGTTTCTCATCAGCTTCAGTTTCGTGATCATATCCCAATAGATGCAGCACACCATGAACAGCCAAAAATGATAATTCCCTCTCAACTGAATGACCATAGCTTTGAGCTTGTTCAAAGGCTTTTTCCACCGATATAATTATATCGCCCAAAAATACCCGTCCCGAATCCGGGTCTGTATCGACCGGCTGTATTTGCGGCTTACCATTAAGATATTCAATTAAAGGAAAGGAAAGTACATCTGTGGCCTTGTCAATACCACGGTATTCCAGGTTCAGTTCTTTTATACTCTCATTATCTGTTAATGTAACAGATGCCTCACAAGGGTATGGAAAGTCCTCTTTTTTAACACAGAGTTTAACTGCCTTTTCAATCAGTCTTCTGATTTCACTTGATATCTCCTGTGATTTCAGTTGGTTATATATTGTCAGCTTCATTTACTTTATCCTTTCCGGGCATTTTATTTTCTAAGGAGTATTATAAATACTGTCATCAAGCTCTACCAGGCTCTTTTTCTTTTCCAGTTCAGGGTACTCGGGACGTTCATGATAAACACCGCTGAGGACCTGCATGAAACTGTCGGCTATGATACTCAGATCCTTTAAAGTTAAATCGCAGCGGTTTAGTTGTTCATCATCCAGCTTGTCCTTAATAATTTTCCTCACCAGCCCCTCGGTTTTTCCGGGAGTCTTTTCCGGCATAGAGCGTACAGCTGCTTCAACCGAATCGGCCAGCATTACTACCGCAGCTTCTCGGGTGTCAGGTACCGGACCTTCATAGCGGAAATTCTCTTCTTTGAGTTCATCTGTTTTATCCGTTTGTAATGCCTTATGATAGAAATAAGCAACTAATGTATTACCATGATGCTGGGTTATAATATTTCTGATTATTTTTGGCAAATGATACTTAGCTGCTAGTTCTTCACCGTCCTTGGTATGGGATGTAATAACAAGGGTGCTTAGGTTTGGGGTAAGTTTATCATGAGGGTTGTCCGACATTTGATTTTCTTTAAAAAAGTATGGACGCTTTAATTTACCTACATCATGGAAATATGCGCCTACTCTTGCCAAAAGAGCATTGCCTCCAATTTCACGTGTAGCTACCTCAGCTAAATTTCCCACCATAAGGCTATGATGGTATGTGCCGGGAGCCTCCATTAAAAGGCGTTTTAATAGCGGGTGATTAGGGTCTGCTAATTCCAGGAGCTTTAACGGTGTTACCACGTTAAAGGTAGTCTCCAGAAAAGGCAAGAGACCAATTGCCAGAATGATGGATAAAAGGCCGTTAACAAATGCAAGACCTCCGTCATTTAAGAGAGTCTCCAGACTCTTCTTTTCCATTAAACCTACCAAGATTATAACCAATGCATTTAAGCAACCTAAAGCAAAGCCTGTCATGGATATTTTTCTTCTCTGAGTGGCATTTGCAGTAAAAAAGGCGGCAAAGGAGCCTCCTAATATAGACATAATCATAAATTCAATGTTTCCGCCCACCATAAGCGAAAAGCTGAAGGTAAGAAGTATATTTATAGTAATGGCCGACTCTATACCTAAGAAAATGGCTATCAATACCGGCGCTATAAAAATCGGAATAATAAAATAAGACAAATCAGGCACAAATTCACGTATAACCCAGGCAAATAAACTTGTAATAAGCATGGAAACGCATATTAGAAAAACTGAATTGCGATTAAAATAAACCTTTGGCTGAAAGTTTTTGAGATACATAAAAGCACTGATAAATAATAACAAAATAATTATAAAAACTGCTATAAAGAGAAGATAATCAGGCTTTCCCTCACTGTCTATGTAATTGATCTCCTTTAAAACTTCATATTTATCTTCTGTTACCACATCATCCTTGCTTATTATTCTCTCGTCCTTATAAATAATAACAGGATTCTCCTTGATGTAGTTCTCGATATACGTATCACGCTGGGCTTTTGTGGCTTCTTCATCAATACGGCTGTTAGGTTTGATTACCTTCTGCAGGACATCTGCTGCAATTGGCTTAAAAGGCATGCCCGGATGGCTCTCACCTATAAATTCAAGCCCCCTTGATATCTCAATAGCCAGATTGTCTTCCATCAGTTTCTTTTTGGTCAGCTCAGGAATTATTGTCTTAATAACCGTATTTTTAAGATTCTGAAGACTTTCTTCGTCCTGCTCTGCCAGCATAAGTCTCAATATAGGCTCGTCCAGTTCGAAAAGAACATCATATGCCCCTTCCTGGTCATATTCCTGTATTTTCTCATTAAGAGTCTGGTATTCAGTGTCCATTTTAATATCTGATATAAGCTTTTCCAGACCTTCGAAATACTCATACGCACCATTTAGCATATCACTGTTGGCATTTTCAATATCTATTATCACCGGTGCCAGTTTTGAAGCCTTTTCTTCTGCATTTTGCCTTGTCCTTATAGTATTTTCAATATCTCTGGGCGCTTGTATATCATACTGGGAGATATCTCCTACCTCCAGTTTATACTTTACAGGAGCTGCTTCGTATGCGACTATTGTCGATAATATCAGCCAGGTAAGAGTCAATACAATGATCCTTTGAAATGAATTGCTTTTCAGCAGCTTAAAAAACTTAACCTCTTTTTTTTTCCTGACCTTTTTTGCCATTACAAGCCCCTCCCTTTTGAATCATTATCATAGGCTTTAATGATACGCTGGACAAGCTCGTGCCTCACTACATCCCGCTCGGTTAAATACACAAATGATACCCCATCAACGTTTTTCAGAATTCTTCTGGCCTCATTGAGACCCGACCTGCCTCCCGGAAGGTCTATCTGAGTGATATCACCAGTGATAACCATCCTGGAGCCTATACCCATTCGTGTAAGAAACATTTTCATCTGCTCCGGTGTTGTATTCTGCGCCTCATCCAGGATTATAAAAGAATCATCGAGTGTTCTTCCCCGCATATATGCTAAAGGTGCAACTTCAATAATGCCTTTTTCAAGGTTACTATGATAGGTTTCGGGACCCATGATCTGATAAAGAGCGTCGTATAATGGACGCAAATATGGATCTACCTTATTCTGAAGGTCACCGGGAAGGAATCCTAAGCGTTCACCGGCTTCTACTGCAGGCCGAGTCAGAATAATACGGCTTACCAGTTTTTTTCTGAACGCCATAACAGCAAGAGCAACTGCGAGAAATGTCTTGCCTGTGCCTGCCGGTCCTATGCCGAAAACAATAGGGGTTTTACGCATAGCTTCCACATATTTTTTCTGGCCTAAGGTTTTTGACTTAATAGGTTTGCCTCTGTAGGTTACACATATTTCATCCAACAGAATATTCTCATTGCTGAACCGCTCCTCCTCGGTTAATTCCAGAAGATAGCGTACATTTTGTTCTGTAATGTTGTCTCCGCTTTTTGCTATAACCATTAGCTTATTCAGAATATCAACCGCAATATCTGCCCGGCTCTCAAAGCCGGCTATATGCAATTCATCATTTCTGGCAGTAATTTTAACATCCAGTCTGTCTTCAATCATTTTTATATTCTTATCATTTGTGCCGAACAGGTTTAAAGCAAAATCCGGTTCCGGTAAAGCTAATTGTCTTTCAACGACTGTATCCAAAGTTTTCTGCCCTTCTTCCGATAAGTTTTATTCCAGTACAGGCTCTAAGCCCGCAATATCTTCCTCACACTCAAATATTACTTGTATGTATATTGTACCATTTTCTCCCTCATACTGTTTAACCATCTCATCAACAACCATGCAGTCGGCAGGAATTCGTTTTCGTAAGTTTTCTTTTGCTGTTTCGACAGATACGTCAATTGCTTCATCCAATGTCAAATCTACTTTTTTTTCAACTATCTCAGAACTATTTTCAACAGTCAAGCCTATAGGCAGCTTTAGACCAAAAGGGCCTGTAATTGGTTTTTCAACTGTATCGGTTTCAAACATTTCATACGGCAAATTCCCACCGGAAATTTTAAGTCTGCTGTCCAGAAATCTAAGATAAACAGTTTTATGGATGTTACCGGTTTTCAGTCTCCGGGTGTATATCATTGATACAGGCAAGGATTCTTCATACCATGTTCTCGCAATAATCTTTCCCAGAGCATGGACATCCCGGGTTCCGAATTCCGGATTTTTACTCTCAAGTTTGCCCGATACAAGTACCTGACCTTTTTTAACTGTTTCTCCTTCCTTTATCAGCGGCCTGCCCGCATATACCTCCATGCTTTTGACCAAACCGTCTCTTTCGGCAACAATATTAAATGACTCATTATTTTTAATCAAAACCGGTGGCTCTATACTGTCCTTAATTGTAATAAAGAGCTTTACGCCCTTAATCTCCACTCCGACCCATGCTGCCTGATCAACATTGAGAGCTATTTTGGTGGCTATGTTTTTGGGATTCAGTTTCAGCTTGAAACTGCCTCTTCCTATATTATCCAAAATTAAAACATTCATAACCTGCGGAATAATCTCCGGCTTACAACCAATTATTTCGATATCCCAGATGATGGACACCGAAAGCATTAAGCAGGCAGAAAAAATAATTAATCCCAGCTTAAAGCCCTTTCTTCTTTTAAAACGATACAAAAAAAAGGGTAATCCGCATCTTTTCTTTATGTGGACTCTGCATCCGGATTTTTTTGCTGCCGGCCGCATCAGGCGAAACCCCCGAATACTCGCTTTCATTGAAGCTGAATCCGCATCGTCTCTGACTATATCCCATAAAAGTATCTGACGCCTTGAACATATGTTTATAAAGCGTTCTATGCTTCTGCCGGTAACTATAATAATAACATATCCCCTTATATAATTCCATAAATGCACCAAAAACATAATATAACCAACTCTCTTTTAGGCATCATAATCAATGTTTGAAATTTTACCGCCAATAATGATTTCCTCATTGGTTATCTCCCTGATGTTTAACCCTTCCCCCGTAACTTTTATTACTCCGTTATAAGTATTGATTCTTAACATATCGTTCTGAAAATCCATAATTCCCTTAAAATTTTCAATCAGTACTTCTCCCCTGCCTATTGCAGTAACTTTCGGACGATTCCCGCATATCTCCCCCGGTATCTCAAACAGACGTGCCAGTTTCTCTCCCAGGCTTTCCCCGGGTTCCTTATTGTTATCCCTGGCACCTTTTAATCTGTAAATACCTCTTTTCATCAGCCCTCACCTCTTGCAATCTTTTCCAGCTCAAAAACGTCTCCGAATTCGTACCCAGCCGATCTGGCGTATTCAATAATCGAATTCAGTGCCTCACAATTATCCTTTGACACCGCATGCAAAAGCATAATCTCTCCATTATGAAGATTCTCAGTTACTTTTTTGAATGCATATTCCCATCCTCTTTGACGGTCCACCGCCCAGTCATCATAGGCAAAGCTCCAGAAAACATTTATATATCCCAGGTTTGAGGTGACTTCCAATGATTTTTCGCTGTACTCTCCTTTTGGCGGTCTTAAAAAAATCATATTCTTACCGTATTTCTGATAAAAGCGTCGGTCCAGTCCCACAACCTCATCTTCAATTCCCTTTTCATCCAATAAAGGAAGACTCTTATGATTAACGGTATGATTGCCTATGGCATGCCCTTCATCCAGCATCCGCTGAACCAGTTCATCCTCCTTATCCAGATATGGCCCGGTAATAAAGAATATTGCATTAACTTTGTTTTCAAAAAGTATATCTAAAATCTTGCTTGTATACCCGTTTTCATAACCCTCATCGAAGGTAAGGTATATGGTTTTCTTACTCGTATCAGCAAGATATATGGAATTATGCCGTGCAAGTATTTCGGGTGCTCCCGGATCAGCCCTGGGCAGCTCACCATTCTTACCCCTGGTAATTCCCCAGCTTCTTAGCCCTGTATACCGGTCATTTATACCCGACGCATGAGTATCTCTTTTTGTGTCGGAATCTTCCACAGATAAAGCTCCTGTCAATTCTTCGGAAAAAGTTAAGGCCGATATATCAGGAAGCTGTGGTATAGCCAGTAGGCATACCGTTATTATAGTCAATATGCCTAAAACAAAAAAACTGAAATATTTGTATATCTTTTCCACCGTCAATCACCAAAATAAAAAGAGCCATTACTATTAAATGACTCTTATCTCCTACCACCATTATATTACATGCGGACAGGCTAAAATTACTGAGAGGGCAAAAACAGTTTGTTCATTATTACTGTACCACCGGGGTAAGCCTGTCAATTTTTAGATATTCTTCCCGCACTGCAGGAATAACAACATTCTCTTCTTTTTTTAAGGAGGTTTTAAACTCAAAATATTGAAACTTTTCAAGCACTCCTCCTAAAAGTTTCAGGGATCTTTCCATATTATCTGCATGGCCGATGGCCTTTATAGTATATGGCGGGACCAGCTGGTTCCCGTTTACCATAATATAATCTCCGGCTTTTCGTATCTCACTCATTGCAACTATTCTCTCATCATTTACTGAAATAGCCTGAACGTCACTTGCTTTAAGTTCATTAATCAATTCTTCGATATGCCGGTCTTCAACCGTTTTCAGACCGCTGGCTTCTATTGTTATTATCAGACCTGCACCCTTGACGGTTTCCAGCCCTGCTTTTATCCGGGCTGCCAGAACTTGTTGCTCCAGAGCTTCAACATTTTCCTTTACACCCATTTCGCCGGCCTTAAAGGTATCTACCTCCCTCTGGAGTTCTTGAAGCCGTTGCTTTAGGTTTTCATTATTGTTCTTTTCTATCAGGAGTTCCTCGATTATCTCGCTTACGTTTTTCTTCTCATATTGGGCCAGCACCTGGTTCATTTTAACGCTTCTATACTGCCATGCAACTATAATACCCAAAACAAGGCATACAGCTGTAAGTGAAATTGTTTTGAAAATCTTCACTATTTAACCACCTCCAATCCTTTTAACAAGTTTTCCAAAGTGCTGTACATCCTAAATCGGTTGATAACAATTTCCTCCTGCTTTTCTACGTCTATTCTTATATTGGTCAGGCGCATAAAAGCTACCTGGGGCATATTCTCTATTGCATCATATAAAATATCCGGATCTCCGATTGCCTCTATAACATACGGCGGGGGATATCTGCTCTCGTTGACTATAATGGTAGGGCCGGCACAGACAGGCCTTGTGTTGAGCATTACACGTTCACCGTTTACCGATATTGCCTGAGCACCGTTTGCCTTCAACTCGTCTAAAATATCATTTATATTGTTGTCATGTATAATATATTCATTAATGTCCAGCTCGCCCTTTGCTGGAGCATCTTCCATTGTAATTACAACTCCTTTGCCGCTGACTGCAGTTAAACCTGCCCTTAAATATTCATAATCCTTCATCTTTAACAACTCATTAATTTGCTGATTGTTCAGGGTATCTCCTATGTTTCTCCAGAGCATATCCCGTTCAGCCTCTAAATTTGCAAGCTGCTCCATCAGCTTTGCATTTTCACTTTTTTCAAGTTCAAGTTGTGCAGCAAGTTCCTTGGCAGATGCGCCATTTTTAGGCTCAGCCAAAATAATACCTTTGAATTGAAGATTAATCAGAAGTCCAAATATAAAAAATAATAAAAATGTTATGGCACGAATGCCTCTGTTCATTCAGATCCTGCCTTTCATAAAAAACAAATAAACTCCTAAATCCTCACTGTTTTTATATCAAGGTGTCTATTTATCAGTCACCGGCCTGTACTGCAGGGCGGGATATCATTATTTCCTCACTATGCTTAAAAACCTCTGGCTTGATAGCTGTATGGGCCTATTGGCTTAATTTGCTAATTCTAGCTTTATGGTTAATCTTCACACATTTTTTTGAAAGTGTCCTCATCTATAATATTAACCCCAAGTTGTACCGCCTTGTCAAGTTTACTTCCTGCCCCCTCACCTGCCAAAACATAGGATGTTTTTTTGGAAACGCTTCCTGATACCTTTCCGCCTCTTTTTTCAATGAGTTCAGTGGCCTTCGCTCTTGAATATGTGGGCAATGTTCCGGTAAGTACAAAGGTAAGACCGGTAAATGCTCCCGTTTTCTGCCCCTGCACTTTTGATTCCATATTGACACCGTATTCTTTTAACAGATTAATGGTATGAATAGTCTGCTCCTGGTTTAAAAAACTCTCCAGGCTTTTTGCCATCTTCTCGCCAAATTCCTCTACTTTTTGAATTTCATCGCTGGCAGCAGCCATCAGGGCATCCATAGTCTTGAAATACCCAGCCGCAAGCTGAGCAGCTCTCTTGCCTATATAGCGGGCACCGAGGCCAAAAAGCAGTTTGCTTAAATCATTTTCTTTGGATTTTTCTATAGAAAGCAGCAGGTTTTCCACCGATTTCTCTCCCATCCGTTCAAGAGCAACCAATTCTTCCCTTTTATCCTTTAAAGTATATAAATCAGGAATCCCGGCAATTAAACCTTTATCTAAAAGCATCTCAATGAGAGCCGGACCCAAACCCTCAATATTCATGGCATCACGGGAAACAAAATGCAGCACACTTCTAAAAAGTCTGGCAGGACATTCGATGCCTGTACAGCGGGTAACAGCCTCCTGTTCTTCTCTTACGGCAGGAGCACCGCACACCGGGCAATATTCAGGCATTTTAAACGGAACTGTGTTTTCGGGTCTTGCCGAAAAATCCACGCCTAAAACCTCTGGAATAATTTCCCCGGCTTTTCTGACCAATACGGTATCACCTATACGAATATCCCTTTCTTTTATATAATCTTCGTTATGAAGGGTAGCCCGTGATACAGTAGTGCCGGCAAGTCTGACCGGCTCTAATACTGCATTTGGTGTTAAGGCACCGGTACGTCCTACCTGGATAATGATGTCCTTCAACAAAGTCTTTTTCTCTTCGGGAGGATATTTATAAGCTAATGCCCATCTTGGAGCTTTACTGGTAGAACCCAACAGTTCTCTTAATGGTAAACTGTCTACTTTTACCACAGCGCCATCGGTTTCAAAAGGCAGATTCCCTCTTTCTTCTCCGATTCTATGTATTTCATTTATTACTTCTTCAATAGTTTTGCATACTTTGAAATTCGGACTGATTTTGAAACCCAGCTTTTTCAAAAAATTCAGAGCTTCAGAATGAGTTTTAAATGATATCCCCTCTGCCCTTTGTATATTAAAAACAAAAATGTCCAGTTTTCTTGATGCAGTAACTGAAGGGTCCAGCTGCCTTAAAGACCCCGCCGCCGCATTTCGGGGGTTGGCAAAGAGCTTTTGTTCCATTGCTTCCTGTCTCTCATTTAAATCAAGGAAATCTTTCTTCGCCATAAAAACCTCACCCCGGACTTCAATGTAGGGTAAAGTCATACCCTGGGGGATAGAGAGCTTTAACGGTATGGATCTTATAGTTTTAAGATTATTTGTTACATCTTCTCCAATTACGCCATCACCACGGGTGGAACCTCTCTTAAAAAAACCGTTTTCATATTCCAGAGATACAGAAAGCCCATCAATTTTCTTCTCAACAATATATTCAACAGAATAGTTTCCTATTGCATCTTTGACGCGGCGGTCAAAAGCATAAAGCTCTTCTTCGGAAAAGGCATCATTTAAACTTTCCATCTTAACTTCATGAACAACTTTTGTAAAAGCATCTGCAGCCTGTCCTCCCACTCTCTGGGTAGGCGAATCAGCTGTAATCAAATGAGGGTTTTCCTCCTCCAGATCCAAAAGCTCCTGGTAAAGTTTATCATATTCATAGTCCTGAATCTCAGGATTATCTTCAATATAGTACTTGTGATTATGGTAGTTAATAAGTTCCCTTAATTCAACTATTCTTTTTTCAATATCCATTTAATTGTCACTCTCCGGTTTCCTTAAATACATACATTTCACCGTCATGTTTGAAAACACCTATCTCTTCCATTGCAGCCACAATTCCATCTGCAATTCCACCAGCAGTTTTTTCTCTGAATTCCTGTGAATTCAGTCTGTCATTGTCCTCTTTATTTGTTATATAGGCTGTTTCAATTAAAACCGCCGGCATTGTTGTATTTCTTACGACTGCAAGTCTTCTTTCGCCTTCCATAAATCTGAAGGTGATACCGTTTGCTGCCGTAATCGAATCCCTCATAATTTCCGCAAAGCGTTGCTGTGTGAAATCGGTATAGACCTCCTGCTTGTCTTCAAAATAGTAAATCTCCATACCGTTGACACTGGCTGCCCCTTTAAACTTCAGGTCATATGCATTTACGTGAATACTTACAAAAAGAGAGGCTTTTTGTTCGTTAGCAAAACTCCAGCGTGCCACCAGATCTTCTTCGCTATGCTGAACCGGCCGCATGTCATCTTCTCTCGTAAGAATGACGTTTATCCCTTTTTCGATAAGAATAGACTCAACTTTTTTCGCAATATCCAGAACAATATCCTTTTCATACAAACCATCAATATATGGTGAAACTGTTCCGCCATCCAGATCTCCGTGACCGGGATCCAGCATTACCAAAAAGGGTTCCATGACTTTGCCTTCCGGGACAGGATACGGGGTAGGAGTTGGTTCCGGTGTAGGTGTAGGGGTGGAAACATCAATTGTTTCCTCGGGCTTTAATCCATCTTTATCATCACTGTTGCCTCTTACCTTAGCAAGTATAACAAGCACGGCTGTTATGGTAAGTAAGAAAACAAGAATTACAGCCATAAGCCGTGCGGTATTCTTTATTTTGTAACGTGGTCTGTAATTAGAAAACTTTAAAGAAGAATTTTTCATTATGTGACACTCCATTAATTTCTGTATAACTAATAATACACTAATTTTTTAATAAAAAATAGTGGTAATGATAACGGAGTTTCTTTTCATGGAGAATGTTACTGAATAAATCTATCAACATCTTCTGGCCCTATGTTCTCATGCAATGCCATGTTGATTCCATTTGCCACTAGTTTTGACAGATAATCAATTGTGTCATCAGTATCCTTTGGTGTAACCACCAGATTCCCGGAATAGGGCTCCAATAACTCTATTATCATACGATATTTTTCATCCCGGTCAATATTCATCAACATATTGTAAAATTCAGTACCTTGCCCCGCCTGCTTCATCATTTCATCCATAATAAGATCCAGGACATCGCTGGCCATGGTGGCAGCGTCTACTACTGTAGGTATACCAATTGCTACAACCGGTACTCCAAGGGATTCTTTATTAAGTGCCATTCTTTTATTTCCTACGCCGGACCCCGGAGCAATTCCGGTATTGGCCAATTGAATTGATGTATTAACTCTGCTCATACTTCTGGATGCCAATGCGTCAATAGCAATCACTAATGCAGGCTTTACATTATCCACTATCCCCTTTATGATATGGCCTGTTTCGATTCCCGTTATCCCGAGAACCCCCGGTGATATTGCACAAACAGGCCGCTCAGTCTCATCTATCTCTTTTGGAAGGTATTCATATATATGCCTGGTCACCAGCACCGACTGTGCTACTTTTGGACCCAAAGCATCAGCTGTTACATTCCAGTTTCCCAAACCTACAATTAAAACCGTATCATTTTTATTCAAGTGAATAAGTCTTTCCAATTCCCTTGCCAGCATCCGGCAGGCTTTCTCATATAAATCCCTGCTTCTTTCATTCACCATTGGAATGTCCATAGTTATATAGCTTCCAATGGGTTTCCCCACCTTCTGCTCTCCCTCAGGTGTATCCACATGGACTCTGGTAATTGCTACGTCATTATCACCGTCTTTTTCAATTCTTATTCCTTCACCAAGGCCGCCATGCTGGACCCTGGTCTGTGTACCTGCTCCGACAACCCTTGATTCATCAGCCATATCGGTTCTTATAACACGTTTATACTTATCCATAATTAACCTCCGATTTTTTAATCAAGTCCTATTATTGACAAAACCGGAGGATTCATTCAGATTATGAGCTGGAAATCAGGTATGGGCAACAAAAAACGCAGCTATCGTATACTTAAGAATATGCGAACAAGTTGGTGCCTGTAGAGTGAGTCAAATGCGCCGCTCCGTGAATCCATCAATTTGGAGGTGAGAGGTGCGAGGTTGGAGGTAAGAAAATGTATATAAAGAATATAAGCAAATATCTCACTTCTCACATCCCATCTCTCACATCACGTTATTGTCATCCTGAGCGCAGGGAAATGGTATAATGTTTTTGGACAGGTCTTTAAATGACTAAGGTAAAGGAGAAATCATTATGCCAAAAAGTAAAAGAAGAACATACACAAAAGAATTTAAGTTAGATGTA
>DUNT01000044.1 GCA_012839205.1 Clostridiaceae bacterium
ACCCCGCCGTTAATTAATGTTTAGTCTACTCAATTATTTTAATATTTTTTGTGATTAATTAAATAAAGCCAAAATCTCCTCTGAACTGTAATGCATTCACACTATTAATAAGCTCATTAATTATATTCTTCAGTATGTTTCGTCTCTCAACATACCCGGTATATTTGCCTTCTATGGAATCCACTTCCTTATACTGTTGCAGCACATACCTTTGAGCTCCTTTAATGGTTTTGGAAATATCCATCAAGTCTTCGTCACATAGTTCAGGGGTGTAGGTTGTACGAAATTCATATTCCACCATATTCATTTTAAGAATATTAATGCTTTCAGATAATTTCTGAGTATCAACCTGCGTGCAGCAAACCTTTTGATATTTGCACAGAGGCGCTTTTATATCCATTGCAACATAATCCAGCAATTTATTTTTTATCAGTAAGTATAAACACTCCGGATTAGTTCCGTTGGTATCAAGTTTCGTCTTATAACCCATGCTCTTTGCTGTTTCTAAAAACTCCCGGAGGTCCTTTTGCAATGTCGGCTCGCCTCCTGAAACAACAACACTGTCTAAAAGTCCTCGCCGTTTCTTGAGAAAATCAATCACTGAATCTTGCTCCAGCAGATGATTCTTTGGTGATACTCCTATCAGACACCGATTATGACAGTATCCACAGTTCATATTGCACCCCTGTGTAAATACCACCACCGAAAGATTACCCGGATAATCTATCAAGGAATTTTTCTGTAGTCCCGCAATTTTCATAATATACCTTTTTATCCCGCTTGTTCGTCAAGTACAAATTTTTTTCTTAGGAAGTACTCTTCTTTTTTTCCTCTGTTATAGTTTTCCACAGGTCTTAAATATCCTACAACTCTGGACCAGACTTCAGTTTTTTCTCCACAGACGGGACATTCAAAATGTTCCCCCTGGATATACCCATGTATATTGCATATTGAAAATGTGGGTGTTATAGAAATATACGGCATCTTATATCTTTCAAATATCCGTTTTATGAGATTTTTACAAACCTGCAGCTCATTTATACTCTCTCCCAGATACAGATGCTGTACCGTGCCGCCGGTATAAAGTGATTGAAGCTCATCCTGAAGTTCCATGCATTCAAAAATATCGTCTGTAAACCCTACAGGCAGCTGCGTCGAGTTTGTATAGTAAGGTGTTTTATCACCTGCAGTTATAATATCAGGATATTTTTGTCTGTCGAGCCTGGCAAGGCGATAGGAAGTACCTTCAGCGGGAGTTGCTTCAAGATTGTAGAAGTTTCCGGTTTCCTTCTGGAAATCAACCATAATATCCCGCAGGTAACTCATAATCTCAATTGCAAAAGCCTGACCCTCCGGGGTAGTAATATCCTTGCCCATAAAGTTTAGGATAGCTTCATTCATACCTACTATACCAATTGTGGAAAAATGATTATACCAATATGAACCGGTTCTCTTTTTTACGTTTCTCAGATAATGCGAACTATAAGGATAAAGCCCCTTTTCCGACTGTTGTTCAATAATTTTTCTTTTGATTTCGAGGGAGGTCTTTCCAATACTGGCGATTCTCAATAATCTTTGTTTAAACTCTTCTTTTGTAGAACTTAAATACCCGATTCTTGGCAGATTGATTGTAAAGACTCCAATTGAGCCGGTAAGAGGATTGCTGCCAAATAATCCTCCTCCTCTTTTCCTGAGTTTACTTGTATCAAGGCGCAGTCTGCAGCACATTGAAACAGCATCTTCAGGTGAAAGATCTGAATTGACATAGTTGGCAAAGTACGGAATACCGTATTTACATGTAATCTTCATGAAACCATCTACTGCAGGGCTATCCCAGTCAAAGTCCTTTGTGATATTTATTGTGGGAATTGGAAATGTAAATACCCTTCCCTTTGCATCACCTTCCAGCATAACATCACAGAAAGCTTTGTTGAATAAATCCATCTCAGCCTGAAAGTCTCCATATTTATCATTGGTATATTCTCCTCCGCATATAACAGGTTCATCCTTAAGGGTTGATGGCACCTTAATATCGAAGGTCAGATTGGAAAAGGGGCATTGAAAGCCAACTCGTGTCGGAACATTGATATTGAATACAAATTCCTGCAGGCATTGCTTAACTTCATTGTAATCCAGATTATCGTAGCGTATAAATGGTGCACAATAAGTATCAAAGCTTGACCACGCCTGCGCTCCGGCTGTCTCTCCCTGAGTTGTAAATGTTGAATTGACAACTTGCCCTAAAAAGCTTCTCAAGTGCTTTGCCGGTTGGCTTTCTACCTTACCGGGAACACCGCCGAAACCTTCAAGCAGAAGTTGCCTTAGGTCCCATCCAGCACAATAGGGTCCAAAAAAACCCATATCATGAATATGGCAATCACCGCTCTGGTGGGCTTCACGAACTTCGGATGGATAAACCTCATGAAGCCAGTAGTTCTGTGTGAAAATTTCTCTGATGTAGTTATTAAGTCCATTTACACTCTTTTGAGTATTGGCATTTTCTTGTACTTTCCAATCCTTATCGCCCAAATAGTTACCAAACATATCAATTGTGGCACCTATAAGAGCGTTGATTTCTCTTGCACTCTTGCGTTTTTCCCGGTATAGGATGTAAGCCTTTGCCGTTTTAGCATGGCCATTTTCTATTAATACGTATTCCACAAGATCTTGTATTTGTTCAACTTCGGGTATTTTTCCTTTGTACTTTTTTTCTGCCAGCTCAACTACTTGGTCACAAAGCTGCTGAGCCAGGGCAAAATCATTTCCTCCGCATGCTACTGCTGCTTTAAAGATAGCAGATGATATTTTTTCAGGTATAAATCTCTCAATACTTCCGTTTCTCTTACGTATCTTTTCAATCATACCTGATTGCCTCCTTCATCTGTTAAACAAAACCAACATCTCGTCGTGAATTATATTATCATACACAATATATAGTGTCAATCCAATATTTTTGATTTTTTTGTGCAAAATGACGTAAATATGTGATGTAAAGCTTTTGGCACCTATTTATATTTCTACAAAAACCAACATTTTGTTGGGTTGTAATGACATGAGTACAACATCTTGTGTTTTATTGGTATCCGTCAAAATGCATATAATATAAATATGCAGCCATTTTCCGAAATTATTATTTGTTTTCGTCAAGATAAAAAAAGAACAAAAAATTTTTTGACAAATTTACGAGAAAAAAATTTTGTGAAATTGACTAATAGTACTTTAGTCCGGGTATAATCAGGAACATAAGACTATGTTCAGACATGAAACAGGTTATGAAAATATATGATAATTTATCTTTTTGTTTTTATAGAATCAACGAGTCCAGAAGTCCCTGTTCTGCAAAGCTCAAATATCGGTCTCCTGCCACTATGATATGATCAACTACATTTATCGATATGGTTTTCAGGGCCTGACAAATTTTACGGGTAGCATCAATATCGGCATTCGAAGCCTTTAAGCTACCGCCCGGATGATTATGAGCAAGAATTATACTGTTTGCCTTATGCCTGAGGGCAGTCTCAACAATAATTCTGGGATATACCGGGGCTTCATTTATTGTTCCCTCATGCACCAGAGCAGAATGATTTACACAATTCTGGGAATTAAGGCATATGACATAAAAGCATTCATACACACGCCCTGCAAATAAGGACAGCGCATAGTTACCTGCAATTGCCGATGAATTGACAACCGGCCTGTTTCCCCATTTCTGTTTGAGGTATAGCCGGGACAATGGTGCCACCATTGAAATAAGTATAGCTGTACTCATGCTTACCTTACATCGCCTTTCAATATCTCTGGGATGGGCTTCAAAAAGGTCATGGAGTGTACCGAACTCTTTTATCATGCGATGCGCTAAAGCATTTGTGTCCTGCCGTGGAATGCTGTAGAATAAAAGCAATTCAACGACTTCATGGTCTGAAAAATTATCAAGTCCCTCATCCATGTATCTTTTTTTCACCCTGCTTCTATGGCCTTTGTGAAGATTAGCCCCGGACATTTTAATGCTCCTTATTATCTTAGTTTTATTACTGTATATTTTAACATATTATTACTAATTCTAACAATACATGACACAAGTTTTTCTTCATTGTCTTTAGATAATACTCAATTATATAAAAAAAGCTGTGATAAATCACAGCTCTCTTTTTTCATATATCTTTATTGATAATAAGGCAGAAAGTAATAATAATCCGGCTGAAATGACAAAAAGCATAAAGGGAGTCTGTCTCTGAATCAGACTTTCTATCTGTGTCTGTGCTGATTCGGCACCAATAAACGTGAATAAACTGCTTATTCCACCTGCAATTATTACAGTTATTAATATAAACCACATCCGTCCCTTGTCTACACCGAATTTAAACATTATGGGTAAATTTACAGATGAAAAAAATAAACCTATTGATAACATTAATATGGCCTGATTTATTAAACCACTGAAGTCAAAAGGATGCTTTACAACAAGCAATTTTATTATGGTGGCAATAACATAAACAATAATAGCAGTAAATGCACATAATGTAGAAAAAGCGTATTTGCTTAATACTATATCTTTTCTTGAATATGGCATGGTTACAGCATAATGATCCCATTTGCTTCTTTCATCCAGGCCCATTACAGTTATCGGTAACATGGACATAAAAATCACTGAAAACCCTGCAAAAAAAGATCCACTTCCTGTAACAGCAATAATACTATATACCAAGGCCAGCAGAATCATAAACTTTCCTTGTTTCCAAATAACCAGCCATTCTTTTAATAATAATGCTTTCATCTTTCTATATCCTCCTTTGCAAGAAGTACTATGATATCTTCAATACTTGCTCTGTCAACAGACATTGATGAAGGTATCATTGAGGTTTCAACCAGTGCTTCAATACAATAATTATTTTTTCTTACCCCATGAACCGCTTTAGGATCTAATGTCTCAAAATCAGCCTCGCTGCATTTTAATAATCCATACTTTTCAAGCAATTTGTCCTTTTCTTCGCAGAATAAAAGTCTGCCCTTATGAAGAAAGGCAATATAATCACATAGTTTTTCCAAATCACTTACAATATGTGAGGATATGAGTATAGAATGATTATCATTCCTTGTAAAGTCATACAGAATACTTAATATTTCGTCCCGGGCGATGGGGTCTAACCCGCTTGTAGCCTCATCTAATATCAATAGCTTTGCTTCATGAGACAGAGCTACAGAAATAGCCAGTTTCATCTTCATTCCTCTTGAGAAATCCTTAAATGCCTTATTTAGCGGCAGAGATAGTTTTTGGACATGCGAAAAAAAGAGATCCTGGTTCCATCTTTTATAGGTGTTCTTCATTATAAGATTAACTTGTTTTACAGTGAAACTTTCTGGAAAGTACGCTTGATCCAATACTACACCTATATCCTCTTTTCTCTCTTTAAAATTTATAAGATTATTCTCTCCAAGAACTTCAATAGTGCCGCCATCGCGTTTAATGGTATCTAAAATCAGTTTAATAGTAGTGCTTTTTCCTGCACCGTTTTCTCCTATTAAGCCCATAATACATCCCTTCGGTAACGTTAAGCTGATATTATCGAGCTTAAATCCTTTATAGTTTTTTGACAGATTTTTAATTACTAGGGCGTTCATAATCTACTCATTCTCCTTCATAATAATCTGAAACATATCCAGTAATTCAGCATTGCTTATATTGCATAACACAGCTAACTCGGATATCTTTAACATATGTTCCTCAATTTTTTTAAGGTTTTCTTCACGTATTAACTCTATATTCTTTTCGGCAACAAAGCAGCCTTTCGCAGGGACAGTATAAATGAAACCATCTCTTTCAAGTTCGTCATAGGCTCTTTTTGTTGTTATTACACTTATTCTTAAATCCTTTGCTAGATTCCTGATAGATGGCAATGCTTCACCTTCCTGCAATTTTCCTGATATTATATGATTCTTTATCTGTGAATAAATCTGGTCATATATTGGCTGATTGCTTGCGTTTCTTATAATAATATCCAGCAATCTCACTTCCTTTCTACTGTATATATGCAGTATATACAGTATGAACAGATATGTCAATACATGTTGAATAAAAAAAATAATTGTTACATAAAACCTTTCCAACAACAAAATAGGGCATATCCTTCAGTAATACTGAAAGATATGCCCATATAAGGTTTTTAGGTTCTATAATAAATGTTGGGGTACAGAAAGATTAAGTGCTCCAACATTTTTTAAAATAAAACGAGCATGAAATTGAAATCTCAAGTAAAATGAAGTTGCTCACACTACATTTGAAAAGGAGATTCA
>DUNT01000004.1 GCA_012839205.1 Clostridiaceae bacterium
TCGCCTTTTTAGTAGATATATGCTACCGCTACTCACATACGCCATCCGAACGCCAGCAAATAATGTTATCCTACTTGTCATTGCTATGAATACACCATGTGGAACCTTTAGCCAATGTCATGCGTACCGCTCAGGAATTTCATCCGGAAATTATTCGTGCCGCTCCGCAATCCATGCTCCGCTTCACGCATGACATCGGCAGCGGTTCCTCCACGACCCTGCAAAATTCATTTATCGTGGTGCGGGTATCGCGTGGGAATTCTGAGCCCTCATATGTCATTCTGAGCGAAGCGAAGAATCTTTTATGTTGACTTATAAGATCATTCACTTCACTACGTTCCGAATAATGTGATGTGAGAAGTTATTTTGATTTTTTTGCGATTTTTGCCCAGGTATCCTTTAGCCCCACAGTCTTATTAAACACAAGTGCACCGGGCTCAGAATCTTTGTTATCTACACAGAAATAACCGACTCTCAAAAACTGGAACCTGTCTCCGGGTTTTGCATCTTTTAAAGACGGCTCAACCTTACTGTTACGTAATACTATAAGAGAATCAGGATTTATATTATCCTTATAATCTCTGCCTTCTGGCACATCGTCGGGATTTTCAACCTTAAACAGCATATCATACATGCGAACCTCGGCATCAATTGCATGTCTGGCAGAAACCCACTGTATAGTTCCCCTGACTTTACGACCGTCGGGTGATTCTCCACCTCTGGAATCAGGGTCATAAGTAGCCTTTACCAGTGTTGGATTACCATTTTCATCAGTTTCATAACCTGTACATTTTATAAAATAAGCATTCTTTAAACGCACTTCTCCGCCAGGTTTAAGTCTGAAATATTTTGATGGAGGATTTATCATAAAGTCTTCCTGGTCAATATAGATTTCTCTGGAAAAAGGCACCTTCCTGGTTCCTCTTTCAGGTTTTTCAGGGTTGTTCTCAACATCGAATTCTTCGGTTTTATCCTCCGGATAATTCTCTATGACAACCTTTAAAGGATTTAATATCCCCATTACCCGATCTGCTGTTTTATTAAGATGTTCCCGCACACAGTGCTCTAACAGCCCCCAATCAACCACACTGTTGGTTCTGGATACACCCACCAGATCGATAAAATTCCTGATTGACTCAGGAGTAAAACCACGCCGTCTTAATCCGCAAAGAGTTGGCATTCTTGGGTCGTCCCAACCTGAAACATAGCCCTTTTCAACAAGCTCTCTGAGTCGCCTCTTACTCATTACGGTATAGTTTATATTTAGCCTTGAAAACTCATACTGTCTAGGTGGATTCTTAATTTCCAGCTTTTCCAGGAACCAGTCATATAATGGTCTGTGATCCGCATATTCTATTGAACAAAGGGAGTGAGAGATACCCTCAATTGCATCCTGCAGAGGATGCGCAAAGTCATACATAGGATATATGCACCATTTGTCGCCTGTACGGTGATGATGTTCTTTTTTAATGCGATAGATAACAGGATCCCTCATATTTATATTAGGAGCAGCCATGTCTATTTTGGCCCTTAAAACCTTTTCGCCACTCTCGAATTCGCCGTTTCGCATTCTTTGAAACAAATCGAGGTTTTCTTCTATGGATCTGTCCCGCCATGGACTGTTTTTCCCCGGCTCAGTCAAAGTTCCGCGGTATTCGCGTATTTGGTCGACATCCAGGTCATCCACATATGCCAGTCCTTTTTTAATCAGCTCTACAGCATAGTCGTAAATCTGTTCACTATAATCAGAACCGTAGTATAAGCGGTCCTCAAAATCGAAGCCCATCCATTTTATATCTTCGATTATGGCATCAACATATTCTACATCCTCTTTTGACGGATTGGTATCATCAAAACGCAGATTGCACTTTCCGCCATATTGTTCGGCAATTCCAAAATCTATGCACATAGCTTTGGTATGGCCTATATGAAGATAACCGTTGGGCTCAGGCGGAAAACGAGTATGAACTTCTTTGACCCGGCCAGTTCTTAAGTCCTCTTCAACTATTTCTTCAATAAAATTTTTCTGCTTTCTTTCCATTTCTTCCATAAAACTACCATACCTTTTAATATTATTTTGACCATGATTTATTTATATATTTTTGTCATTTATACTTGTCATAATTATAAGATAATACCCTGATAATGTAAACATAAGGAGCCTTGTGTCTTATCTTCATTTTATCGGATAAATATTAAGAGTTTATTGCCTTAACGTAAAATCTGCGGCTCCTGGGACCGTCAAATTCACAGAAATAAATGCCTTGCCAGGTTCCCAGAAGAAGTTTGCCCTCATTAATTATAATTGTTTGGCTGGCTCCCATACAACTGGCTTTAAGATGAGCTGATGAATTTCCTTCGACATGAAGAAATTCTCTCCTGTCAGGGAATGCTTTGTCGAGTCCCAATAAAAGGTCATGAACAACGTCAGGGTCTGCATTTTCATTGATGGTTATTCCGGCAGTTGTATGAGGGCAATAAACAACACATACACCGTTTATGATGCCACTTTTGGATACAGCTTCCCGGACTATAGAGGTAATATTATAAAAATTCGATTTTTCTGTTCGAAGCGTATACTCATAAACCATGGTTCTTCTCCTTAAATTGATTCAGTCTGTTTAATTATACCATCTATTCCCGGAAATAAAAAAGGCATGTCGTTTGAACGCCTCTTTGTTATCCCAAACTCTCTTTTTCATTCTGAACCTCTTATGTCATTGTTATAAATACACTATGTGGAACCTTTAGCCAATGTCATGCGTGCCGCTCAGGAATTTCATCCGGAAATTATTCGCGCCGCTCCGCAATCCATGCTCCGCTTCACGGATGACATCGGCAGCGGTTCCTCCCTACTTAAATTCATATATCGTGGTGCGGGTATCGCGTGGGAATTCTGAGCCCCCCATGTCATTCTGAGCCTCCCCTTGTCATTCTGAGCGCCCCCTTGTCATTCTGAGCGCAGCGAAGAATCTTTTGCGTTGACGTAAAAGATCCTTCACTCCACTACGTTCCGTTCAGGATGACAGATAAAGCACTACGTTTCATTCAGGATGACAGATAAGGCACTACGCTACGCTCAGGGTGACAGTAAGGGGATGCTACGCTCCGCTTCACGCATGACGTGGGCAGTGATGAGAGTGTGCTATGTTACTGAACTAGTTCCCCTCCTCGGTCCTGATGCGAATCGGCGGAGCCATATTCCATAAGATCAAGAAACTGTTCGCCTCTGGTGCTGTCGTTAATGTCGGACGATTGGATAACCTGCTCTTCCGGCGGACGCCTCTTCTTTTTATCGGCTTTCATATCGGCAATAAAATTATCTGTCTCTTTTGCGCAGTCAATGCACAGCTTTGCCTGGGGCAAAAGCTCAAGCCTTTTTGAGTCAATCTTCCTATTACAGCTCTCACAAATGCCATATGTGCCCTTTTCAAGTTTTTGAAGGGACTTTTCTATTTCAGATATTTCATGTTCATGCAGCTTTTTTAGAGCCATTTGGTGTTCGATATCAAACAATTCACTTGCTATTTCGGCGGGGTGATTATCATAGCTTGAAAGCTCACTGCTTTCATTGTTATCATTTTCCCCCAACCTAAGGTTCTCCATGTCGTCTAAAATATCTTCCCGGTTTTCTTTATGCTGTTTCAGCAGATGCCTGAAGTGATTATTTTTTCTTACATCCATAAAAATATGCCTTTCCCGTCTCTTTAATATTATTAATAATTAATATCTCACCTGACGGGATTAATAATACTTTCATTTTAGGCTATTCGCCAATAATTTTTATAAGGATGCGTTTATTGCGTTTGCCGTCATATTCTCCATAGAATATTTGTTCCCATGGTCCAAGGTCCAGCTTACCATCAGTAATTGCCACAACTACCTCGCGGCCCATTATTTGTCTTTTTAAATGAGCATCGGCATTATCTTCATATCCATTGTGGGCATATTGTGAGTGAGGCTTTTCCGGAGCCAGTTTTTCAAGCCATTTTTCAAAATCGGCATGAAGGCCCGATTCATCATCATTGATAAATACGCTTGCGGTAATGTGCATAGCATTAACCAAAACTAAGCCTTCTTTAATTCCGCTTTCCCGAAGGCTTTTTTCCACTTCATGAGTGATATTCAGGTATGCTCGTCTTGTCGGGGTGTTAATTGTAAGTTCTTTTCTGTATGATTTCATTTTATACCATCCTCTCTATTGTTAATAATTTAATTAATAACGCTAATGTTTTTATACTAATTAAGCCGATAAATACTATGATATCAGAGAAAACCCACCCGTGTTACCGGAGATGACAACCTGAGTGTTCCACAACATTCTTAGTGACATCCCGAGGCACGCATAGCCCTCTTATGTAATCCCTAAGTTTGCGCAGCACTCCTTACTTATCTAAAGTATAGCGCAGCAGCTACCGCAACAATCATGATAGAATAACCTCACCCGTTACCTGTGCTGTCATCCTGAGCAGAGCGTAGCAGAGTCGAAGGATCTTGAACGTCAACGCAAAAGATTCTTCGCTGACGCTCAGAATGACACGAGGGCTTAAAATAACAATAAGGTGCCCGAGAGCATTGAATCATTAAGCAGCTACCGCCTGCACAGCATGCGGTACCGCCGTCTGACGACGGCTCAAAACAAAATTGCTTTGCTGAGCTTATGATATAATAAGAACCCCACCCAACACGCAATCGAAGATTGCTGTCGGGTCCCCCGGGAACCTTGTTATACCATAATAGTTGCTACCGCAACAATCATGATATAATAATAAACAAAAATTTGTGCAGTATTCAAGTTTAAGAGGAATGACCGAATGAATTATTTACGCAAGACAAAACGAATTATTAATTTTCGTTATATTAGCTGGGTTATATATTTCACTTCTTATGCAGGGCTCCTGCTGATATCTGTTCTGCCTCTTTTTGATAATGATACTAATTTGTTAACCAGCAATCCTGAACTTTTTTACTGGCTATTGCGTGTATTAACTGTGTCAGTAGGTGTAAACTTTGTCTTGCAATATTTTATTTTCAGAAGACATGATCAGGCCTTTTTTGAATTTGATAAATCTATGAGCGATGTACAAATGGAAATATTGTCCCCGGAAGAAGTCTCAAAAAAAATGGACATGATGACTTTATCAACGGCCTTAAATCATTTACTCAAAAAGCTCAAGGAAAAGAACGAAAGACTGAAAGACGAAATTGAAAAAAATCACAGGCTTTCAGAAAATATATCTGAGTTTTACAGACAAATGCGGACCCTCAGGGATGCTGAACTCATATTTGACTTTTTTGAATATGACATTAATGGTTGTTATTTTACTTTTATCTCCGGCATGATAACTGCTTTGTCGGGTGAAAGTGAAGCCACAGAAATAACTGCGGAGGATCTATTTAAAAATTTTCAATTTAGTATTGGCTTAAAGGATTACTACAAGCATGTAGAAAGATGCCTTGAAGAAGACTGCGATATGAATTTTGAATGCAGCGTCCAGGGCAAAGATGACGGAATTCATTGGCTGAAATTTTGGGGACGACTGACACAGGATAAAACAAGAATAACAGGTGCTGTTACCGATATCACAAGAGAAGTAAATATACGGATTGCAGAAAAAGAGCGTATTATTCACGATAATATAACCGGTTTTTATAACCGGAATGCTTTATCCGAGGTTGGTGGTAAAGCAATTGCAGAGTGCAAAGAAGATAAGCATGTAGTATTTGTTTACATAGGGCTTACTAAGTATCAGGAATTCCAGGAACGATTTGGAATGGTATCAGGAAACAATTATATTCGTGTATGCGCAGAGGTAATGAAAAAATTCATAACTAAAGATATGATTCCCATCAGATGGTGGGGCTCTGATTTTCTTATTATAGTAAAAGGTGTAAAAGACTTAAAAGAATTTGAAAAAGAAGCTGCTGACGTAGCCGATAAGATTGGAAAGCACGTAGGTGATGTAGATGGTATTGCGACTACTTTCCCGATGGTAATGGGTTATGCTGCTTCAAAGATACATGGAAAAACTCCCCCAGAGCTGCTTGAATTTGCCGCATTTGCAGAACATGAAGCCTTGCGGGAAGTGGCGATGAGCCCTAATGAGTTTAACTTTGAGCGGTTTGAAAAGGCTCATTTGGCATCTCTGAGGCGAACACTGATTAAAGATATTATTGATAAAAATCAATTAAGTGTCGTATTCCAGCCAATCGTTTCCTTACGTACAGGTGAGCTCTACGGATTTGAGGCTTTATCGCGGCCTACCAATCCTGCCTACAACAACATTTTAGAGCTGATTGATGACGCTGAGGCATCAGGCCATTATGTGATTTTAGAAAAAAGAATGGTATATAATGCTCTTGATGCTTATATGGCTCGTGACCCAAAGTACAAGGATTATTATCTGTTTATAAATACAGCTCCCTATGCAACCCTCGATGAAAAAGACTATAACGATATCAGAGACAGATATTTCAACCATATGAAGGTGGTATTTGAAGTTATTGAGAGAAATCGTATAGATTCTGATGAAATAAACCTCAGAAGGTCTATTGTAAAAAAAGCCGGAGCCAAGTTTGCTCTTGATGATTTCGGATCAGGATATTCAAATCATTTGGCACTTTTGGCACTTGAACCTGATATTATAAAAATTGACAGGGAATTAGTCCGGGGAATCAATGCAGACTTAAGAAAACAACATATCCTTGAGGATATAATAAGTTATGCCCGCTATCGCGGTACCCGTGTATTGGGAGAAGGAGTAGAGACTCAAGAAGAGCTTGAAACCTTATGCCGTATGGGTGTGGACTATGTACAGGGTTACTTTACAGGAGTACCGGACAAAAAATTAACCGAGCCTGATATAAGAGCAAAACAAATAATAAAGGGTATTATCCGGAACAAAAATATTGATTTAAGACAATTGTATATTATCATGGAAAAATCCTTTGCAATTATAAGTGGAGATTATGCAAAGTATTTCTCCATTACCGTCTACTTAATGATAAAGCTGGCCAAACGCCTTAATATTGATGAAGACAGGTTTACAAGTTTAATAATTACCACAATATTTCATGGGATAGGAA
>DUNT01000045.1 GCA_012839205.1 Clostridiaceae bacterium
AAAGCAGATTGAAGTATTTGGTCAGATGGCAAAACTGGGATGCATCTATAAAGGAATGCGCCCGGTTTACTGGTGCCCGTCCTGTGAAACCGCTCTTGCTGAAGCTGAGATAGAGTATCAGGATGATCATGGAACATCGATTTATGTTAAGTTCCCAGTGAAGGACGACAAGGGTAAGCTAAAAGGAATTGTAGAAACTCTTGATAACTTGTACGTAGTAATATGGACAACCACTACCTGGACTTTACCGGGTAATCTCGCAATATCATTGAACCCTGAGTTTGTATATGTGGTTGTAGAAGCCAATAATGAGCGATATATTGTGGCTAAGGAACTGGCTGAAAACGTTATGAAAGCAGCAGAGATAAGCGATTACAAGGTTCTGGGAGAAATCCCGGGAAGCGAATTGGAGTATGTAGTTTGTGCTCACCCCTTCCTTGATCGTGATTCTCTTGTTATAGTGGGAGATCATGTTACTCTGGAGGCCGGTTCTGGTTGCGTTCATACAGCTCCCGGCCATGGCGCCGAGGACTTCGATGTCTGTAAAAAATACCCTGAGATAGGTATAGTTGTACCCGTTGATGACAGAGGACACATGACAAAAGAGGCTGGATCTTTTGAGGGTCTTTACTATAAAGCTGCAAATAAAGCTATTCTAAAGACACTTAAAGAAACAAATCTTCTGTTTGCCGAAGAGAGTATAACTCACCCTTATCCTCATTGCTGGCGCTGTAAAGAGCCAATAATCTACAGAGCCACCGAGCAATGGTTTATCTCCATTGATAAGTTCAGAAAGCAGGCTTTAGATGCTATAAAGGAAGTAAGATGGATACCTGCATGGGGTGAAGAACGGATTTCTAAAATGGTGGAGGAACGCGGCGATTGGTGCATCTCCCGTCAGCGTATTTGGGGTGTGCCCATACCGATTTTCTACTGTAAGGACTGCGGCAAGGAAATCATAAATGATGAAACAATTAATGCAATAAAGACTCTTTTTGCAAAAGAGGGTTCAAATGCCTGGTTTAAATATGAACCAAAAGAGATTCTGCCTGAGGGCTATAAATGCGAATGCGGAGGAGATGACTTTAAGAAAGAAACAGATATAATGGACGTTTGGTTCGATTCAGGCTCCAGCCATGCAGCTGTAGCCGAAGTGAATCCGGACTTAGGCTGGCCGGTAGATATGTATCTGGAAGGCAGCGATCAGCACAGAGGCTGGTTCCAGTCCTCCCTTTTAACTGCGACTGCAGTAAAGGGCAGAGCTCCCTATCGTCAGGTTCTTACCCATGGGTATGTGGTGGATGGCCAGGGCAGAAAGATGAGTAAATCTCTGGGTAACGGTATTGACCCGATGGATATCTGTAAACAGTACGGCGCTGACATTCTAAGGCTATGGGTTTCATCCAGCGATTACAAAGTGGATATCCGAATTTCGAACGATATTCTCAAGCAGCTTACAGAGAGTTACAGAAAAATCCGTAATACCGCCAGATTTATCCTGGGGAATATATATGACTTTGATCCAAATAAGGACAGTGTTTCATACAGCGAAATGGAAGAACTGGATAAGTGGGCTCTTCTTAAGCTCAATCAGCTTGTTGCCAAGATCGAGAAAGCTTATTCAGAATACGAATTCCACACTATGCTCCATGCTATCCATAATTTCTGCGTAGTTGATATGAGCAGTTTCTATCTGGATGTAACCAAGGATAGGATGTACGCTTCCAAACCGGAAGATAAGGCTCGACGTGCAGGGCAGACAGCCATGTATATAATTCTGGATACCCTCACAAGACTGCTGGCGCCGGTTCTTGCATTTACTGCAGATGAAATATGGCAGTATTTGCCACATACAGATAAGGATAATGCCGAGAGTGTTATGTTGAATGATTGGCCTGAAACTAAAGCCGAGTTTGAGAACGAAGCTCTTGATCAAAAATGGAGCGAGATTCTTGGGGTTAGAGACAGTGTTCTAAAGGCACTGGAAGAAGCCAGAAACAAAAAACTCATTGGCCAGTCACTTCAGGCGAAGGTTGTCATCAAGGTTGGCGGAGATGTTCTCAAGCTTCTTAAAGAGAACCTTGATATACTTCCTACCGTATTTATCACTTCCCAGGTGGAATTAGCCGAAAACAGCAATTCCGAAGTGGAGGTTGAGGTTATTACAGCCGACGGTGAAAAGTGTGAACGCTGTTGGATTTACTCCGAAACAGTAGGCAACAACCACGATCATCCAACCTTATGTGACCGTTGCAGTACTACTCTGTAAGATAGTAACAATAAAAGCAGAAAAGATTGCCCTGCATGACGACAATTTTACAATATTGATATTGATAAAAACGTCAGGCAGGGCATATTTATAGAATTGGATTCTCCTGTTACGGAGTACTTTTCTGCCTTTGCACTGTTAATTACCTTACTGTTGTCAGTGTGGGTTTCCTTGAAAGAAAAATAATAGGGAAAAGATTCTTTCACAGCATAGTAACAAATAAAGGCAGTACAGTGTTCTGCCCGGTGACAATAGAAACCGGAACGAAATGTTCGTTTAGAGTAGAAAGCATTAAATATAAGTGTCGATGTCGCGCATTACCCTAACTGTCATCCTGAGCGTCAGCGTAGCGGAGTCGAAGGATCTTTTTACGTTAAACAGTGGAGCGCTGCAGCCTACTGCGATTTAGCGCTCCATCTCCAACATCCAGTTTCTAGTCGCGCCCGCTACGCAATCCATGCTTCGCTTTAAATCGCAGCAGGCACACCGCTTAATTACGTTCGTACAAACAGAGACTAGTGCGCAATTTTCTTAAAAATCGAACATTTCACCGGTAACATTATTCTGATGGTACATTAACAATACCAGGTCAGCATCGGATTCTTCAATAACAGTATAGAGGCTGAGACCTTTTAAACCTCTTATATCAACAATCTCTCTGGTATTAAACATATAAGAAAACATGTCAGTCATGGGATTTTGCATAGAATCCTTTATAATAAGCACTTTTGTATCAAGTAAGGAATTACCATTCACCATTTTATAATAACCGACATTTTGAGTATAAACGCTATCATAGGTCTGGCCTTCAGGTAACGCATCACCCTGGATAGAAGCCTTGTGGAAAGAGAAGTCTTCGCTGCCGTAGGAAGAATAATAACGAATTACACTTTCATTATCCTTTAATACAGGTATGGATTCCATGGTGGAG
>DUNT01000046.1 GCA_012839205.1 Clostridiaceae bacterium
CATACCTGAAGAGGCAGAAACCGTTCGAATTATCTACAAGCTTTTTCTTGAGGGCAAAACCACCCAAGGCATTGCAAACTACCTTATGGAACACGGAGTCTTAAGCCCTGCAAGAAAGCAGAAATGGCAGGCATCCACGATATCAAGCATCCTCACCAACGAAAAATACAAGGGAGATGCGTTACTACAAAAACGCTTTACAGCTGACTTCTTGACAAAAGAGTTGCGTATTAACAACGGCGAGGTACCGCAGTATTATGTGGAAGGGTCTCATGAAGCGATTATTTCGCCAGAGGAATTTGATATGGTACAAGACGAAATGGCACGGCGCAAGGAACTTAGAAGAGCTTACAGTAACAAAGCTTTTCACAGCAAGCTCATCTGTGGCGATTGCGGTGGGTTCTATGGTCGTAAGGTTTGGCACTCCACTGACGAGTACCGCACGGTTATTTTTCAATGCAACCGGAAATTCAAGAATGAAATCAAATGTACCACGCCCAGACTCACCAAGGACGAGATTAAGGAACGATTCCTAACCGCCTACAACGAGCTTATGGGCAATAGAGAAAACGTTATTGCCGACTGTGAACTTATTCGCCAGACCCTTTGCACTACAGTAGAAATAGATGCCGGAATGCAACAGGCACAAGATGAAATGACGGTGGTTGCAGGGCTCATGCAGGCTCATATAAAGAAGAACGCTTCGATTGCCCAATCACAGGCAGATTATGCCACTGAAACCGAGCGGATTGAGAAGCGCTATAATGATGCGTTAGAACGCTACACCGCTCTTGAAGCCGAAAAGACAAAAAGGGTGCGTAAAAGCAAGGAACTGAAGGCTTTCACCAAAACTCTGAAACAGCAGCCTTTGGTGGTTGCTGAATGGAACGAGCGCCTTTGGATAACACTCCTGGATACGGCAACGGTAAACAGAGATGGTAGGATTGTGTTTCGGTTTAAAAGTGGTATGGAAATATCATCGTAAATAGAAAACAAAAATGCCCAGTCTGATATTAGTCGTAATGTCGATATCGGATTGGGCATATTTTTTATGCAAGGCTGAAAGCCAGGCGATGCGCCTTCAGCTTTTTTCAAATTATATGTAAACTTTTTTACATTCATATTGACATTTTTAGATTTGAAGCATATACTATATCATATCAAGTATTTTGGATTTGAGGTGAGAACATAGTTACCACATATGATGATCAAGTAAAGGTGTTCAAAGCCTTTTGTGATGAAAAGCGGCTGCGTATCCTTGAGCTGCTTCGTAGCGGTGAAAAATGTGCCTGTGTGCTGATAGAACAGCTTGATATGCCGCAGTCTTCGTTGTCCTATCACATGAAAATTCTCTGTGAGTCCGGAATCGTGGACAGCAGGCCTGAGGGCAAATGGATATACTATACAATATGTGAAAAGGGTGGCGGAGAAGCCATGGCACTTTTGAAAGAGCTCCTCACGCTGGAGGCAATAACTGAGGAAAGTAATTGTTGTCTGTAAAGGCCATTTATCTAATAAAATGGCTTTTTTCAGATACTATATATCAAATATTTTGGATATGACTGTCCAATTATGAAAGAGAGGTTTTATCACAATGCAAGTATTAAGAGCTATTTGGGGGTTTATTCAGAATCAACTACTCGGCATGAATTGGCTCAATGATGTGATAGGCAACGGATTATCGGCTTTGGGGCTGGATATAAGCAATCGCTGGGTCGCCAGTGCACAGTTTTTTATCTATGATACGATCAAGATTGTTGTTTTGCTTTGCGTCTTAATTTTCATTATTTCTTATATTCAGAGTTTCTTTCCGCCGGAAAGGACTAAAAAAATATTGGGACGCTTTCATGGAATTGGCGCGAATACAATTGCTGCTTTGCTGGGAACGGTGACACCCTTTTGCTCCTGTTCATCCATTCCATTGTTCATGGGCTTCACCAGTGCAGGCCTGCCGTTAGGGGTAACTTTTTCGTTTCTTATATCCTCCCCTATGGTTGACTTAGGATCATTGGTTCTTTTGATGAGTATTTTTGGAACAAAAGTAGCCATCATTTATGTGGTATTCGGTTTGGTAATCGCAATTGTCGGAGGTACCATCATTGAAAAATTGCATATGGAAAAATACGTCGAAAAGTTCATTTTCAGAGGAGGAAATGTTGACATTGAAGATCCTGACCTGACAAGACGTGACCGATTGGTTTTTGCTAAAGAGCAGGTAATCGACACCTTCAAAAAAGTATTTCCTTATATATTGATAGGCGTTGGAATAGGCGCCGTTATCCACAACTGGATTCCGCAGGATTGGATCGTTAAAATTTTAGGAACCGGTAATCCGCTGGCAGTTCCGTTGGCAACAATAGTAGGAATTCCTATCTATGCTGACATTTTCGGAACTATTCCGATTGCAGAAGCCCTGCTTGCCAAAGGAGCGCAACTTGGTGTTGTATTAGCTTTCATGATGGGTGTTACCACTTTGTCACTGCCATCACTAATCATGCTAAGTAAAGCCATAAAACCTAAATTGATGGCGCTCTTCATCGGGATTTGTGCTGCAGGTATAATAATAGTAGGGTACTTTTTCAACGCTATTGCACCATTAATTATTTAGTGGAAATGCTACGAGGATTGCTGCTGATGGATAAAAAAAAGCTCGTCAAAATTATAGTCCCTGTCTGCATCGTGTTGATCATTGCGGGTATCTGGATTTTTAAGAATGCAAATTCGGATGCCCCACCGATTACCGATAACAAAGACTTTACATTAGAAGCTACAAATATTGACTTAGAAGTGCTGACCTCTTATGAGTTGCCTATTATCATTGATTTTGGTGCTGATTCCTGTATTCCATGTAAGGAAATGGCTCCTGTGCTTAAAACACTGAACGTGGAGATGCAAGGCGCAGCAATCATAAAGTTTGTAGATGTGTGGAAGAACGAGGATGTTGCAAACGACTTCCCGATCCAAGTCATTCCTACGCAGATTTTTATCAACGCTGACGGAACACCTTATGTACCCAGTGACGATATTAAAATCGAGTTCACGATGTATTCTACGAAGGACACAAACGAGCATGTCTTTACAATACATCAGGGTGGCCTAACCGAGGACCAGATGCGGCGTATCCTTACTGATATGGGGGTGGGTAAATGACAGAAGCTCTGGAAAACCTGTCACAGCTCATTCAGACAAGTGGTTGGCTGGCCCCGCTCCTGGCTCTACTGGCGGGCATCCTTACCTCGTTCACACCCTGCTCCCTTTCCAGTATCCCTCTGGTAATCGGATATGTAGGAGGCACGGGGCAAAAGGATACAAAACGAGCATTTCGGTTGTCGCTCACTTTTGCAGCCGGAGCAGCTGTGACATTTACTGCACTTGGCGTGATTGCTTCCATCGCAGGGCGGCTCATGGGAACATCCGCATCGTGGTGGTATATCATACTTGGAGTACTAATGGTATTGATGGCTTTGCAGACATGGGGTATATTTGAAATCATCCCGTCCAGCTATCTTATTTCTAAAAATACCAAGAAGGGTTTTGCAGGTGCATTCATCGCTGGAATTCTCGGCGGGGTTTTTTCTTCTCCGTGCTCCACTCCTGTTCTGATTGCACTGCTTGCCATTGTAGCCGGTAAGGGAAGTATAGTCTGGGGCATATTATTACTGCTGTTGTATTCAATCGGGCATGGTATCCTTGCGATTATCGCCGGAACATCTATAGGCTTCGTACAAAAGCTTTCTTCCAGCGAAAGATATGGAAAAGCAAGCACCATATTGAAAATAGTAATGGGTGCTCTGATATTACTAATTGGATTTTACATGTTTTATCTTGGATTCTAATATTCTGAAAAGGAGAGATTTATTATGGCACTGTTTGGAAAGAAAAACAAAGAGGAAAAGACAACATCATGCTGTTGCGGTGGCAATTGCGATTCAGAGAGCATGGCAAAGGCCGAAACTGCGAAGACCGAAGGTGCAGGCATCAAGGTTCTCGGCACCGGGTGTGCCAAGTGCAATGCACTGGAAGCAGCCACAAAAGCCGCATTAGAGAAACTCGGGATGGATACAACGATTGACCACGTAACCGATTTTTCTCAGATTGCAGCCTATGGCGTGATGACGACCCCCGCCCTGGTTGTAGATGGAAAAGTAGTTTCTTATGGCAAGGTTCTAAAAACTGATGAGGTCGTAAAGCTTTTGCAAAAGGCCAGAGGGTGAGTAATACAAAGGCGTGCATTTACAGGTCATTGCATTGAAATGAAATAAGCATAATACGATAATTTTGGAGGTGATCTTGATGAAAGACAAAGAAAAGCTCAGAGAAAAGATTAGGAAAAATTATTCTCAAGTTGCGCTGAAAGGTTCAAGCGGTTGCTGCTGCAGTCCGGGATGTTGCGGTGGCGATCCTGCCATTGATATCAATGCGACTGCTAAAAGCTTGGGGTACTCGGAAGATGATTTAAAAAATATGCCTGACCAGGCGAATATGGGTTTAGGCTGCGGTAATCCGATTGCGATAGCGTCACTTCAAAAAGGAGACGTCGTCCTTGATTTAGGTAGTGGCGGAGGCTTTGACTGTTTTCTTGCAAGACGACAGGTTGGTGAAACCGGTTTCGTAATCGGTGTAGATATGACACCTGAAATGATTAAGCTGGCCAGGAAAAATGCCGAGGAAAGCGGTTATAAAAATGTTGAATTCCGCTTAGGGGAAATTGAGCACTTGCCGGTGGCAAATGACACAGTTGATGTCATCATATCAAATTGTGTTATTAACCTGGCTTTAGAAAAGCAGAAGGTTTTTAATGAAGCTTATCGGGTGCTCAAACCCGGTGGGCGAATCTCCATATCTGATGTAGTCGCCACAGCAAAAATACCGGAGTCTGTAAAAAATGATCTTAATAGTCTTACCGGCTGTATCGCCGGAGCTGAGCATGTTGAAGTCATCGAAAATATGCTTAAAAAATCCGGCTTCATAAATATCCGCATGGTCCCCAAAGACAATAGTAAAGATATCATCAAGAGTTGGGTGTCCGGAAAAAACGCAGAAGAGTTTGTGGCCTCCTATATAATTGAAGCACAGAAAAGTGAATCTAAATAATAACCTTTAGAGAACGAGGGAATGTCTATGGATAAAAAACAAACATCAGGAATAGGATTTTTTCAAAAGTATTTAACAGTATGGGTAATTCTTTGCATGGCAACAGGTGTCTTGATTGGTAAATTTTTGCCTGCGGTACCTGGTTTTTTAGGACAGTTTGAATATGCCAATGTTTCCATCCCTACGGCAATCTTAATATGGGTAATGATCTACCCTATGATGATGAAGGTAGATTTCCAAAGCATTAAAAACGTCGGTAAGAACCCTAAAGGTCTATATGTAACATGGACTGCAAACTGGCTTATTAAGCCATTTACAATGTATGCATTAGCATCGTTTTTCCTATATGTAGTTTTTAAGAACTTTATTACGCCCGATCTTGCTAAAGAATACCTTGCAGGAGCAATACTCCTTGGTGCAGCTCCTTGCACAGCAATGGTCTTTGTATGGAGCACATTAACTAAAGGCGATCCGGCTTATACAGTAGTACAGGTAGCGACTAATGACTTGATTATTCTTGTAGCATTTATACCAATCGTTAAATTCCTGTTGGGTGTTAGTGATGTATCTGTTCCGTGGGACACATTGATTTTATCTGTAGTATTATTTGTTGTAATTCCTCTTGCGGCAGGGATACTCACAAGGTTATATGTTACTAAAAGAAAGGGACTGCAATATTTCGAAGAAAAGTTTTTGCCTAAATTTGATGGCGCAACTACGACCGGTTTACTGCTGATGTTGATACTTCTGTTCGCTTTCCAGGGAGAAACGATTCTAAGTAATCCACTGCACATTATTCTTATAGCAGTACCCCTGACCATTCAGACGTTCCTCATTTTCTTTATCTCATATATACCTTGTAAATGGCTTAAGCTGCCTCATAATATAGCGGCTCCGGCCGGGATGATTGGTGCATCAAACTTTTTTGAACTATCCGTCGCTGTTGCAATTGCATTATTTGGAATGAATTCTCCTGCCGCCCTTGCTACTACTGTGGGAGTGCTAACAGAAGTGCCAATTATGCTGATTCTTGTGAAAATAGCAAATAATACAAAGCATTGGTTTCCAAAGCCAAAGACAAAATAAAAAGAGGTGAATATTGTGGGTGGGACTAAACCGAAAGTAGCATTTATATGTGTTCATAACTCATGCCGAAGTCAGATAGCCGAAGCACTCG
>DUNT01000047.1 GCA_012839205.1 Clostridiaceae bacterium
TCAATGGTTTAATAGATAGTATTTATACGACTTTCAGTTGTAACTGGCATGTGTCGTTCTGAGCCCCCTTATATCATCCTGAGCCCCTTATGTCATTCTGAGTGAAACGAAGAATCTTATGCGTCGTAATTTAAGATCCTTCGACTCCGCTCCGCTTCGCTCAGGATGACAGATATGGTGCCACGCTTCGCTCAGGATGACAGATAGGGTGCCACGCTCCTCTCAGGATAACAATGGAGAGCTTTGCTTTTTATAAACAGTGCAGCCGTATTCAGTTACAAATACAGGCCGGGAGACAATAATCCCTTTGTTTCATCCAAACCGGCCATAATATTCAGAGCCTGGACTGCCTGGCTGGCAGAGCCTTTCCCCAGGTTATCCAAAACAGAAACCACAATAAGCTTATTCAGTCGAGAATCAACTGTTATAGCTATGTCAACATAGTTTGAGCCGGCCACATGTTTTGTTTCCGGAAGCTGCCCTAAAGGAAGAATTCTCACAAAGGGCTCATTTCGATAATAATCCACATAAAGTGAGTGTATATCAGCAGGACTCAGATTGTCACTATCCAGATTCATGTAAGAAGTAGCAAGCATTCCCCTCTTAAAAGGAGCAAGGTGTGGTGTAAATGATACCATAACCGGTTTTCCGCAAAGCAGTGACAACTCTTGTTCTATTTCAGGAGTATGTCTGTGATTTGCAATACCATAAGCTTTAAAGTTTTCGTCAGTTTCACAAAATGCATAAGCCAGTTCCGACTTGCGTCCTGCTCCCGACACACCGGAAACAGCTGTAATTACGATATCCTTATGCGATACAATTCTGTTTTCCAAAGCCGGGGCTATGGCCAGAATCGAACAGGTAGGATAGCAGCCGGGATCCGCAACCAAAAAAGCTGTTTTTATCTCATTCCGATATAGTTCAGGCAGCCCATAAACTGCATTACTAATAAGGTGAGGAGCGTTATGAGTTACCTTATACCATTTTTCGTAGACATTGACGTCCCTGAACCTGAAATCTCCGCTGTGGTCAATCACTCTTTTACCTTTTTCCAGAAGCCTTGGTATTACCGAAGTAGAGACACCATGGGGAAGGGCGGTTATAAAAAAGTCGGCCTTTTCTGATATCTCATCTATATCCAGCTTGTCACAAATATTATCATATATCCCTCTTAAAGAAGGATACACAGCAGAAAAGGGCTGGCCAACAAAACTGTTTGATACTACGGTAGTTATTTTTATGTCGTCCCTCAAAGCTAACAGCCTGACAATTTCAGCACCTACATAACCTGTTGCTCCGATGATTCCAAGTTTCAGCATTTTTTTCTCCACCACTTTCAACCCGTTATTTTGGGTATTATTTATAAAACTGTTCAAAATATTTATATAGTACTTACAAAAAATCAACTGATATGATTAATAATTATACATTCAAATGTATAATAATTCAATACGCGTTTTGTATTTTAGTATTCTTTCAAAAACTTTTGTGGATAATTACTAATACAAAGTAGCTAAAAGGCTTTTTCGTTTTTTGGTGATTAGTAAGATAGCTTTAAATGCCGTTTCCGTGATAGATTAGTATTACTAAGCTAGACAAATAACTTATTTGCTCAATTTTTAGGAGGTATATTTCAATGGCTGGAGTAACATTAAAGAATGTGTACAAAACATATCCAGGTGGAGTGACAGCTGTAAGTGATTTCAATATCGATATTGAGGATAAAGAATTTATTATTCTCGTTGGGCCTTCCGGCTGCGGAAAAACTACAACACTTAGAATGATTGCAGGTCTTGAAGAAATAACGAAAGGCGAACTATATATAGGGGACAAGCTCTGTAATGATGTAGCACCTAAGGACAGAGATATAGCTATGGTATTCCAGAACTATGCTCTCTATCCTCATATGACAGTATTCGACAATATGGCCTTTGGCCTTAAACTAAGAAAGACACCAAAAGAAGAAATAAAGAGAAGGGTTCACGAAGCAGCAAGGATTTTATCAATAGAGCATCTTCTTGACAGAAAGCCAAAGGCGCTTTCGGGCGGACAGAGGCAGCGTGTAGCACTGGGACGTGCTATTGTACGTGAGCCTAAGGTGTTTTTGATGGACGAGCCTCTTTCAAACCTTGATGCTAAGCTTAGAGTTCAAATGAGAACAGAGATTTCCAAACTTCATCAAAAGCTGAACACAACCTTTATATATGTTACTCATGACCAGACTGAAGCTCTTACAATGGGTACCCGTATTGTAGTTATGAAGGACGGATTTATTCAACAAATAGACAGTCCACAGAAACTCTACGACGAACCTGTGAATGTTTTTGTAGCAGGTTTTATTGGTAGTCCTCAAATGAATATGGCCGATGCGCTTGTTGAAAAACAGGGGGATAAGGTTATGCTGAAATTTGGCTCATATTCACTGGAATTGCCGGAAAATAAGGCAACAGTACTTGAGAAACAAGGGTATATCGGAAAAGAAGTTATCTTTGGTATTCGTCCCGAGGATATTCACGATGAAGAGGAATGGCTGGCCAAAGGCAGCAGCACTCTTGATGCCAGTGTTGAGGTTACTGAGCGCTTAGGTTCCGAGACTTATCTCTATGTTCTTATTAATGATCTGAACTTTACTGCCCGTGTAAGTCCCAAGTCAAAGACAAAATCCGGAGAAACAATCAAAGTGGTATTTGATATTCCTCATATCCATATATTTGATAAGGAGACTGAAAAGGCTATAGTACATTAATTGAAGAAATTGCAAAAATGGCTGTTCCGCAGGGAGCAGCCATCAGACTGAAGACAAAGCTCACCAAGGGTGGGCTTTTTTCATAGCTTAGAATGTATAAATGTGGTAATATAAACACATGAAACTATCATGAATAAAAGAATTTAGGTTGTTCTATGTTAAGTATGTTTTCATCAGTGCAGATGTGGAATAATATAGATATAAAATATTTTTAATATATATTCCAAATATAAATTCCAATTTTGCGGAGGATATTTTATTGAGACTTGTAGCGTTTGTCGGGCCAAGCGGATCGGGCAAAAGCCATCGTGCTTTGTGGGTCGCAAGAGAAAATAATCTGGACTATATAATAGATGATGGTCTTTTAATTCATGAGAATAAAATAGTTGCAGGGAAATCTGCCAAAAAGGCTCCATCTAAAATTGGCTCTGTGAAGATGGCCCTCTTTTATGACGAAGAGCACCAGGACAGTGTAAAAAAAGCTGTTAAGAAGTATCAACCTAAGGGTATACTGGTATTAGGCACATCTGACGGAATGGTGGACAGAATTGCGTCGGCCCTGGAACTTGGAGAGTATGACAAGAGAATATATATAGAAGATGTGGCCAGTCCATATGAGATAGAACAGGCTAAAAAAACCCGAATTGACCAGGGCAAGCATGTTATTCCGGTTCCCACTATGCAGTTAAAAAAGCAGTTTTCGGGTTATTTTTTAGACCCTTTGCAGCTTTTTAGAAGAAAAGGGAAGGGGCAGTTTCAGAATATTGGCGAAAAATCAGTGGTCAGGCCTACATTCAGCTATTTTGGGAATTATACAATATCCGACTATGCAATATATCAATTAGTCAACTATAATATTGTTATTATGCCCCAGATGGAGAAAGTGTCCAGATTTCGTACCAGTAACACCCCTGATGGACTTTATATTGATATGGATGTTATAATGGTATTTGGTTACAATTTAATTGAAGCAGTTAAAGAAGCCAGAGAACAGATCATCAAGGAATTGGACAGATTTGCAGGTTTTAATGTAAATTCATTTAATATACACATTAAAAATTTAGTATTCAAAAAGAGTCCGCCGGATTTTTAATATTATGGAGGAAAACAAAAGTGCCTCGTTTGGGAAAATCTACAACAGACTACCTGAATATGAGTGATGAAGAAGTTCTTTCATACGTTCATTCCGGATGCAAACGCGGGATGGAACATCTTATCGAAAAGTATAAGCCGCTGGTAAGAGCCAAGGCCAGAAGCTATTTTTTGGTGGGCGCCGACAGAGAGGATATTGTTCAGGAAGGCATGATTGGTCTTTTCAAGGCGGTTCGCGATTACAAGGATGATAAGAATATTCCCTTTAGAGTATTTGCGGAAATATGTATTACCCGCCAGATTATTACCGCTGTTAAAACAGCCACCAGACAAAAGCACATACCTTTGAATACATATGTTTCACTTAACAGAAAGGTATTTGATGATAACTCGGATAAATCCCTGATTGAACTGGTACAGGAAGTATCTGTTTCTGATCCGGAAGAGCTTTTTATCAATAAGGAAGAGTATTCGTTTTTTGAAAACATGGTAATAGAGCTGTTAAGTCCTCTTGAAAGAGAAGTATTAAAAAAGTATTTGACAGGAACAAATTATCATGACATTGCAAAACAGCTTAACAAGCCTGTTAAGTCAGTGGATAATGCACTTCAGCGGCTTAAGAAAAAAATAGAGAAGAGTATTCAGGAACTAAAGGCAGAAGAATTAGAACAGTGTTAAAAAAATATTGGCCTGTTATTAAACAGACCAAAGAAAAAATGTGCTAAAAAGGAGGTAAAAGTATATAAAGGTATAGTGTTATTAAAATTATATAAGAAAATTGTCGATATAGCAAGAACTTTTGGATAATTAGTACAAATAGTACAAAAAGTCATTAAATTATATTGGGGGGGTTGATTTTATTATGATTATTAAATGGAGGCCTGAGTATAGCTGCTACGATAAAACAATTGATGAACAGCATAAACAACTGATTGATATGATTAATGAAATGTATACGCTGTCTCTATATGATGATCATATCGATCGTTACGACAGTATAGTAGAGGTTTTTTCACGTTTAAAGGACTATGCTGTTTACCACTTCAGTCATGAGGAAAAGATGTTTACAGAACATGATTATGATTCTTTTAATACTAAATTACAAATTCTCGAACATAAAGGCTTTGTAAACAAAATAGCATCTATAGATTTATATGAAGTGGACGAAAACCAGAATGAAACTATCTCCAATGTGTTAGACTTTTTAAGTAAATGGTTGGAACATCATATTTTAGAAGTAGATAAAAAATTCGGAGAGTTTTTAATAGCGAAATATGAAAAATAAAAGCGACAATCGTGATAGGATAACCTCTCCCGTTACCGAAGATGTTATCCTGAGGGTAGCACAGCGGAGTCGAAGGATCTTTCACGTTAACGCATAAGATTCTTCGATGACGCTCAGAATGACACAGGGACTCAAAATGACAATAAGGTTCCAGAGAGCATTGAATCAATAAGCAGCTGCCGTCTGGCAACGGCTTAAAGCAATAAATTGCTTTACTGAACTTATGATATAATATTTATTATGAAATAGAAAATGATAGAGATCTGCCGACATTACATAAGAAAAAACCTTTTGAATGGAGATGGTATCTTGGCTGAAAAAAATAAAGTAGCTGTTCGCATTGCAGGCAATGAATATGTAATAACCGGGTCCGAGTCTCCAGAATACATACAGAAAATTGCTCTTTTTGTGGATAGAAAGGTAATGGAGATAACAAGGAGAAATCATCTCCTAAGTACTTCCATGGCATCTGTTCTGGCTGCCATAAATATGGCAGATGAAATGTTCCGTGCAAATGAGGAATTGAAAAACACTGCTAATGACTTATCGGAACTAAAGAAGAAGCATCAGGAGCTCAAGGAAGAAGCACAGAGGATTAAGACTGAAAATGCGAAACTGAAGGAAAGGGAATCCCAGCTTCGCATAGAACTGACAAGACGTGAAACTGAACTAAAAGAAGTCAGAAACACTCTGAATACTATTTCTAACACAAAGAACAATAATTAAGCGGAGGTTTGCTATGTTTGATGAAATGATATCATGGGGAGAGCTTATAGTGCTGGTCCTCTTTGTTCTTGGTTCTGCACTTATGTGTTATCTTATACTGGCGGTGGCAAATCTACTACGTATACTCAAGAATGTAAATCAAATAATTGAGAAGAATAAAGATAATATCAACCAATCTGTTGAAAAGCTGCCGGAAATAACCGATAACGCAGCCAAAATAACAAGTATGGTTAAAGATAATCTCGATGGCCTTGGAAAAGTTGTAGGAGATGTTGGAAAAATCTCCGAAACAGTAAAGAAAGGTGCCGAGACTATCCAAAATGATATTATTCTAAAAGCAAAGTCACTTCTGGAAATCATTGACGCAATAAAGAAAATGTATGAAAAGAGAAAGAAGAAGTCAAGTAAGAAAAGTGGGACTGTGTATAAATACAAGTACAAGCCCGGGGTGGAAAGACCAGATGAAGTCGAGGTTGAAACACCAACAGAAACAGATGAGGATGATATTGCTCCCGATGACTATATAATTGTTGAATCGGAAGTTAGCGATGAACCGGAAAATGACGAACCGGTGACAGAAGAAGAGGATTAAAGACAACAGGTATATAATATGAGAAAACACAAATTAGAGCTGCTCGCTCCTGCGGGCAGCTTTGAATCGCTTAAGGCGGCAGTTTCAAATGGTGCCGATGCTATTTATTTAGGCGGAGGCAAGCATAACGCCAGAGTCAATGCGGCCAATTTTACCGAGAAGGAGTTGGCGGCGGCAATTGACTATGCCCATGAAAGGGACAAAAAGGTTTATACAACGCTTAATACCTTAGTGAAAAATCATGAACTTAAGGATGTACTCAGGTTTGCAGAATATATTTATAAAGAGGGGGCAGACGCTGTTATTGTTCAGGATTTGGGTCTGGTCAGGCTTCTTAAAGAGTATCTGCCGGAGCTTTGTATTCATGCCAGTACCCAGATGACCCTGGCCAACAGTGAAGCGGTTAAAACCGTTGAATCAATGGGTGTTAACAGGGTGGTTCTGCCCAGGGAGTTAACACTGGATGAAATCAGGATAATAGGTGAAAACACATCTGTCCAGCTGGAGGTATTTGTTCACGGGGCTCTTTGTGTTTGCTATTCAGGACAATGCCTTATGTCCTCATTTATTGGAGGAAGAAGTGGCAACCGTGGATTGTGTGCTCAACCCTGCAGACTACCCTGGTCATTATCAAAGGATGGTAAAGTATACGGTAATTCCTCATATTTAATAAGCCCCAGAGATTTAATGACAATCGAACTTTTACCCCGGTTAAAAAATGCGGGAATTAGCTCCCTTAAGATTGAAGGGCGCATGAAATCGCCTGAATATGTGGCTATAATCACATCAATATACAGAAAATATCTGGATTTGCTGGAGAACTTGGGAGAAAGCCGGTATACCGTTGAGAAAGCCGATAAAGAGATTCTCATGCAGGCATTTAACCGGGGAGGCTTTACCCGGGGATACCTGGAAGGGAGTAGGAATTTCAGCAAACTTGTATATCCAAAGCATCCAAAAAATCAGGGTGTTTTTATTGGAAAGGTGTTGGATACCAGGCCTTTGTACGTGAAGGTTAAATTAAACAAGTCCCTAAGCATGGGGGACGGTATTGAGATATTTAATATGCAGGGGAATGTAGTCAGCTTTATAGTGACGTCAATTTTGGAAAAGAATCAGCAGGTACGTTTTGCCAAGGCAGGATCCGAGGTGTGGCTGGGGGATGTGAAGACTGCCGTAAAAAAGGAAAGCCCTGTTTACAGGACTCTATCCAGGCAGCTTTTTGATGAGGCAAGAAAAACTTTTGAGCAAAAAGAAACACCTGTCATACCTCTTGACATGGAGTTTACTTTAAAAGAAGGTCAACCTGCAAAACTTACAGTAACAGATCCGGAGGCCAATTCAGTTAGTATTATATCGGACACGATGGCTGAAAAAGCGGTAAATAAGGTGTTGTCCAATGAACATATCAGAAAACAGCTGGATAAAACCGGAGGAACGCCGTATTATTTGAGGAATTTGTCTATATCATCCGACAATGATAGTACAATGCCTGTATCAGTCCTTAATGCCATGAGACGTAAAGCTCTGGAAGGTATAAAGGATTTGCGTGTAAATAATCATAAAAAACCTTCTCCTCAGGGATTTGATACTTTCAGCAGAGAATGGGCAGTCGAAAAAAACCTGAAGAAAAATACCGGGGAATTACTTTTATCAGCTTTTTTTTATGCCCCACCGGATTCAATCAGTGAGCTCAATGGATTAGTCGGTCGTGTTTATCTGCCGGTTATGGATCTGCCACAGCTTAATAAGCTAAAAGAGGAGTTTTATGGCGAAATATACATCTGGACCCCTTCCATACTAAAAGATACCGAATTGGATGCTGTAAAGGAGGAACTACAGAATCTGGTATCCTATATTGACGGTATTGCCTGCGGGAATCTTGGTGCCTGCAGAATATATAAAGATGCTTTTTCCGATATGCCCCTTTGTGCAGAGCCTTCAATAAATATATTTAATGATGCATCTGTCGAAGTTGTGGAAAAGCTGGATGCCGATACAGCTGTGTTGTCTCCTGAATTAAACCTGAAAGAAGTCAGAAAAATAATATCAGCAAATATAAAGCTGGAATCCATAATATATGGAAGAATTCCGCTAATGACCATGGAACATTGTCCTTCGTCACTTGAAATGCCCTGCTCAGGCAGATGTGGTGAATGCAGCGGTAATAAAGGATTTTTAAAGGACAGGAAGAATGAAGTGTTCCCTTTTATACGGGATACTGTTTTAAGCCGGACCCAAATTTTCAACGCATATCCCATTTTCATGGACGATATTGATGCTGTTAAGGAAACAGAAGTAAGTATATTCAGGCTTGTTTTTATAGATGAGAGTAAATCTGTCCGCAAAACTCTTGCCCAGTATTTCCATGACAAATTAAGTGGTAAGAATAAACATGATGACTGGATTATTGAATCTATAAATGAAATAAAGGACAATGGATTTACAAAAGGCCACTGGTTCAGGGGAGTAGATTAGAAATTTAGAAATATTAATTAGCAGGAGATATGGTTTTTATGGTTGATGTTTATGTCGAAGTAATCAGAGAGGGTGTCAAACTGCCTTATTATGCCAATCCTTATGATGCAGGCATGGATGTGTGTGCGGCAGAAGAAATAGTAATAGAGCCGGGACGGACGGCAATAATTCCAACGGGTTTAAAATTTGCCATACCTGAGGGCTACGAAATTCAAGTTCGTCCCAGAAGCGGGATAAGTTTAAGAACTCCGCTTCGCATTGCCAACTCTCCCGGCACAATTGATGCAGGTTATAGAGATGAATTGGGTATAATAGTGCATAATTCATCCATAGTAAGTAATGTTAAAAATACCCGGGAGCATCTTGGCCTTGACAGTAAAGGAAATCAACAGGGTACCTACATTATCAAAAAAGGAGAAAGGATTGCTCAGCTGGTTCTGGCAGAGGTCCCCAGAATGAATTTAAAACTGGTGGATTCAGTTAAGGATATAGGTACCGACAGAGGTGGAGGCTTCGGTTCCACCGGGCTATAGAAAGGGTTAACAACCCGGTGAATTTATCAGAAACGAGGAATGAAAATGATAAGCAGACAAAGACTAACAGACGAATTTATAAGTTTAGTAAAGATAGACAGCCTTACCAGGCAGGAAAGGAAAATGGCCGATGCTCTCTTAAAAAAGCTGAGAGATATGGGGCTTAAACCCTATGAGGATGATACTGCCTCTAAAATCGACGGTAATGCAGGGAATGTGATTTGCCATGTAAAAGGCGAGAAACAAAAACCGGCATTGCTGTTAATGGCACATATGGATACAGTAGTGCCGGGAATTTCGAAAAACCCGGTAATTGACGGGGATATAATAAAAACCGATGGAACAACGGTTTTAGGCGGGGATGATGCCGCAGGAATTGCAGTAATTCTGGAAACTATTAAATCTCTTATGGAGGATAAAACACCCTTTGGGGATATTTATACAGCTTTTACGGTAGCAGAGGAAAGTGGTCTTTTCGGAGCCAGGAACCTTGATCTTACAAAGATTCCGGCTGATTATGCCATAATACTTGATGAGGGCGGAGAGATAGGCACAGTGGCAGTAAAGGCTCCGCATTACAACAGATTCAAAGTAACTTTTATTGGAAAAGCTGCACATGCAGGATTAGAACCTGAAAAAGGCCTCAGCGCTATTATGATGGCATCAAGGGCAATGGCAGACATGCCTCATTTTGGACGAATAGATGAGGAAAGCACCTCTAATATCGGCATAATAAAAGGAGGACAGGTTCGTAATATTGTATGTGATACCTGTGAAATAGAAGGGGAAGTAAGGTCTATTTCTGAAGAAAAGATTAACAGATATACTGACGAAATACTGAATCATTTTAAAAAAGTTTCTGAGGATTTGGGTGGTACAGTAAAAATCGAGCTGGAAAAAATGTATCCCGGATTTGACATAAAGGAATCGGATGATATTATAAGCCTTCTTAAAGAGGCATCTGCTGAATCGGGGATACCTCTGAAGTTACATGCCACAGGTGGAGGCAGTGACACCAATATTATCAACGGAGCGGGTATACCTGCAATAAACACAAGCGTTGGCATGGCAAATGTCCACTCAACTAACGAATATATCCGCATATCCGATATGGAAAAGGCATGTTATTTCCTGACAGCAATTATTAAGGCAGCGTATCTTCGCTAGAAACCAAAACCCGCAGTAAAGCATATATAGAATTATATGTAACAAGTTGGTGCCTGTAGAGTGAGTCAAATGCGCCGCTCCATGAATCCATCAATTTGGAGGTGAGAGGTGCGAGGCTATCTCTCACATCACGTTATTGTCATCCTGAGCGTCAGCGAAGGATCTTTTTACGTTAAACAGTGGAGCGCTGTAGCCTGCTACGATTTAGCGCTCCATCTCCAACATCCGGTTTCAAGTCGCGCCCGCTACGCAATCCATGCTCCGCTTTAAATCGCAGCAGCCACGCCGCTTAATTACGTTTGTTCAAGCATCCTAAGCGCAGCGATAGCCTCCTTTATGTCATCCTGAGCGTCAGCGAAGGATCTTAAACGTCAACGCATAAGATTCTTCATTTCGCTTCGCTCCATTCAGAATGACACGAGGGGGCCCAGAATGACATCTTTGTTCACATTATTCTTAATATACGAGCTGTCAAAAAACTGCCGTTTTGGTAACAACGGCAGTTTTTTGATAACGTGTATTTACCCCCCTAAGGTACAAGCTCAATATCAACGTGGTCACACTACTCCTTGCGCATACATGGCAGCAGCTACCTTTTTGAAGCCTGCGATATTTGCCCCAAGCACAAGATTATCGGGATCTCCGTATTCTGCTGCAGCTTGGCTGGTATTTCTGTAAATGCTTTTCATAATTTCCCTGAGTTTTTCATCTACCTCTTCAAAGGTCCAGGACAGTCTTAAGCTGTTCTGAGACATTTCCAGACCGGAAGTTGCAACTCCTCCTGCATTGGCTGCCTTACCGGGAGCAAATATAACTTTGTTTTTGTTAAACAATTCAATTGCTTGCGGTGTGGAAGGCATATTAGCACCTTCACCAACAGCAATACAGCCGTTTTTTATAAGAATTTCTGCATCCTCGCCGTTTAGTTCATTCTGAGTGGCGCAAGGTAAAGCAATATCACAGGGAATAGTCCAGATTCCCCTGCTGCCTACTGTGTATTTAGCATGGGGATGATGCTTGATGTAATCGGATATACGACCCCTTTGTACTTCCTTTATAAGTTTTATCGTATCAAGATTAATGCCGTTTTCGTCATAAATATAGCCATTGGAATCATTAAGAGCAACAACCCTGGCCCCCAGCTGTTGAGCCTTTTCAGCGGCGTAAATTGCAACATTGCCTGAGCCGGAAATTACAACCTGTTTGCCTTCAAAGGAAAGACCCTTTGCCTTTAACGCTTCTTCGACAAAATAACAGAGACCGTAACCTGTTGCCTGGACGCGGACGAGGCTTCCTCCATAGGGGATGCCCTTGCCGGTTAATACTCCTGTAAACTCATTCCGCAGTTTTTTATACATTCCAAACATATATCCGATTTCTCGGCCACCTACTCCGATATCTCCTGCCGGAACGTCAGTATCAGGTCCTATATGACGGATAAGCTCAGTTATAAAGCTCTGACAAAAGCGCATGATTTCCATATCGGATTTACCTTTGGGATCGAAATCCGAGCCGCCCTTACCCCCGCCCATGGGAAGTGTGGTAAGGGAGTTTTTGAATACTTGCTCAAAACCTAAAAACTTTATTATGCCAAGGTTAACAGAAGGATGAAACCGAAGTCCTCCCTTGTATGGACCTATGGCGCTGTTAAACTGAACACGGAAGCCGCGGTTAACCTGCACGGTACCACTGTCATCAACCCATGGCACACGGAAAATTATTTGTCTTTCGGGTTCCACTATACGATCAAAGATGCCGGCTTTGGCATATTCGGAATGTTTTTCGGCAACGGGCTCCAAAGATTCAAGCACTTCTTTTACGGCCTGGTGAAACTCTGGCTCGCCCGGATTACGTTTTAATACTTGTTCATAAATGCCGGCTAATATTTTCATAACAAAAACCTCCAATGAGTAACCCACTCTATCTAAAAGCTAAGAATATGCAACAGCTAGAATGCAAACTTGCACAAAATTTAGATAAAACAGATATAACAAGTTTAATTTTCTGTTTAACACTCGACAGAAAGCTGACATTACACCGGATGTAATCATTGAGGTATAATGATAACCAAACTTTCAGGAGAACCAAACAGCACTGCTTTAATTATAACAAAGAGCATATTAAGGTGCAAGAAATAATTTTGAAAGTTGCAGATAAAATTTTAATAAAAGCCTGCTCTGTTTAAAGAGCAGGCTTTTCAATTAGTAACTATTTTCAATTCTTACCGTTAAGGATTACTCTTTATTCTTAATATACTCGTCAATGGCCGCTGCTGCTTTTTTGCCAGCCCCCATGGCCAGAATAACAGTGGCAGCACCGGTAACTGCATCTCCACCTGCAAATACACCTTCTTTGCTTGTCTGACCGGTTTCTTCATCAGCAACGATACATCCCCATTTGTTTGTGGAAAGATCGGGGGTAGTGCTGCGAATTAAAGGATTAGGAGATGTTCCGATTGACATAATTACTGTATCTACATCGATTACATGCTCACTGCCTTCTTTGGCAATTGGACGGCGACGGCCGGAGGCGTCAGCTTCACCTAATTCCATTTCCACACACTCAATTCCCTTAACCCAGCCTTCATCATCACCGAGAATTCGGGTAGGATTTGTAAGAACCTTAAATATTATTCCTTCTTCCTTGGCATGATGGATTTCCTCAAGACGGGCAGGCATTTCAGCTTCGGAGCGTCTGTAAATTATATAAACTTTTTCTGCACCTAAGCGTTTGGCGCATCTTGCAGCATCCATTGCTACATTTCCGCCTCCAACAACCGCTATGGCATTTCCATGCTTAATAGGGGTTTCGGCTCCTTCTTTGTAGGCTTTCATAAGATTAATACGGGTCAGGAACTCATTGGCTGAATAAACCCCGTTTAAGTTCTCGCCGGGAATATTCATAAAAGTTGGAAGCCCTGCGCCTGAACCAATGAATACAGCATCAAAGCCCTCTTCAAACAGCTCATCAATAGTCAGGACTTTACCGATAACCATATTTGTTTGTATCTTAACACCTTGCTCTAATAAAACGTCAATTTCTTTCTGAACCAGGCTTTTAGGAAGCCTGAACTCAGGTATTCCGTATACCAGAACACCACCGGCAAGGTGAAAGGCTTCGAAGATTGTTATTTCGTAGCCCAGCTTGACCAAATCTCCGGCACAGGCTAAACCTGCGGGGCCGGAGCCAATAACAGCTACCTTTTTGCCGTTGCTGGGGACTTTTTCATAATCCCTTTTGGCGTTATTTATAGCCCAATCAGCAGCAAACCGTTCAAGACGACCGATTGCAACAGACTCTCCCTTAATTGCCCGCACACATCTTTCCTCACACTGAGTTTCCTGCGGACACACACGCCCGCAAACAGCCGGAAGACTATTGGTTTCCAGAATTTTATCATATGCTTCCTCAAATTTGCCCTCTGTTATAAGGGTAATAAATTCGGGAATTTGCACATTAACTGGGCAACCTGCGACACAGGGCTTATGCTTACAGTTTAAACAGCGCTGTGCTTCTTCTATAGCCATTTCCTCGGTATAGCCCAGAGCCACTTCTTCAAAATTCTTGTTACGTACCTCAGGGTCCTGTTCAGGCATTGATACTTTTTTTAATGACATATTAGGCATTTGTTTTACCCTCCAGTCTGCATTGATGTCTCTCTATTGCTGCTTTTTCGTCTCTCTTGTACATTGAAAGGCGTCGGATAAGTTCATTAAAATCTACTTGGTGACCGTCAAAATCAGGACCGTCAACACAGGCAAACTTAGTTTCTCCTCCCACCGTTACACGACAACCGCCGCACATTCCTGTTCCGTCAATCATAATTGGATTAAGGCTTACTATAGTCTTGATGCCGTAAGGTCTGGTAACTTCAGAAACGACTTTCATCATAATAGGAGGGCCAATGGCTATAACCACATCATATTCATTACCTTCATCAAGCAATTTTTTCAGCACATCTGATACAAAACCTTTTGTCCCGTAGGAACCATCATCGGTGGTAATAAATAACCTGTCAGATACAGCCGTCATTTCCTTTTCAAGAAACAGAATTTCCTTATTCCTGAATCCGGCAATAAAGTCCACTGAGACACCCATACTATGAAGTTTTTTAGCCTGTGGGTAAGCTATTGCCACTCCTAAACCTCCGCCTATAACGGCAGCTTTTTTTACATCTTCAAAATGAGAAGCTACCCCCAATGGACCCACAAAGTCGGCCAAATTATCTCCTTCGGTCATTTTCCCAAGTCTTATTGTTGTAGCACCAACTTCCTGGAAAATTATTGTGACGGTTCCCTTTTCCCTGTCATAATCGGCTATGGTAAATGGGATACGCTCACCGTCTTCATCTACGCGGAGAATAATAAATTGACCGGGTTCAGCTTTACGTGCCACGTAAGGTGCTTCTATCTCAAGGAGTTTAACCTGAGAATTCAATACTTCTTTTCTGACAATTTTATACATATAAGCCCTCCCTTTTATATAATTATATATGATGCTTAAGAGTCGAGTAAACAGATTAAAGAATTTTATTAATGTAATGATTGTTCACAAAATGATATATGTATACATAATACAATTATATAAGAAAAACAAAAAATATTCAATATCAAAAACTAATATGGATTAAAGAGCTATGAATCAATAATCCCTAACTGCAAAGAGTAAAGCTGCCACATCAATTTAGTGTTAATTGCCAGCTTATACAATGTATTTGAATACAAACAATAATTATTAAAAGATAAAAGGATCGGACTAAATCCGATCCCTGCGCTAAGAGTCAATAAGGTTTCAATCGAGGGGATAGAGATAAATCCAGTATTCTACTAAATCTATGCCGTCAAGTTCAGTTTTATAACCACTAATCTCAAAGCTGTACCTGTGAGCTTCTCCGCTGAGCGAGAAATTAGATGTTGAGCTGGATTTGGACTTATTTGTTATTTCTCCGATAGCTTTTTCGTAGGAGTCCAATATTTCCTTGAATGTCTTATCTGTGTATATATGAATTGAATAGGATACTTTCCCGTCACTTTCGGATTCGGAAGCATTGGCAATAGCTGCACCCTCTACTATCGGGAAATAGTTGGAAGGATAATTATCTGGAAGTTCACCTTCATTCCGCTTTTCCAGAAGTGCTTCAACCGAGGGTAATTTTTCAAGCATTATGGTAAACATAGTATAATTTTTATCTGTGTCTTCAGGTGCACAGGAAATTGTGAATATATAACCTTCGTATTTTCCTGAATATACATAGATATTATCCATTGAATAGTCGTTTAAATCATCAGAATCTTTAATTATGTCTTTGTAAAAGCTGTTTACCTTTTCGACATTATCTTTGCATACTGCGCTGACATTGAAGGTTTCATTTCCGCTGGATTTATCAGCAAATGCAATCCAAACCCTTGCGTTTTTATAAATGGGGAATATATCATTTGGATAACTTACCGGTAGATCAACTTCATTGTAATTGGAAAGGACATCATCCTTATCTTTTTTACCTAAGTCAGAATCTTTTTCTTCTTTGTCGTCATCTTCATCTTCTTCATCATCTTTTTTGTCTTTATCTTTTTTGTTTTCCCTGTCATTATCTTCGTCATCTTCGTCGTATTTTTCCGAGCTTGTCTTGGAACTTCTGCCATTGTCATCATCATCTTTTACTCTTCCTCCGCATGCGGCAAAAGTAAAAATCATACAAAAAATCAGCAATAGACTAAGCAGTTTTTTTAGATTCATAAACATTTCCTCCCCTATAATTAATTTAGTGAAAAGCATCTTTTATTAACCATATTATTCCATACCCGGTTTGATGTTATTATACTTTCTTTTTCTTTCTAATGTAATCACCCACGGGGTGATTTTCACGGACGCTTATTATTTAATGCGGATTTTATAAATTATATCAGTGATTTTTAATATTAATTGTAACTGTATGAAGGTTTATTTTATAACGCTTTATTATGGATTAGCATCACCAATCATATTATTTTTGCTTTTCACATAGTATGGAAAGTCAGTAATAATAGTGGGAGATAATGATGGCGCGTCGTTCCTTAAAGTACAATGCGGCTATTTTGACTGTAACAGGATTTATTGTGAAAGCAATCGGATTTGCATACCGGGTGTTTATCGCCAACAGTATCGGGACTGAAGGATTAGGTCTTTATCAGCTTATGACGCCTATCTATTCCTTATTGGTTTTAGTGCTCTCTGCCGGTGTTTCTGTAGCTGTTTCAAGGTTTGTAGCCGAAGAAAGCGCTAAAGGATTGACCGGCAGGGGAAACAAAATAGCATCAATATCAGCCGGCCTTGTTCTTGGAGCGGGGATTATAATTTGTGGTGTTTTATTATTAAATCTGGACACTTTAGTGTTGAGTACAACCGGGGATACCAGAACCAGAAATTCATTGTTCTGGATATTAATTTTTGTGCCTCCAATAGCCGCAGCATCGGCTTATAAAGGATATTTCTACGGCAGACAGGAAATGCTGCCTAATTCAATTGGCCAGATTTTGGAGCAAATAACCAAGATTGTATTTGTAATTGCATTTTACAGCAGCTTTAAGGGTAAAGGTATAGACAGCATGTGCTTATTAGCTGTTTTAGCCATGCTGATAGGTGAATGTACAAATGTGATTGTAGTGTACATTGTATTTTTATTTACAAAGTCTAAGGCTGCAAAAACATATAAAAATAAAGGCGAAAGCACAATAGTAACGGTAAAAAAAATATGCAAAACTGCCATGCCGATTTCAACAAATCGACTTGTGCTGTCATCAATAGGCACTATGGAAAACCTGTTAATACCTCAACGCCTGATGCATTACGGGCTTAATTTTCAGGAGAGCCTGAAGTCCTATGGCAGATTAACCGGGATGGCAGCACCGCTGGTCTTTTTTCCTTCCATGCTCCCTATGGCGCTGGCAACTGCATTGGTACCGGCTATTGCAAATGCTGCAGCGGAAAAAAGATATAATGTTGCCAACAGACAGATATATCAGTCTATTAGACTGACCATCATAATGGGAATGGTTTTTACATCATTTTTTGCATCCTGCAGTCACGAATTGGCTGAGCTTGTTTATCCGGGGCAGAATGCCGGAGAAATTCTTCACTTGCTTGCATATACAGGAGTGTTTCTTTATTTACAACAAACTATGCTGGGAATCTTAAATGGTCTTGCCAAGGAACGAGCTATGCTTATTAACACCCTGGCAGGAAGCATTATAAGACTGGCAGCAATATGGTTCTTTATGCCGGTTTGGGGAGTGAATGCCTATATATATGCTGTAATTCTGGGAAGTATAGTTACCATAGCATTAAATTTCAGAACTATTTCCAGGATTACCGGAATATCAATAGACATCGGTGATTGGGTTATAAAGCCCTTAACAGCAGCGCTTACAGGTTCTTTTCTTGCACTGTTGTTGAAACAGTTATCAGCTTTTGCCGGGCTGCCCCAGAGGCTGGCTTTACTTCTGGTTGTTTGCATAACATTTTCATCGATAATAATAATATTTTGGTTAATGGGAATTATAAAGGGAGAAGATCTGAAACGCTGGACAGGCAAAGGAAATATAATTATATAGTAGTAGAGTTTATAGCTTTGCTAATTAAATTGAAAGAGAATAAAAACTAAAGAAAACAGAAGAAAATCAATAAAAAGAGCAGCTATATGGTAATAGTAGGCATAACAATGGTCAAAGATAGTCAAAATCAAACTTGCTAAAGTATAAAACTCCGATTAAAATAAAGGTAAGGTCAAAGAAGGTCAAACGAAGTACAAATTGAGTAATATAATAATTGGAGGTGTTGTTTATGTTTAACCTTATTCCTTATTCAAGAAGAAACAGCGGCATTTCAAGAAAAGATGACTGGTTTGGTATTGACAGATTTTTTGATGATTTTTTCAGGGATCCATTTTTTGCGAGAGTCTCTTCATTGACTACTCCAATTAGAGCCGATGTAAGGGAAACAGAGAAAGAATATGTTGTTGAGGCTGAACTGCCGGGCGTTAACAAGGAAGATATTGTTATTGATCTCCATGACGATGTATTGACACTTGGAGTCGATATCAAGCAGGAAAAAAATGAAGAAAACGACGGCTACATTTACAGGGAGCGTCAGAGAGGTTCTTACAGACGCAGTTTCAATGTATACAATATTGATAATGAAAAAGTTAAAGCCTCCTACAAAGATGGTATCCTGACTGTTAATCTTCCAAAGGCAGAAGGAGCTAAGGAGTCAAGAAGAATTAATATTGACTAAATTAAAAAGTATTTTTCCTCCATATTTTAAGAGCTATAGATATAAATTCTATAGCTTTTTATTTATGAAAAGGCACATCACACTCAAAATAAAACGATGACAGTTTTCAATTTTGCATGCATCGGGTATAATTGTAGTGTTGTCTTTTAACTATACAGAGGATGTGAACAGATGAAACTTGTTGCAGACTGCCATTTCCACACCATCAGCAGTGGACATGCTTACAGTACAATAAATGAATACGCTGAAGAAGCATCGGAAAAAGGCCTGGAGCTTATTGGCATGACCGATCATGGCCCCGCCATGTTAGGCGGGCCACATATTTATCATTTTGATAATTTAAAGGTGATACCGGATAACCTGCACGGAGTTGAGATACTTAAAGGAATTGAAGCTAATATTATAGGGTATGATGGAACAATTGATGTAGAGGACGAAAAGCTGGAAGCGCTGAATCTGGATATAGTTATTTCAAGTTTTCACAGCCCGTGCCTGAGGCCATCATCAATAAAAGATAATACTGCAGCTGTTATAAAGAGCATGGAAAATCGCTGTGTAAATATTATTGGCCATCCGGATGATTCACGGATTGGGCTGGATTACACAGAACTGGCTAAGGCAGCCGCTGACAGCGGTGTTATGATTGAGGTGAACAATTCCTCTTTAAGGGCTACTTCTTACAGATTAAATGCAAGGGAAAATTATGAAATACTCCTGAATGAGTGTTACAAATATAATGTTTATATTATTATAAACAGCGATGCTCATTTCCATATCGATATCGGAGAAAATTACGAGGCATTTGAGCTTGTAAAAAATCTTGGTTATCCAAAAGAATTGATAGCCAACACAAACATAGTAAAGCTAAGACAAAGACTTGAAATAAGGAGAAGGTAAAAACCACATGTTTGAGAGACTGGAAGCCATAGAGAATCGTTATGAAGAACTAAATATGAGGCTGGCTGATCCTTCGGTAGTGAATGATCAGGAACAGTACCTGAAACTTATGAAAGAGCATTCAGAATTGACAGAAATAGTGGAGAAATTCCGGGAGCACAAGAAGTATAAAGAAGCATTGGAAGATGCAAAACTGATGCTTGATGAGAAGCCGGATAAAGAGCTGGCTGAAATGATTGAGGCCGAGATTGACGATGCCAGGGAAGGTATTGCACGAACCGAAAGGGAGCTGAAAATTCTTTTGATGCCCAAGGACCCAAACGATGAAAAGGATGTTATTGTTGAAATACGGGCAGGAGCCGGGGGAGAAGAAGCAGCTCTGTTTGCGGCTGTACTTTTTAGAATGTATTCCCATTACGCTGAAAGTAAGGGATGGCAAACGAGTGTTATTGATTCCAACCCTACAGAAATCGGAGGATTTAAGGAAATCGTATTTGAGATTGAAGGTAAAGGTGCATACAGCCGCCTGAAATATGAAAGTGGTGTGCATAGGGTACAAAGGGTGCCAACAACCGAATCCAGCGGCAGAATACATACCTCTACGGCAACGGTAGCGGTTCTGCCCGAAGCAGAGGATGTAGGGGATGTTGAGATTAATCCCAATGATATAGAAGTTGACACCTACAGAGCTTCCGGCGCGGGAGGACAGCATGTTAATAAGACCTCTTCTGCCATTCGCATTACCCATATACCATCGGGTATTGTGGTAACCTGCCAGGACCAGCGTTCTCAGCATAAAAACAGGGAAAAGGCCATGAAGGTGTTAAAGGCCAAACTTTATGAGATAGAGCGGCAAAAGCACGACTCAGAGCTGGCCGAAAACAGGAAAAGTCAGGTTGGTACCGGCGACAGAAGCGAGAGAATCAGAACTTATAATTTTCCCCAAAGAAGGGTTACCGATCATAGGATAGGGTTTACTCTTTACCAGATTGAGCAGTTTATAAATGGTGATATGGATGAGATGATTGACGCATTGATAACCACAGATCAGGCAAATAAGCTGACCAACGGTGAAGATCTTTAATTTAATTTGCAGGGGGTATTTTAATGAATTATAATGTTGTAGCCGCTATCGGGCTTTCAATTTTTGCAGGTCTTGCAACAGGTATCGGCGGATTGATACTTCTGCTCTTTAAAAAGGTTAACATTAAGCTATTATCCGTTGCCCTGGGATTTTCGGCCGGCGTAATGATTTATGTATCCTTCGTCGAAATTCTGCCTGAGGCAAAAAACTTTTTAACAAACGCATATGGAGGCACAAAAGGTGATTGGGTCACTTTTATTGCGTTTTTTGCCGGTGTGTTTTTAATAGGAATTATAGATAAGCTGGTTCCGGATGCAGATAATCCTCATGAGCTACAAAGTATGGAACAGCTTGATGTCTGTGGCCTTGGCCAGAATTCACAAAAACTTATTAAGACAGGAAAGATGGCAGCCCTTGCCATTACTATTCATAATTTCCCTGAAGGGCTTGCCACCTTTGTTTCAGGTATGAATGATATCTCTTTAGGTATAGCAATAGCAATAGCTGTCGCTATTCATAATATTCCTGAGGGTATATCAGTGGCTTTACCCATATACTGTGCCACAGGTAACAAAAAGGAAGCATTTTTCAAGTCACTTATATCCGGTTTAGCCGAACCTGTGGGGGCAATAGTGGCCTTCTTATTCTTAGGGCCGTTTTTAAATGATGTTATGTTCGGCTTAATATACGCATCAATTGCAGGAATCATGGTATATATATCCTTTGACGAGCTGTTACCCTCAGCAAGAGAGTATGGCGAGCATCACCTGTCCATATATGGACTGGTAGGAGGCATGATAGTAATGGGCATAAGCCTGTTGCTGTTAGGATGAGTATTTGCTGCTACATTCCTATTTTCTTTTCTCTTGCATAATAGAAAAGATATTGCTGGGCAAACCCTGCCAGAGCTCCGAATTTCTCTGCGGCAAACCTGCTTACCTCTTCATTGCTGGCTTCATAGCCAAGGTATAATTCGGCCATTACTCGCCGTACCCATCTGTCTACAGGGAAAATATCATATCTTATTCCGCTGAATAAAAGTATGCAGTCAGCAACCTTTTCTCCAACTCCGAAAAGTTTTTTCATTTCAGCTCTGCTTTGGGAAGGATCACCGTTTTTTAAAATATCCATGTCTATCTCCCCTGAGCATATTTGTTGTGCAGCTTTTTGTATGTATTTGTCTCTGTATCCCGCCCGGACGATTCTTAATTCTTCAAGACTGGTGGCGGCAAGCCTTTCACAGGTGGGAAATGTTCTTATATCAGGTTTCCCACAGCTAATTGGCTCACCAAATTGTTGTGCCAGGCTTTCTACGATTTTTTGTATCCGGGGTATTCCGTTGTTCTGAGAAATTATAAAAGATATAACAGTCTCTTGAAAATCCTGCCGGAGAAGCCGGATACCATGCCCAAAACTTATGGCTTCTTTCATAACAGGATCGTCCTTTTGAAGCTGATTTTTAATTTCCCCGTAATCCCTGTCCAGGTCAAAATAGGAATACCATACTCTTAAAAAATCATCTTTTTTTGTATCATGAAAAATCAAATCTTTGCCGTTCCATTCCAGATTAACAGCTAAGTCTTTTACTATTCCCAACCAGTTATTATCTTCGATTTGTGTCCATCTGAAACATTGGCCGCATTCAAAGGTATGAATTGGATCAAAATGTTTAATATCTTTCAAGATTATGTTATTTTTCTCACATTTCCACTTATTCATTTTAAATTTCCTTCCGATATATAAAGTGTTACAGTTATTTTCTTATAAAGAATTTAAAGGTCTTATATTTGTATTATATATTATCTTGTTGGAGCTTGAGGCACCAAATAATTACATTATCACAGTTTTTAGAGATTTGTAATAAGATATCTCGTTAAAAGACGGGATATGGTGGAAAATACTAATTAGCAATAGGGGGGTGGCTTGTTAGTAATGACCTTACTCTACAAAAACGACTATATAGAAATACTGAGAGAAAAAGGAAAGTTTTATATTAAGTCAGTCAGCAGGGGATTTTCATTGGAAATGTTCAATGAATTATTAAAGGCTTTTCCAATGATAAAAATCACCAGCTTTATGACCTTGAGAAATGTCATTTGCAATGCTCCAAAAGGTCCGGAAGTCTTTGGGGAGGAACGGGGAAGAGTACAGCTGAGAGTTTCTGAAGATGGTCTTAAAGCTTACATGACTTTATATGTTTATAATGAAGAGCTTACAGCAGAGAATAGATTAGGACTTGTAAAAGAGATTTTTAATGCCCTTAATAAAGAAGGCATTGTGTTTGGCATTAATACTAAGGTTTTGGCAAGTCATTTAGAAGCGGGTGTTGAATATCTGATTGCTGAGGGCATTACGCCTGTTAATGGAACGGATGCAGAAGTAAAACTTTATGAACTTTCGGAGCTTAAGCCTCAAGTAATAGATTCCAATAATGTAAACCATTATGAACTAAACCTTATAAATCATGTCAAAGCCGGGGATTGGCTTGGTGAGCGCAAAGACCCTACTAATGGAACTCCGGGGAAAAGTGTTACCGGCAGAGAAATTCCTGCCATACCAGGACGCAATATTCCCCTGTTTTATGATCGTCTGTCGGTTAAAGAACACTATGAAAATGGTGTTACAACTCTTGTATCAAAAAAGAACGGGGCAGTATACTATAAAGGCGATTCTATAGGCGTATACGATTATCTTGAAATAAAAGGCGATATTGATTTTTCTACAGGTAATATTGATTTTGACGGGTATATGTCTGTTAAAGGTACAATAGAAGATAATTTCAGCGTCGTTGCCAGTAATGATATTGAAATCCTGGGTGAGTACGGGGTTGGCGCTGCTGATAAAATATCCAGCCGGGAAGGTAATATTTTCATAAAAGGCGGTATTGCAGGAAGAAACAAAGCTGTTGTACGCTGCAAAAAGAATCTTTATGTAAAATTTTTATCAGATATCACAGTGGAATGTGAAGGAAGTGTATATGTTGGTTTCTATTGCATGAATTCAAATGTCCGGGCGAAACAGCTGATTGTAGAGTCCCCTAAAGGCAGAATTACAGGTGGAAATATTGATGTAGATATTAAGGTCTCTGCAGCAGAGATTGGAAACAAATCTGAATCACGTACCCTGATCAAAGTCAGAGGATTTGACCGGAATGAATTAAAAATGGAGCTTGACAGAGCCTTGCATGAGCTTAATGAGAACAAGAATGAAATTATACGGTTAAGACAGCATCTGCAGGTTTACTGCAGCACTTCTCAGCTTACAAAAGAGCAGGTCAACAAATATGAAGATTTAAAAAATACATATGCTGAAAAAAAGGAAATTATTAAGGAGCTTGAGTTTAAGTGCAGATGTATAAACGAATATCTTAAAACTCCGGGTGAGGGGGCAATCACAGCAAAAACCCGCATATACCCGAAGGTTAGAGTAGAAGTAAAAAATTTCTGCGAAGAAGTGCTGAAACCAGTGCCCATTGTGACTTATTACGCCAAGGACAACGAATTCAAAACCATGTGACGTGGAGGATGCATATGCAATATAATGATATTTTAAAGAAAATCGAACAGGATATCAAAAATGATAACAGAACTGATTTATATAGATATAATGGTCTTTTAGAGGCTATCAGATTTTTTTCAAATCGCCTTACATTGGATCAAATTACCGATGCTGCATTTGACTTCGTAAATGAGCTCTTAACTGTAGAAAAGTCAGCCATGTATCTTTTTCAGGATAACAGGTATGAGCTGAAAAAACAACGCGGGGTCAAAATGGAAAGCAGTTATATTGCTGTGACACCTGAATTATCAGATTTTATCCTTTACGTGGGGGCAGTAATAACTGGGCGGGATGCTTTGCTGCAGTATTTTGATGCTTCAATTATAGACAATCTGGGCGCTACGGTAATGATGCCTCTTGGGCTGGATAATAAACTATACGGGTTTTTTCTTCTGTCAAGGAGAATTACTGCAGAATTTAATGAAAGCGACATACTGGTTTGTGAAACCTTAATGCACCTTTTTACCAACTCCCTTGAAAACTGCAATCGTATTGAAAGGCTGAAGATCAGCAATCAGGAGCTGGACGAAAAGATATTCAATTTATTTGCTATTAATCAGTCGGCAAAGGCCATGCTTACCGAACATAACCTAAGAGCTCTGTATTTGCTTGCTGTAGACGTTTTTTCGGAACTTACCCAAAGTGCCCATACCGGGTTTATACTCTATGATAAACCTTCGGAAAAATATGTTTTACAGGCATATAGAAATGTATTTGACAGTGACAATAAGAAGATAGAAAAAATCTCCTTAAGCCTGAATGCTGAAATAATTCCCCTCCATCAGATTTTAGATCTTGCAGATGACAATCACCGGGAATTGTTCTGTAAAATGTTTGACAACGGTAAAGAGCTTTTATCGTATTTACAGGCTAAATATGTTGTGTTTATTTTTGGGGAGAGCAAAAAAATCCTGGGATTTGTTACTCTAGGGCAGACGGTTACGGGCAATGCCTATAAAAAAGGCGCTTTTGAACTGGTGGACAGCCTTGCCACCTATACATACATAGCTCTTACGAATGCCATGCTGCTTGAAAAGGTCAATGATCAAAAAAGACTGCTTCAGGAAAAACTTGAAAGAATGATAACCCTTAATTGCATATCTAAAAACATAAACTCAGCTCTGGACAGTGAAACCTTAATAGAACTTGCTCTGGAAAGCCTTGGAGTTTCGTTTGGTGTTCAAAATGGTATGATAGCACTTTATGACGAAGATTCTGACAGCCTTCATGTGGATAAAGCCACCGATTTATCGATGCGGGATCTGGTTATACCAATAACCCCTGCTTTGGAACCCCTTAGAAAAGGCAGCACCGTTTTTGAGCCAGAATCGGAAAATCTGCCTGTTATTCTTGGAGAAGATATTGCCGCTAAGATTAAAGATAACGCAGGTGCTCTGTTTATTCCAATGACACTGGAGCGATTTGAGACAGTCTTTATAGGAGCTATAATAATTTTTAAAACATCTGCCGGATTCTTAAGCAATGAAGAAAACACACTGATTTTTGAAACAATTGCAAATCATATGTCTCCTTTAATTGCAGGCTTTAAGAATCTTGAAAAACAACAAGATATATTAATACCTGATACGGCAAGGATTTTTGGAAATACTTTGGAATTCCAAATTGACCAATGTAAAGAATATGATTTAGAAATGGAGATTGTCCGCATCACCGATAATGATGCCATTCCGTATGAAAAAAGCAAGGTTCCTGAAATATTGGCGGATATAGTAGAAGGCGTATATCCTGTTTCATTTGACAGAACCGAGATTCTTGTTATGAATGACTTTGAAATTAAATATAACCTGATAAAAGACTCGTTGGCGGGCAGAAATATTACCATCAACAGACTTCAATATAGTAAAGAGTTTACTGACATGGCGAGCTTTTTGGCTATTAAATGAATATGTATTTCTGAATGGAGCTAAAGATCCTTCGACTCCGCTTACGCTGCGCTCAGGATGACAGTGCGGGGTAGCGCTTTGCAAGCCTTAAGATGACAGTGCGGGTGTGCTACGTTCCGTTCAGGATGACAATAACGTGATGTGAGAGACGGCCTCGCACCTCCCACCTCCCAATAGATGGATTCACTCATGCGGCCGTTTATTTTGCGGTATCATCCACTATCTTTTTAACGCTTTTCTCGAACTTTGGCCTGGGAATCATAAGTGAATGCTTGCACCCCAGGCATTCTATCCTGAAGTCAGCTCCGGTTCTTAATATTTTCCAGAGCCTGCTTCCGCATGGATGCTGCTTTTTTAGCTCTACAATATCGTTGACCTTAAATACTCTGTTTATCATGCAAACACCACCTGCCTCCGAAAGTATATTATAAAGTTATTATAAACACAGCTTTTAATTTTTGAGGCTCTGCAAAGGCGCAGGTATACGGCCTCCGCGGTTAATAAAGTTCTCGGATGAAAATGGGTTAACACTCATGATGGGAGCTCTGCCAAAAAGACCGCCATACTCAACCACATCCCCTTCCTTCATACCCGGAACAGGGATTATTCTGACGGCTGTAGTCTTGCTGTTAACCATTCCTATGGCTGCCTCATCAGCGATAATGGCTGAGATAGCAGATGCCGGTGTGTCACCGGGTATGGCTATCATATCCAGCCCCACAGAACACACACAGGTCATAGCCTCCAGCTTTTCAATAGAAAGAGCCCCGCTCATTACAGCTTCAATCATTCCCGCATCTTCACTCACAGGGATAAAGGCACCGCTTAAGCCCCCTACATACGAGCTGGCCATTACACCGCCTTTTTTGACCGCATCATTCAATAGGGCCAGAGCTGCCGTTGTTCCGTGGGCACCGCATTTTTCCAACCCCATAGCCTCAAGGATGCGGGCAACGCTATCACCCACAGCAGGGGTTGGAGCCAGTGATAAATCCACAATACCAAATGGTACTTTAAGACGGTTGGATGCTTCCTGTGCGACCAGCTGGCCCATCCTGGTAATCTTAAACGCTGTTTTTTTAATAGTCTCGGCTACCGTTCCCAAATCTGCTCCATCCAGTTTATTCAGTGCATGGGCAACAACACCAGGGCCGCTGACTCCCACATTAATGACGCATTCAGGTTCCCCTATTCCATGGAAGGCGCCTGCCATAAAGGGATTGTCCTCCGGAACATTGGAAAACACCACAAGTTTGGAGCAGGCAACAGCGCCTTTATCCTTGGTTCTTTCAGCACATTCCTTTATAATATAGCCCATCTCTTTAACGGCATCCATATTTATTCCGGCCTTGGTAGTAGCAACATTTACTGATGCACAAACTCTCTCAGTCTCAGAAAGAGCCTCTGGTATGGCTTTAATAAGAAGTCTGTCACCTTTAGTATAACCTTTATGTACCAAAGAAGAAAAGCCGCCAATGAAGTTTACTCCGACAGCCTTCGCCGCATCATCCAGGACTCTGGCAAAGACAGCATAGTTTTCTTCATCGCTGCTTTCAGCCACAATTGCAATGGGAGTAACAGATATTCTTTTATTAATGATAGGGATACCAAAATCTCTCTCAATATCTTCGCCGGTTTTAACTAAATTGTGTGCTTTACGGACTATTTTATCGTATATTTTCTGTCCGGTGATTTTGCTGCTGTCAGAAGCACAATCTCTCAGGGATATACCCATTGTAATTGTGCGTATATCAAGATTCTCTTCTGAAATCATGTTTATGGTTTCAAGTATCTCATTTACGTTAAACATTTTTTACTCTCCTAAATGCGATGCATACTGGTAAAAATCTCTTCCCTCTGGAACCTTATATCCACACCCAGCTCTTCGCCCGCTCGTTTTAACTGGTCACTCAATTCAGAAAACTCGCAGCTCATATTTGAAACATCAACAAGCATAATCATGCTGAATATATTCTGCATAATAGTCTGGGATATGTCCAGAATGTTGACATTTGCTTTTGCTAAAACTCCTGTGATAGACGCAATAATACCGATCTTATCACAACCTATAACTGTAATAACTGCTTTCATAGAAAGCCCTCCAGTCTTTGTTATCAATGATTTGTTGTTAGATATTATAATAACACCACCACTTCATAAATCAAAGATATCTAAGCAAATTTAAATTAAATGAATCAAATATTTTAAGATTTCAGTAATTTTAAAATTGTCCCTCTGCATATTGTATGATGAAGAATATGTTGTATAGGAGAGGATGAAGCCCATTATTGTCTACGTTTTATGAATTAAATAAACAGCAGGTGCGGTAAAATCCTATTTAAAAAAATACTGGGATAGGTTAGGCGGAGTTGTTAAATAAATGAGAAACACTCTGCCTATTTTTAACTGGACTGGCACAAAAATTGCCTCATATCAGTAAAATGTTGTGAGGTGGTATGAATGAAGTGCGATTTTATTAAAACACGGACCATCAAAGACAGTTTATATCATAATAAAGTATTGATGGTTAATGTAAAAATTGATTATCCCAGTATGGCTTCAAACTATAGCCGAAATTCAATGCGCTTTAACATGTATTACAGACAAAAAGCACATAGAAATTTTCACTATGCTTCAACCAGGCTGTATCCGGCAGCCGTCAAACAATATAACGTCGCTGTTTCTCAAGGCTTCCCGTTTAATAACTTTGAGTTGGTTGAAGTTTTTGAACCAACCTACTGTAAAAAACCTTTAATTAGCTTGTTTTATGATATTTATGAGTATACAGGCGGTGCTCATGGCAACACTGTCCGACATGGCAATACCTGGGATATAAGAAGAGGCACGCTTATCATACTGGATTCACTGTTTGTAAGAGACTATAACTATAAACCGGTTATGCTAAAGTATATCGGATCCGAAGCCAGAAGGAGACAAATTACTGGAATGGCACACTACTTTGATAATCTGGAGGAAAACTTAAATAAATATTTTGATCCAAAAAACTATTATCTGACAGAAGAAGGGTTGGCAATTTTCTATCCTTTATACACAATTGCCCCATATTCCGAAGGCATTCAATCTTTTATAATACCCTACCATATGTTCGGGGATAATATCAGGTATAACTTAAATTAATTCAAACCAAGTCTTAGGATTTGTTTGGTTCTTGCAAGGGTGGTTATAGAATAACCACCCTTATTAAGGCAATTACCTTGCTGCCGCAATGGCAACTTTCTGTAAATCTGTTTCAACCTTTCCATTGACTGAAAGGAAAGCGTACAAGATTAGAATTATAATATCTGGGATCCGAAGTTACCTCTTCCCCAACCCACGGAGGCAGCTCAAAAGTCTGATTTTCAGATTCCAGCTCAATTTCGGCAATAACCAGACCTTTATTTTTACCGAGGAATTCATCCACTTCCCAGTTGCTACCTTTATATGGAACTAAATAGCGATATTTTTCTATTAATGATCTTTCACATAACAAGAATAATTCTTCGGCATCTTTTCTGGGGATAATGTATTCATATTCGTTGCGAACAGCACCTTTTGAGATGCTTTTTATGGTAAGATACCCCCTGTCTCCAACTATTCTTATACGTACAGTTCGTTGTGGATTGGAGCATAAATATCCCTGCTTATAAAATACCCCATCAATCCCTTTTTTGTAATCATCGTTTAAAACCAAAAATTTTCGTTCTATTTCTTGGGCCATGTTTTTTAATCCTTTCTTTAAAGTTTACCTCTTATCTCAACAACAGTATTCTTTATAGAAATTCTAAGCAGTTATTTTTGTTTATGCCGGGAGTGGTTAGCGACATGTCCCACTTGTAGATTTTATGCATATAATATACCGGAATCAATTTATAAAGTGAATATTATGAGAATTAAAAAAACCAACTATTTTACTAATATAATACTTAATAAAAAACCTTTTGCCAAGGCTGAAATATCCGGAGGCCCGTTAGCTCCTTCGATTAATGGTACTGTGAGTTTCTACCCGGTATATAACGGAACTTTGGTAGTTGCAGAGGTTTATAATCTTCCCGGGGCTATTGCTCCTACGAAAGGCGTACCACCTGTTAATCCCTTTGGATTTCACATTCATGAGGGGAATTCATGTGAAAAGGGTGATCCTTCGGATCCTTTTCAGGCAGCCAAAGGCCATTATAATCCAACCAATGTGCCACATCCCTTACATGCCGGTGATATGCCGGTACTGTTTGGTAACAACGGATATGCGTTTTTAGCCTTTTTTACTGACAGATTCAGTCCTGCTCAGGTTGTAGGCAGGGTTGTTATAATACATCAAAATCCTGATGATTACAGGTCCCAGCCTGCGGGGAATGCGGGGAAAAGGCTTGCCTGCGGCGTTATCAGGGCTGTATAAGTTAAAATAAAAGACGGGTTTCACCCCGTCTCAAATGATTTCTTATCAGAGAGCCAGCTTCAAAATATTAAGTACATCGTTTTTGTTCAGTTTCATAACTGCACCGACCGTTTGTGTGCCGGATGCGGTACACTTGTCTGCCATTTCTTCTAAATGTGCATCATCAATATTGGCGTGGCTTAACCGGGTAGGCAGGCCGATGGAACTGAGGAAGTTCTCCAGAGCAGCAATTCCTCTTAATGCCACATCTTCAAGGTCAAAAAGATTGTCATCAATATTCCAGATTCTTTGTGCATATTGAGCGAATCTCTTGATATCACGCTTATATACATATTTCATCCAGGCCGGGAATACTATTGCCAACCCTGCTCCATGGGCAATGTCGTATATACCGCTGAGCTCATGTTCAATATCATGGGAGCCCCAGTCTCCCAATCTTCCTGTGTTAAGCAGATTATTATGAGCTACCGTCCCCGCCCACATTATCTCGGCTCTCGCATTATAATCATCTGGATTTTTCAGTACCAAAGGAACATTGCGGACTACCGTTTTATAGACTGCCTCGCAGAGCCTGTCGGTTAATTCAACGTTCTGGGTGCTTGTAAAGTAACGCTCCATAATATGAGCCAAAATATCAGCAGCACCGCATGCGGTCTGATAATCCGGAAGGGTATAAGTGAGCTCAGGATTTAAAATTGAAAATACGGGATATAAAAGCTCATTGCTTAAACCGCGCTTATACCATCCGTCTTCGTTGGTAATAACAGAACTGTGGCTGGCTTCACTGCCGGCTGCCGGAATGGTCAGAATAGTTGCAACAGGTAATGCTTCTTTTGGTTCGCTGGTACCATCATAAAAGTCCCAAACATTGCCTTCATAAGGAACACCTGCCGCAATTGCCTTGGCCGAGTCAATGGAACTTCCTCCACCAACTGCCAATATGAAATTTATATTATTCTTCCTGCAAATATCGATGCCTTCGTTAACCAAATGAAGTCTGGGATTCGGTTGAACACCCGCCAGCTCAAAAACCTCAACACCGGCGTCTTTAAGAGATTTCATTACTCTATCATATAATCCCGACTTTTTGATGCTTCCTCCGCCATAATGAAGGAGAACCTTATTAGCGTATTTCTTGATCTCCTGGCCTACTAATGACTCAGTGTCTTTTCCAAAGATAATTTTTGTTGGGTTATTAAAAATGAAATTATCCATACTTACCTCCATTAAACAATACTTCATTTTAATTTACCCATCATAAGGCAGAAAATAACATCAATTAATGTTCTTCACCCTTGTGGGTAATGCCACATAAGATACTATATAGTACAACCATAAAGGAAACAAGGAGGAAGAGGGATGAAAGTCGTTATACTATGCGGGGGCAAAGGCCTCAGAATGTATGAACTTACTGAGGACATGCCCAAGCCTATGGCTTTAGTGTGCGGAAAACCAATGCTTTGGCATATTATGAAAAATTATAAACACTTTGGCTTTAACGATTTTATCCTCCTTTTGGGCTATAAAGGAGAAAAAATAAAAAGTTATTTTGTGGATTATGCCTGGAAGTATCATAACTTCAGACTTGATTCCAAAAATGGCAGTATTGAACTTCTGGAGAATCAGGAAGACTGGAAGATAACATTTTTGGACACAGGGCTGGATACTATGACAGGAAGCCGCATAAAAAGAGCAAAAGATTATATTGGCAATGAAACCTTTATGGCTACATACGGGGATGGACTTTCTAACGTGGATGCAAATGAATTGCTTGCATATCACAAAAGAATGGGGAAAATTGCAACGGTAACCGGAGTAAAGAAAAAAACACAGTACGGGATTTTAACTGTTGAAGATGGTATAGCCAGGTCCTTTGCTGAAAAAGAGAACTTTGATGGCCTGATTAACGGAGGCTTTTTTGTTTTTGAACCCAAAATATTTGATTACATAAAGGATGACACTACCTGCGTTTTGGAACAGGAACCATTGCGGAATCTGGCTTCAGACCGTCAGCTGGCAGTCTATTACCATGAAGGCTACTGGACAGCCTGCGACACATACAGCGATATTTTAAGAATTAATAAAGAATGCAGGAATCATCAGTATTTATGGAAGGCGTGGTAAAGACATGAGTTTTTGGGATAACAGAAATGTTTTTTTGACAGGCTGTACAGGCTTTTTGGGAAGTTATGTGGCAAAAGAACTGGTCAACCAGGGAGCAAATGTTACCGGTCTTGTAAGGGACATCGTGCCACAATCAAATCTATATAAAGGGCAAGAGTATAAAAGAATCAATCTGGTTTCAGGCGCAGTTGAAGATGAACCCCTGTTGGAGCGGATACTGGGTGAATATGAAATTGATACGGTGTTCCATATAGCAGCCCAGGCCATTGTGGGAATAGCCAACAGAAACCCGTTGTCAACCTTTGAAACCAATATAAGGGGGACATATAACCTTTTAGAGGCTGCAAGGAGAAGCCCGCTTGTGAAAAGGATTGTAGTTGCGTCAAGCGACAAAGCATACGGGGATCAGACTCAGCTTCCCTACCATGAGGATATGCCCCTTAAAGGCAGCCACCCCTATGATGTATCAAAAAGCTGCACCGATTTAATCGCTCAAGCGTATCATAAAACATATGGGCTTCCCGTATGTATCACCCGCTGCGGGAATCTTTACGGAGGGGGAGACCTTAATTTTAACAGGATTATTCCACAGACAATAAAAAGTGTACTAAGAGGAGAAAAACCTGTTATACGAAGTGACGGAAAATCCATAAGGGATTATTTTTATGTTGAGGATGCGGTAAAGGCTTATTTGATTTTGGCTGAAAAGATGATTGATTTAAGGCTGGAGGGGCAGGCATTTAATTTCAGTAACGAAATTCAGCTTACGGTACTGGAACTTGTTAATAAAATACTTGCATTGATGAAATCAGACCTGACTCCTGTTATTTTAAATCAAGGGAGCAACGAGATAGTCCACCAATATCTCTCGGCTGAAAAAGCCAGGGAGGTTTTAGGCTGGAAACCCTCATTTACAATAGATGAGGGATTAATCAGAACGATAAACTGGTACAGAGAATTTTTGGGGAAGGATGCAAGAAGAAGTGAAGGCTAGTATTATCATACCATCCTATAATGCCAGCGAAAGGCTTTACCTGAATCTGACGGCATTAAACTGTCAGAGCTATGAAGGTCATGATGTAGAGGTTGTGGTTATTGATAACGGCTCTTCTGATAATACCATGGAGATGGTGGAGGGTTTTAAACTTAAGTATCCTGTGAAAATTGTTCGGATAGATAAAAACAAAGGAATCGCATATGGAAGAAATGAGGGGATACTAAACTCAGAAGGCGAAATCCTTATTTTCCACGACAGCGATATGATTGCGTCAAAGGATTTTATAAGACATCACCTTGATGCCCATAATAAACCTGATACGGTGGTATGCGGGCTGTTCTGGAAAAGAATTTTTACATATTATTATAAAAATTTTTCAGATTATCAGGTTCTTAATTTTGAAAAAATCCGGGAGAAACTTGGTCTTCAACGACTATCCCTGTATTGGGACGGTTATCCTCTTATCAATGAAGAATTGATAAAAAATGAAGGATTGTTGCCTTATAGCTTTGATCTTGATTTTGACTTTATTAATGATTTAAAAGAAATCATCAGGCAATTTGGGCGGGATTTTACTGATTATTATTTACCCTGGCGGTTTTGCATAACAAACAATCTTTCGGTTGAGCGTCAAAAGGTTATAGATGTGGGTATGTTTGACAGCAATATAGTCCGCTATGGTTATGAGGACTATGATTTGGGGGTAAGGTTATATAAATCCGGGTGCAGATTTGTAATGGCAGATCACATACTGAGTTTTCATCAGGAACATCCGGCCAATTACCGATCTGACGATCTGGTTGTAAACATTAATTTTATGTGTGATAAGTACAACAATATATATTTTATTGATGTTCCCCTGGTGTGTATTAGTGATAATCTTCATCTTAACAGTGCTGACCTTAACGGTATTGTCAAAGATATATATCAACTAATCACAAATACCGACTATCACGATATATTACAGCTATTCCTGAATGTTTTGCAGGTAATCAGAAGAAGACTTTTTTCTCCTTTGGAAGACAACGGGAAAGAAGTTTTTTTAAGCATTATAAATAGATTGGACTATTATGTAAAGAAAATTCTTAAAATTGAGAATAAAGAAGGTGTGAATTACTTTATCAAAGGATTATCGATATTATTTAAACACGCATTTAACCTTGATTTTGAGAGGTTGCTAGAGGTGAATCGATAGGAAAGGAGAGGTAATTATGAGTAAGTATCATTTTTCGACAGTGGTTTCACAAGGCCATTTATTTAAATATCTTGCAATGGTTTCTTCGCTCCGGGCTAATTACAATGATTTTAAGATTTATACTCTTTGTGCCAACGATATAGTATGGCATATTTTAAATAAAATAAATATTGAAGAAATAGTACCGGTAATGCTGAAAAATGTCGAGAGTGATATGCTGATAAGAGCTAAAAACGAAAGACCATTTCAGGCTTTTTGCTGGACATTGAAGCCTGTATTTTTGCATTATGTTATGGAGAAATACCCCGACTGTAAATATTTTGCGCATCTTGATGCAGACCTTTTCTTTTTTTCCAGTCCAGACAATATATTTCTGGAGAACCCGTCGGCATCATTGTTTTTAACCCACCATAGAAATTCCAGGGACTTTCTTAAGTATTATGGCTCCACCGGTGTATTTAACACCGGCTTTGTAGGGTGCAAAAATGACGCAAATGCCATGGATGCCATAACTAAATGGAAAACCCAGTGCATATTATATTGTCCTGTTAAAGAAGACAAGGCAAGGAAAATATTTGGGGACCAAAGATATGTGGAAAGCTGGCCGGAAGAATTCCGGGGTGTTCATGTGGTAAGAAGCAAGGGAGCCAACACTGCGCTTTGGAATGTTCAAAACTATACTGTCGCCGTAAAAGAAGGAAAAGTATATGTTGATGACGATCCTTTAATTTTCTATCATTTTTCGGGGATGACAATAATAAGCCGGAATGAGTTTAACCTCAACTGGTATTACCATATTGACGACAAAGGGGTATTGGAATATATCTACAAACCCTATATAAATACACTGGTGCATATAATGAATGAAATGCATCGCCATTTTCCATGGTTTATTGCTGGTTTTCTTCCCAAAGAATGTACACCCGACACTCATTATTATGTTGTATAGGGCAAAGGATATATAATAAGATTCCTCCTACCTTTCATCCATGGGAACGTATTCTCTGCGAGGTGCTATACTCATATAAGCAGGACGGATAATTTTTCCGCTGTTGACTATTTCCTCAACACGGTGGGCGCTCCAGCCTGCTATTCTGGAAACAGCAAAGATTGGGGTAAACAGTTCAACGGGGATTTCCAGCATACGATAAACAAAACCTGAATAAAAATCAATATTTGGACTGACACCTTTATATATTTTTCTGGCTTTGCTTATTACAGCAGGAGCTAAAGTCTCTATTTTTGAATAGAGCATGAACTCATCCTTTAATCCTTTTTGCTCAGCAAGCTGCCCTACATAATTCTTAAATATTTCGGCTCTCGGGTCAGAAAGTGAATATACAGCATGCCCCATACCGTAAATGAGTCCTGAACGGTCAAAAGCCTCCTTGTTCAGCAGCTTATTAAGATATGCCTCAATTTCTTCATTATCTTCCCAATCTTTTACTTCCTTTTTAATCTCTTCGATCATTTGAACTACTTTTAAGTTAGCCCCGCCGTGTCGTGGCCCTTTTAATGCCCCTAAAGCGGCCGCTATTGCCGAATAAGTATCTGTACCTGTGGAAGTAACCACATGAGTTGTAAAACTGGAGTTATTTCCTCCGCCATGTTCTGCATGAAGGACCAGTGCAAGATCTAGCAGAACAGCCTCCAGACGGGTAAAACGGCTGTCAGGTCTTAACATGTGCAGGATATTCTCAGCTGTGCTCAGCTCAGGCAGGGGACTGTGAATAATGAGACTCTTTTTTCCGTGGTAATGGGTGTATGCCTGATAGCCGTACACTGCTAGCAGAGGGAAATATGCAATCATCTGCAGGCATTGCCTTAAAACATTTTGAACCGAAGTATCGTCAGCATTATCATCGAAGCTGTATAATGCCAATACTGACCTTGAAAGAACGTTCATCATGTCTTTTGCGGGGGCTTTCATAATCATGTCCCGGGTAAAATCAACAGGAAGTTGTCTGTATTGACTAAGATTTGTCTCAAACTCTTTCAGGGATTTTTTATCAGGCAATTCTCCAAAAAGGAGCAGGTAACAGATTTCCTCATAACCAAACCGGTTCTCTTTTAAAAAACCTTGTACGATATCCTTAATATTATACCCTCTATAAAAGAGCTTGCCACGGCAAGGCACCATTTTGCCGCCTTCAGTATTATAGCCATGTATTTCACCGATTTCTGTAAGTCCTGTAAGAACGCCTTTACCGCTTATATCCCGCAAACCCCTTTTTACATCGTACTTGTTATAAAGCTCCGGGTTTATTGTGCTGCTTTTAACAGCCATATCTGTTAATGGAATCAGCCAGTCATTGTTAAAGCTGCTTAAGTCCATAGGAAAATACCTCCTGAGTAAAGTGAATATTATACTATTATACATTATTTTCCGCAGCTTTAAAGCTGAGCTTAAAGTACAGCTGTTATTGTATTCAATTTTTTCTAAAAAATATACTATATATATTAACAATTTTTTTAGGGTTGTTTACTTTGTTATTCTCTCTTTGGTTGTGGGTACTATTATATTATAAGAATGGGAGATGATACTATGGATGTTGCAGCGGTATCTGTATTAATGAAACAAGAAAAACTTATACAGCAAGTTGGTGTATCTGTTATGAAAAAGGCCATGTCAAGTGATGAAATAAACGTAGAAGCATTAATACAAATGATGGAACAAAGCGTTCAGCCATATTTAGGTCAGAGTATTGACATTAAACTTTAATTAACTATAAAATACCGGGAAATTTCCCGGTATTTTTTATGCGCAGTTTTGTTACTTTGTTACTGTGAAAAAGACAGAAATGTATTATAATAGCATAAAGTTTATAAGCAGGAGCCAACTCACTGAAACACCGCATGAATTCAAAAGTACAAAAACTTTTTACTAAATGAAAAGGAGCCGGTTATGAATTATATTATAACTTTTCTGGAAGGGATTATTGCATTTATTTCACCTTGTATGCTTCCTTTATTGCCTATTTACGTTTCCTATTTTGCGGGAGGGGAAGAGAACAGAAAGAGGACAATAAAAAACGCAATAGGTTTTGTTCTTGGGTTTACGGTTGTGTTTGTATTGCTGGGTGCGTTTGCCGGGACCCTGGGTAGCATGCTTGTAAGGTATTCCAAATGGATCAATATTGTAGCTGGGGGTATCATCGTTGTTTTTGGCCTCATTTATATGGACGTAATAAGAATTTCCTTCTTAAAAAGAAACAGTGGTTTTGATTATAAGCAACAAGAGCCGGGAATCTTTTCATCAATCCTGTTTGGAATTATATTTTCAATAGGGTGGACTCCTTGTGTCGGAGCGTTTTTAGGCTCTGCCCTTATGTTGGCAGCCACCTCCCAGGAAAGCTATAAAGGAGTTCTTATGCTTTTTAGTTTCTCAATGGGCCTGGGAATACCTTTTATTATTTCTGCAGTGATTTTGGATAAGTTGAAGGGTGTTTTTGATTTTATAAAGAGAAACTATAAAATAATAAATATTATCTCAGGGCTTTTACTTATAATACTTGGTATTGCCATGATGACAGGCTTACTGGGAAAACTGCTGGCTGTTTTTTCTTATTAGCAAATATTTTTTATTAAGACTTAAAACATAGGAGAGGTTATCCATGAATCAAAAAATAAAAACTTTATCTTATATTGCAGGCTTTGTAGTATTAATTCTGGCAGCGGTTTTTGGCTATAATTATCTAACCGGGAGGTATAATGCACCAAACCCACTTGATTTGCCATCTAAAACAAACTCTCAGACATCTGTAGCCGATACGCAAAGTCCGAATCCGTCTACGTCCGGCAAAGAGCAAGAATCGGAAGTTCCGTCCGAAGGCGGGAGCAACCAAGAAAAACAGGAACCACAAGAGGAAGATCCTCAAGGGAAACAGGATGCGCAAGAGGAGGAGCCTCTGGAGGCCCTGGACTTTACTATGCAGGATTATGACGGAAACGAGGTAAAATTCTCAGATTATATAGGGACTCCGATAGTTCTCAACTTCTGGGCTTCCTGGTGCCCACCTTGCAGAAATGAAATGCCTCACTTTAACAAGGTATCAGAGGAATATCCTAAAGATGAGCTGCTTTTTCTGATGATAGATATGGTGGACGGAGTAAGCGAAACAGTAGATAAGGGAAAGAAGTATGTGGAGGGTAAAGGATATACATTTGACGTTTTCTTTGATACTGAGCATGATGCCAGGATAAAGTATGGCATCCGGTCATTGCCCACCACATTATTTATTGATAAAAATGGACATATTGTCGGGGCTGCCGAGGGAGGCATTGATGAAAAAACTCTGAGGTACGGTGTATCGCTGATTTTAGACCAATAACAAAAAAGGGGGTTGTAACCCCCCTTTGATTCTTAATTATTATTTAATAGTTATAAGCTCATAGTCCTGGCTTCCCAGCCCAACCTTTTCAAGGGCTTCCAGTTGAATATACGGGTCTTTTCCGTGGAGCTGCTGAAACAAATGGCCTTCTCCTGTAAGTTCCCAGCCCTGAGGCACTCCAACCGGGATAAGATCCTCAACTTTGATAGCATCAAGACTTGCCCGTTCAATGGCTACCATATCATCACTTGCCATGATACCTATGTCCGGAACCAATGCGGGAGTGGTAAGCCCCCAACAATCGCAAATGGCAGTTATTGCAGTGAGAACGTTAATGTAGTATACACTGCCAGGCTCAAAAGTATCTAAAACAGTTTTCGTACAAATTGCCATTCCCATCTGAAAATCTGTATAGTTATGTGAATCCAATGTAATGGCATTAACGGGACAAATCTTTACACAGTGCTGACAAAGGGTACAGTTGTGATAATTAACCATATAATTATCTTCTTCGTCGAAACTGTTGGCATTGTGGTTACAGGAATTGATACATTTTTCGCAATATGTACATTTATCCTTAGACCATACAAGACCGCCTTCCAAACCATGTATTTCGCGGCGTGTCCTGTCAGTGACACAGCCCATTGCAATATTTTTGCATGCGCCACCGTAGCCGCAGGAGCCATGGCCTTTTACATGTGAAAAATCGATCATCATATCAGCATCATGGATAAGCCCTGCAATATCAACATGTTTGAAGGATTTGAAATCAACTTCTTTAGTATAGTAATACTTGCCGAAGTAACCGCAGTTATCCAAAACAGGGCAACCCAGGTTGCTTTCGGTATAACCGCGCCTTTCCGGATGCCGTCTGTAAACATAATGGTCTGTAATAAAACAGTCTCCCTTATTACTTTTAATGAAATCAACCAGTTTACGCACAAAAACCGGTGGAATGGTGGAATAGTTCACCCCATCTCCCACATGCATTTTTATTGCTACGGTCTTACCATTTACTTTTTCTGCAAGGCCGCTTTTTTGAAGTATGCGTGTAAATTTTTCAGGCAGGGTCTGGGATGCTTCATAACGTGAATAAGCCATCGGGGCGAATAATACTTTTGCTGCCATAATATCCTCCTTAGTTGCATTGGTAAATCAAATTTAAACAAATTAACACCACTATCGCAATAATATAATAATATCATAAGTTCAGTAAAGCAATTTATTGCTTTAAGCAGTCGTCAGACGGCGCTACCGCATGTTGTGCAGGCGGTAGTTGCTTAATGATTCAATGCTCCCGGGTACCTTATTATGATTTTGAGTCCCTATGTCATTCTGAGCGTCAGCGAAGAATCTTATGCGTTAACATGTAAGATCCTTCGACTCCGCTGCGCTCGCTCAGGATGACATCTTCGGTAACGGGTGAGGTTATTACGTAGTAACTAGGTTCCCGGGTACCCCAGCAGCAATCTTCAATTTCGCGCTGGGTGGGGTTCTTATTATATCATAAGTTAAGTAATGGCCTTAGATATCAA
>DUNT01000048.1 GCA_012839205.1 Clostridiaceae bacterium
CTTCACCAGAAGAATTTGATATGGAAACAATCCCTAAACAAAAGCCTGCTTTTAGGAAACTTATTACCTCGTTAAGACAAAAGGCTGACGGTAAAAATATAAGCCCTGCATGGAAGGACGTATTAAGATGGTTTAAATCCCATGAGGACTGGAAGGACAGTATTGATACTATAAGAAATGCTTTTACTTATACCAATTTTGCCGAAAGAATCAGCGAGGATAAAATACAGGTTTTATATGGGAATCCTGCCTATTCAAGTGTTTCAAGACTGGAAAAATACACGTCTTGTCCATTTTCATTTTTTGTTCAGTACGGTTTAAATGCTAAGGAACGGAAAATATATCGACTTAGTCCTCCGGACATAGGAACATTTATGCATGCGGTTATTGAAAAATTCTCCAGGCTGGTGTCTGAAGGAGATATGACCTGGAGGAGCTTTACTGACGATTGGTGCAGAAAAAGAATTTCTGAGATTGTGGATGAGATGCTGGAAAACATGAAAGGCAGAGGAATAGCTGCGTCTAAACGGTATACTGCCCTGACGGTAAGGCTGAAGAGAGTGGTTACCAGGGCAGTATTGCTAATAGCCCAGCATATACGCAGCAGCAGCTTCAATCCCATTGATTATGAGGTGGGGTTCGGCGAAAAGGAGAAATATCCTCCAATAGTAATCCAGCTGGATTCAGGCCAAGAAATCAAATTAACCGGAAGGATAGACAGAATAGATGCTTTTGAGTCCCAGGAGGGAAAGTACATTAATATAATCGATTACAAATCCGGAACGAAGGATTTTAAGCTGTCAGATGTTTTCTATGGATTACAGATTCAGCTTATTACATACATGGATGCTATCTGGGAGAGTGAGGAGAAAAAGGGTAACAGTCCGGTTTTCCCTGGGGGTATTCTGTATTTTAAGGTGGATGATCCTATTATCAGGAACAATAAAAACCTTTCCGAAGAAGAAATTGAAAATACCATAATGAGAAAACTGAAAATGAAGGGTCTGGTTCTGGCCGATGTTAAGTTGATTAAAGAAATGGATAACAACATTGAAGGCTCCTCCATGCTTATACCCGCAACCGTAAATAAGGGGGATGTGCTGGGAAAAAACACTTCAGGAGCATCGCTGGATCAGTTTAAACTTATACGAAAATACATAAAAGATCTGTTAAAGGATATCGGAACCGAAATCATGAAAGGAAATGCCGATATCAAGCCCTACAAAAAGAAGGATATTAATGCATGCACCTATTGCAGCTACCTTCCTGTCTGCCAGTTTGACACAACGAGAAAAGAGAATTCTTTCAGGCTTTTATATAATAAAGAAAATGATGAGGTTTGGGAAAGTATTAAGGAGAAACAATATGAGTGAAACCAGATGGACAAATGAACAATGGGATGCCATCACTGCAAGGGATTGCAATCTCCTGGTGGCAGCTGCCGCCGGTGCGGGTAAAACGGCTGTTTTGGTTGAGCGCATTATAAAGAAAATAACCGATGAAAAAGATCCTGTTGATATAGATAAACTTTTGGTAGTGACTTTCACCAATGCCGCAGCAGCCGAGATGCGGGAAAGAATTGCCGATGCCATTTCGAAATATTTAGAAAACAACCCCGGATCGGCCAGGATACAAAGACAGATGGCATTACTGGGAAAAGCCAGCATCACTACCATTCATTCTTTTTGTACCGAGGTTATCCGAAGTAATTTTCATCATCTCAACATTGATCCGGATTTTAGAATTGCTGATGAGACAGAAAGCCACTTAATGAAACTTGAAGCCCTGAATGATATTTTTGAAGAACAATATGAAAAACAGGACAATAAGGATTTTTATGAACTATTGGAAAGCTACGGCAGTAACCGGGATGATCAACAACTCATGGACATAGTTCTTAATCTGTATACTTTTATACAGAGCAGTCCATGGCCGCAAAAATGGCTGGAGGAAATGACCGAGGCCCTAAAAATCCCCGAAGGCACTGATTTTGCATCTACTGTATGGGGCAGAATACTTTTGGATTCGGTAAAAATTGAGCTGGTGGGTATGCGGGACATGCTTATCCGTGCTGTAGAAATTATAAAAACCGGGCTGGGGATTGAAAAATATCTGCCGGTTTATCAGGAAGATTTATCAAATATAAATAATCTGATTATGCTCCTTAAAAACAGCAAAAAATCAAATTCTGAAACTATATGGGATGATTTGTATTTCGGTATTGATACCTTTACTTTTTCAACTTTGCCGAGAGCCGGTAAGGGAGCAGATAAATCTAAACAGGAAATAGTAAAGGCCATACGGGACGATGTAAAAAAACGGGTAAAAAAACTGAGAGATCAAACAGTAAATGCCAATTCGGCAGAACTCCTGGGCGATATGAACACTCTTTATCCCATAATGAAATGTCTGGCCAGTTTAGTATTGGATTTGTCTTTAAAGTATACCGAAAAAAAGAATCGCAAATCTGTATTGGACTTTAACGATTTAGAACACTACTGCCTAGAAATCCTTTCTAAAAAGGATCAGGACGGAAATCTTAAACCATCCGATACAGCCCTGAAATATAGAGAGCGTTTTGACGAGATAATGGTTGATGAGTATCAGGACAGCAACATGGTGCAAGAAATCATAATAAACATGATATCTAAGGTTGACAGCCCAAAGCCCAATGTATTTATGGTGGGAGACGTTAAACAAAGCATTTACAGGTTCCGGCAGGCAAGACCTGAACTGTTTATGCAGAAATATAATACATATTCGACTGAAAAAGACAGTCCATTCAGGAAGATACTTTTGTATAAGAATTTCAGGAGCCGTAAAAATATTGTGGATTCTGTTAATTTTATCTTTAGCCAGATTATGTCGGTAAATGTGGGAGAGCTGGATTATACCGAAAGTGAAGCTCTGAATCCCGGTGCAGAATTTCCCGAAAATAAACAGGAAAGTCTGATTACAGGCGAGAGTACTGAACTTCATATTATTGATACCGGGGATTCAGATGACGAGTCCGAGAACATTATTGAGGAAGGCAATAGTGAGACAACAGTTCAGCAAGAAGAGGAAATGCTGGATAATATGCAATGTGAAGCCAGAATGGTGGCAAAAAGAATACAAATGCTCATGGAGCCTGATGAAGAGGGTAATTTCTTTGCTATTTTTGATAAGGGTAAAAAGAAATATAGAAAGCTGGAATACAGGGACATTGTGATTCTATTAAGAACTACAAAAAATTGGTCGGACGTGTTTGTGGAAGAATTGACTCTGGCTGGTGTACCCGTGTTTGCAGATACAGGGAGCGGTTTTTTCAAAACCATCGAAGTTCAAGTAGTTCTATCGCTTTTACAGATAATAGACAATCCATACCAGGATATTCCGCTTTTGGCGGTCCTAAGATCACCGGTTTTCTCCTTTACCACCAACGACCTAGCAGACATCAGGCTTGCAATGCGCAAAGGTCTGCTGTTTGACGGCTTAATCAAACTCTCTGAAACCGGCACCGGAGATGTTTGTGTTAAAGCTAAGAAATTTCTTGTGAGTTTAACAAAATGGAGAGAGGCATCTCTATATTTGCCTACCGACCAGCTGATATGGAGGCTTTACAGCGATACCGGTTACTATAGCATGGTGGGAGCCATGCCGGGTGGAGAACAAAGACAAGCCAACTTAAGAATTCTCTTTGAAAGAGCAAAACAGTTTGAAGAGACAAGCTATAAAGGGCTGTTTAACTTTATTAATTTTATTGACAAGTTGAAAAGCAGCAAAGGCGACATGGGCAGTGCAAAAATATTAGGTGAGAATGACAATGTGGTCAGGATTATGAGCATACATAAAAGCAAGGGCCTGGAGTTCCCGGTTGTTTTTCTTTCCGGTTGTGGCAAGAAGTTTAATCTGCAGGATATGAACAAAAACATCCTATTACATCAGGATATAGGTTTCGGCCCTGATGTGGTAGATTATAAAAAAAGACTCTCTTGGCCTTCGGCTGCCAAGGAAGCAATAAAAGAGAAAATAAAGATTGAGACTCTGTCCGAGGAAATGAGAATTTTATACGTTGCGCTTACCAGAGCACGGGAAAAACTTATTATAACAGGCTCAACCAGTAATAGGGATAAGTCTTTAAATAAATGGGTTTCAACAGCAAATACCGAGGAAGAAAAGCTCTCCAACTATGAAATGCTGAATGGGCGGAATTATCTTGACTGGATAATACCGGCTGTATTACGTCATAGCAGATGTGAGTATTTCCGTAAACAGGCCGCCTCTGATAACGAGTTTAAGGGTTTATTGCTGGAAGATTCATCTTTTTGGGATATAAAACTATGGAGTAAAAGCGATATATTAATGAACAGGGATTCTGATGTATTGCAGGATCATAAGGTTAGTGACTGGTTGGAAGACATGGTTACAAAACAAGAGGTTGAAGATATAAATGCTGCCGCCAGTAAGAATATAGAAGAAATAGACAGGAGACTCAGCTGGGAATATGAATACATCGATGCGGCTTATATCCCTGCCAAGGTTTCTGTTACAGAGCTGAAACGACGATTCAATGCCCAATCATCTGGAGAAAGCACAGCTATGCCTTATTTTACTTCCGCACTTATTAAAAAACCTATGTTTATGGAAGAAAAGAAAGGTTTAAATGCAGCAGAAAAAGGAACCATAATCCATTTTATTATGCAGCACCTGGACATAGATGAAATAAAAATTAATACAGGAGCAGGGTATAATAAAATTATAGAAAATCAGGCTGAACAAATGGTGGCCAAAGACCTCTTGACGGTAAAACAAGTTGAGAGCGTTGATTTAGGAATGATAGAAAAGTTTTTTGAATCAGAATTGGGCAAGAAAATGTTAAAGGCAAAAAGTATAAGCCGTGAAATACCGTTTAATATTGCTATTCCTATCCAGGAGCTGTACCAGAAAGAAAACAAGAAATACATGAAGGAAGAAACGGTACTGCTGCAAGGAGTAATAGATTGTTTCATTGAAGAAGAAGACGGAATTGTACTGATAGACTATAAAACCGATTATGTACCTGAGGGAAAAGAGTATATTTTAGAAGACAGGTATAAATTTCAGCTGGACTATTATGCAAGAGCATTGGAACAGATTACTGCAAAAAAGGTAAAAGCCAAATACATATATCTTTTTCAATCAGGAAGTTTTATTAAATTATAAATGCTATTGACAAGATTTGTTTTAATGAATATTCTGTAGAAGAATCAGCAGCTCAACAACAGGAACTGATTTACAGAAAAGAAGGGTAATAAATGAAGATTATTATAATCGGCGATGGTAAGGTCGGTCACAGCTTGGCAGAGCATTTATCTTTGGAAAATCATGATGTTACCATAATCGATAAGAATCCGGAAGCACTTAGGAAAGCCAGTGAAGCGCTGGATGTAATGTGCATCAAAGGAAACGGTTTAAGCACAAAAGTCATGCTGGAAGCCGGAATAGAAAACGCTGACCTTCTGATAGCGGCAACTTCCAGTGACGAGATAAACATGGTTTGTACTCTCACCGGAAGAAAGCTGGGGGCAAGTCATACCATCGCCAGAATCAGGGACCCTGAATATGCAGATGAACTATCAGTTCTAAAAACAGAATTGGGACTGGATCTTGTAATAAATCCTGAGCAGGCTGCAGCACGTGAAATAGCCCGCCTGCTAAGATTCCCCTCAGCTACAGATATTGAACACTTTGCAAAAGGAAGAATTGAGTTTGTGGAAATAACTGCAACTCATGATATGCATTTAATTGGTATATCTCTTAAAAATATACCACGAAAACGTATTTCGAATATTTTGATAGGCGTTGTCAAAAGAGGTAATGAGGTTATTATACCCAACGGGGATTTTGAAATTGCTGTTGACGACAGATTGAGCATCATAGGAAGGCCTAATGATGTTTTTACATTTTGCAAACAAGCCGGCAAATATACTCAGAAAATTAAAAATGTTATGGTGGTTGGCGGCGGGATAATAGCTCATTATTTAGCTATGAACCTTAAGTTAAATGATATAAAGGTTAAAATAATAGAAATTAACAAAGAGAGATGTTATGAGCTAGCAGAGTTACTTCCGGATACTTTGGTGATAAACGGTGATGGAACCGATAAAGCTCTTTTAGATTCAGAAAATCTCAGTGAAATGGATGCCTTTATAGCTTTAACAGGAAGGGATGAGGAAAACCTTATATCTGCAATGCTGGCAAAGCAAAGCGGGGTAAAGAAGGTTATTGTAAAAACTACAAGAATTGATAATCCGGTATTATTTCATGACCTGGGTGTGGATAGTGTTGTCAGCCCGAAACTTATTACAACAAACTATATCTTAAAATATGTCAGAGGCCTGAGCAATGCTGTGGGCAACCCTGCCGAAACCGTGTATAAGATTGTGGATGGAGAGGCGGAGGTTCTTGAATTTGTAGCAAATAAAACCACAAAGTTTTTGAATATACCCCTTAAGAAGCTCAAACTTATGAAAGGGGTAATCATTGGTGCGATAGCGAGGAAGAATGATATTATAATTCCCCACGGAGATGATGTGATAAAGCAGGGAGACAGCGTGATTGTTATTTCAGTCGATAAACTTATTTCAGATTTCAATGAAGTTGTTGTTTCAGTTGGAGGATAACAATGAATGTTGCGATGATATCAAAAAACCTGGGGATTCTGCTTTTGGTTGAGGCGGCCAGTATGCTGCCGTCGTTACTGGTAGCCCTAATATACAATCAAAATGATGTATCGGCCTTTATCATCACAATACTACTCCTGATGTTTACTGGTTTTATCATGTATAAAATACCTGCCCGCAATAAGAATTTATACACCAGAGATGGCTTTGCTATTGTATCTTTGGGGTGGATACTTGTTTCTCTTTTTGGGGCTCTCCCATTTCTTATAAGCGGTGCCATACCATCGTATGTAGATGCTGTATTTGAAACTGTTTCGGGATTCACAACCACCGGCTCCACAATCTTAAGAGAAATTGAAAGTCTCCCTAGAGGAATTCTGTTTTGGAGAAGTTTTACCAACTGGATAGGCGGTATGGGTGTTCTGGTAATGATGCTGGCTGTTTTGCCAGCCGCAGGAGCTAACACCTTACAAATCATGAAGGCTGAGAGCCCGGGTCCTGATCCCGGGAAACTGGTTCCCAGAATAGGCCAAAGCGCAAAAATACTATATTTTATGTATACTACTCTGACATCTGTACAAATTATATTGCTGCTGGCAGGTGGAATGCCTCTGTATGACAGCCTGATTCATACTTTTTCAACAGCGGGCACCGGTGGTTTCTCAAATATGAATACCAGCGTAGGTGCATATAACAATGTGTACTATGAAATTATCATAGGCGTATTTATGTTTGTTTTCGGGGTTAATTTCACCCTGTATTATCAGGCACTTAAAGGTGATGTAAAGAGTATATTTAAAGACGAGGAATTTCGGTTTTACATGTTTACCGCAGCCGGTGCAATACTGTTGATTACTTTGGATATTTGGGGACCAAATTTTAATACATTTTGGGAAAGCCTACGGCATGCCTTCTTCCAGGTAAGCACCATTATGACCACTACAGGCTTTTCATCCACCAATTTTGACCTGTGGCCGGTTTTCAGCAAGACTATACTGGTAATCCTGATGTTTATCGGTGCCAGTGCAGGCTCTACCGCCGGTGGTATTAAATGCATCCGGTTCCTTTTACTGTTTAAGACTGTAAAACGTGAGGTCAGAAGAATTCTGCATCCCAGGTCTGTATATACTGTTAAATACGGGGGTAAAACAGTTAATAGTGATGTGCTATCAGGTGTTATGAACTATTTCTTTATAAGCATTATTTTGTTTGCCATATCTCTTCTTCTCGTTTCTCTGGATGGTTTTGATATGGTATCAAATTTCACGGCTGTAGCTGCTTCAATCAATAATATTGGTCCCGGTCTGGGAATTGTAGGCCCAATGGGCAATTTCGCAGATTATTCCAGTTTAAGCAAAATTGTTTTTTCAATTACCATGCTTTTTGGAAGGCTGGAAATATATCCGATGCTGATACTTTTTGCTCCGACATTTTGGAAACGGGTAAATATTTAGCTAATTAATCTATATCCTCAATGACTTGCTCGGGGGGCTGGTCTAAAACTTCCGGCCTTTTAATAAGATTGCGGTAAAGTTTGAAAGCTGTCGCAAAGTAGTGGCCGTCAGCAATTCTTTCATCTGATACTATACAAACCCGCACATACTTTTTGGTTTTTATTTCGTTATTTATATCAATAACCTTTTCTTTCATTTTAATACCAAAAGCCACAAATAAACTGGTGGTTCCGAAATTATAGAGGTGATGGTATACAGGCTGAATTCCTATTGAACCTAAATTAGTGATAAAAACACTGGTGTGAAAAGGGCTCACTCTGTTTATTACTTTTGGCATTAAACCTATGTAATCCAGGCATCTCATAAGCCATACAAAAAATCTTACCAGCTGCCCCGGTATAGCCATAATCATCTTAGCAACCTTATCAGTATCATTTTTTGTATCTAAATCCATGTTTTCTTCTATTGCAGCGTTTACCTTCCTGACTACATCCATAAAGGTATCAGTGGGTTTGAACTTTACCTTCAGAGTTGTTTCAGGGCTTTCTTCAGTAAACTCTTTCTTTATGGCAAAGGATATTAAGATTTCATTACGGGCATAGATTTTCTGACCTGCAACAAATCTGTTCATCCCTGGTTTTTGGGAGATGGCTCGGACCATTGCAGCAATAATTACATGAAGAAAGGAAATCTTTTCACCGGTTTCCTTCCGTTTTTTGATTATAAAAGCCTCAGTGTTACTAATCTCTATTTTTTCCTCAAAAAAATTCTGGGCATCAATGCGGGATCTCATAATATAAGGGATAATTTTGTAAAACGGATCAAGAGTTCTTAATTTTCTGCCATCATAGCGGTCTCCAAAGCGTCGTTTTCTTTTTGTCATTAATATACCCCCATTGTGTTAGCTGCATAAAAACAACCGTTGAACTTAAGTATATAGATTTTTTATGCATGTTACAAGTTTTATATTCAGATTCATAATACAAAGCACGCAATTTGCGTGCTTTGTACCCGGTTTCAACTTTATTGCTATCTGTTGTTTTCTCTTTCTTCGTTGCAATTGTTCCTGTTTTCTCTGTTGTTATTGTTATTGTTATTATTGTTTTTGTTTCTGTCTCTGTCTCGTTCTCTCTGTCTGTTGTCGTCCATTTCTTTCTCCTTTCAAGATTTCTTATAGTTATTTCATACTCATACTCTTTTCAGCCATCTCAATCATGCGCTTAACCATCTGACCACCTATGGGGCCTCCTTCGCGGCCATTCTGGCTGGAAGGAAGATCGCCTTTATAATGGTCATTGTATTCTTTGCAGTATTGAAGACGACCGATTTCTTGGGCGCATTCCAGTTTAAATCTTGTTAAAGCTTCGCGGCTCGAAGGGACAATAGGCGTCTTTGGCCTTGACATATTTTCTCACCTCCTTACCGTAAAAACTTAACTCTTTAAAAAAGATGTCCATGAAATAGTGTGAACAAAAAAAGATAAAACTTTCGTGTAAAATTGAGGGAGAATAGTTTCAAAATTAATTTCTAAATGATGATTTTATGTTAAAATTTGAATTAAGTATTATACTAGTTAATAACAATGACTATGACAATTTTTATCATTATATTATTTTCTTACGATTTAACACATTTCTTCAGGCGCAAAAAAAAATAAGAGGAGACAAAACTTGAAAAAAGTATTAAAAGTGTTATTCAGTAGGCTTATGGTTATGTCTACGCTAATGATATTTCAAATAGCTTTGTTGATAATTCTGACCATTAAGCTTAGCACCTCGTTAGTTTATCTCTATTTTACCTTTGGTTTATTAAGCTTGATTGTTGTGTTTTTTGTTGCAAGTCAAAGAAGCAATCCGGCGCATAAGCTGGCATGGGTTATTCCTATTCTTATATTCCCTGTTTTCGGTGGAATTTTATATGTTTTATTAAGGTCCAATGGGAAGAATAAAAAATTTCGTGATAAATTAGATGCTTCTCTTAACAAAGCCTTACCCCTTTTGAAGCAGCGTACTCATATCATGGATGAGCTTTATGAACAGGATAAAAGTGTTGCAAACCAGTCCGGATATATATTAAAGGCTTCAGGATTTCCGGTATACAACAATTCGGAATCTGTATACTTTTCATCCGGTGAAGAGTTCTTTGTAGCATTTGTGGAAGAGTTAAAAAAAGCAGAAAAGTTTATATTTATTGAAACTTTTATAATCAGAGAAGGTCTGATGTGGAATACCATTTTGAGTATTCTTGAGGATAAGGCAGCTCAAGGCGTTGATGTCCGAGTTATGTATGATGATGCGGGCTGTATGACAACACTTCCCTATAAATATTACAATGAACTTCGTGAAAAGGGCATAAAATGTTATGTGTTTAACCCATTTACACCTTTGCTGGAAATCAGGATGAATAACAGAGATCACAGAAAAATTATTGTTATTGACGGGCATACGGCTTTTACCGGAGGCATTAATCTGGCTGATGAATATATAAATGTTTATGAAAGATATGGGCATTGGAAGGATTCTGCTATTATGATAAGAGGTGAAGCTGCATGGAATATGACGGTAATCTTCCTGCAGCTCTGGTCATTTCTTTCAAATGAACCGGAAGACTATGATTCACTTAAAGCATGTGTGGTATGCGATGGTTTATATGAATCGGACGGTTATATACAACCCTTTGGAGATAGCCCTCTGGACAATGAACCGGTAGGTGAATACACTTATATAAATATGATAAGCAGAGCCAGGGATTATGTTTATATCTTTACCCCATATCTTGTTTTGGATCATGAGTTGATTACCACTCTTAAATTAGCTGCTAAAAGTGGTGTTGATGTCAGAATTGTTACTCCGCACATTCCTGATAAATGGTATGTTTTTTTGGTGACCCAATCCTATTATGAAGTTCTCATCGAAGCGGGAGTAAGAATTTTTGAGTACAGTCCCGGTTTTCTTCACTCAAAAGCATTTGTTTGCGATGATGTTTTAGGAGTTGTCGGCTCAATTAATCTCGACTATCGAAGTTTATATTTCCATTTTGAGTGCGGTGTTTGGTTGTATAAAACCAAATCAATAAAGGCTATTAAAAATGATTTTATAGAAACCTTTGAAAAATGCAAGGAAATTACCCTTGAAGACTGTCTAAGTATTAAACCGTTAAAGCGTATTGCCAGAGGTTTTTTAAGACTTTTCGCACCACTGATGTAAAAGGCAACCCCGGGCGTGCAGACTATCCATGCTCTACTTTAAATCGCTGTGGACTCACCACCGGATTGTGATTTACATATCAAAAGTGTTATTATAAAGTACGATCAAAAGTTTGGAGATTATATGAAAACACTGATTATTTATATCATAATTATCAATATATTGTCCTTTTTAGTATCAGGTTTTGACAAAACTGCGGCTATTTATAACTGGAGAAGAATACCGGAAAAGACTCTGTTCCTTCTTGCAGCAATAGGAGGGTCAGTGGGTATATACGCGTCTATGCTGCTTTTCCGCCACAAGACCAGGCATGTCTCGTTTATGTTGGGGATTCCGACAATCATTGTAATACAGATGGCTTTGGTCTGGATTTTTTATCTAAGAAACAATTAATTATTTGGTGTGTTTGCATTATTTTCTTTAATTGTCACACAATAATGTGTGATTAACGCTTAAAGGAGATATATTTATGAATACACCATACTGGCTGTTAAGTTCTGAGGGAATTAGTTTTGAACCTTTAAAAGAAGATATATCCACCGATCATTTGATAATCGGCGGAGGCTTAGCCGGTGTTACCTGCTTGTACCTGTTGACCAGGGCAGGCTTAAATGTCACACTTATTGATGCTAACAGAGTCGGTTATGGTACTTCCGGAAGAAACACGGGAAAGGCTACTGCCCAGCACGGATATATATATTCAAAAATTGAAAAAAACTATGGAATGGAAATAGCGAAGAAATACTATAAGGCAAACGCCGAAGCAATTAATTTCATAGATGACACCTCCCGGCAATATAATATAGACTGTCAGTTTAAAAGACTTCCTGCATATCTTTTTACAAATTCGCCTGAATATGAAAGTAAACTGGAGAAAGAGTTTGAGCTGTATCAGGAAATGGGTCTGGATTGTTCCTTTGAAAAGCAAATCCCTCTTCCTATAAATGTATTATGCGCACTTAAGATGAATAACCAAGCCCAGTTCCATCCGAAACGTTTTCTGGACGGATTAGTTGAGAGAGCAATAAAACAAGGGGCACGCATATACGAAAATACCCGGGTTATTGATTTTCATCCCGGCAAGGAATGTGTTATTGAGACTAAGAGCAAGAATAAAATAACAGCTAAGAATGTTATTATTGCATCCCACTACCCCTGTTATGATGGAAGAGGTCTCTATTTTTCCCGTCTTAAACCGGAAAGAAGCTATATTATCGGTATTGAAATGGATTCATTCCCGGATGCACATTTTATTAATGCGGAGGATCCTACTATTTCGCTAAGGCATATCCCGGAAGATAAAACTCTGTTAATATCAGGTGAAAACCATAAGGTAGGACACAAAGATACAAATCACTATCAAAACCTCAAGGATTATGCAAAAGCTACTTTTAACACAGATGCGGTAAAGTACGAGTGGTCGGCCCAGGATTATATACCCCATGATTATATTCCGTATGCGGGATATATAAACTCTGACAATAAGAACATTTTTATAGCCACGGGATTCAATAAATGGGGTCTTACCAACAGTATCGCTTCGGCTGTCCTTATAAGGGATCTCATTGTGGAGGGTACGTCACCATACGAAGAGCTGTTCACTAACATGCGGGTTAAAGACTTTGTCTCATTCAATTTCTTAAAAGAAAATGCCGATATGGTCTTTCAATTGATTTCTGGAAAGCTGACTCTGGGGGAAACAGAGCTTCCCGATGAAAAAGGTATAGGCGTAATTGTAAATATAGGCGGGAAACGTTGTGGCTTTTATCGTGATGAAGAAGATAATATTTATCTTGTAGATACCACATGTCCACATATGGGCTGTGAGTTAAAATGGAATTCGCAGGAAAGGTCATGGGACTGCCCATGCCACGGCTCCAGATTTGATTATAAGGGAAATGTACTGGAAGGCCCGGCAGAGTATAGCCTAAACAGCTATAATGAGCCAAAAAACAGAATAAATCCACAGATAAAATAAATAACGATACCTTCTTTGCTGCTTGTTTATTTAAGATAAAACTTGTATGATTTATAAGTAAGGTTTGCAGCAAAGGGGTCTAATTTGTGAGTAATAAAAACAAAAAAGTAAATGCCATGATTTTTTTGGCGATTACAGCCACTATGTGGAGTCTCGGCGGGATTTTGATAAAATCCATAAATGCACATCCGCTGGCTATATCGGGAACGAGATCAGCTATTTCATGTTTGATTATTCTGTTGTATGTAAAAAAGCCAAATTTCAACTGGTCATTTCCCCAAATTATGGCAGGGGTTGCCTATGCCTCAATGGTAATTAGCTTTGTAGTTGCCAACAAACTTACAACAGCGGCTAATGCAATACTTCTGCAATATACCGCCCCTATTTTTGTAGCTTTGCTTAGTGCCTGGATGCTTAAAGAAAAGCCGAAGACCATTGACTGGGCTACAATAGTGCTGGTGTTTGGTGGTATGGTGCTGTTTTTCTTGGATAGTATTGACACAAAAGGACTGACAGGGAATATTTTTGGTTTGTTAAGCGGTATCAGTTATGCCCTTTTTACTATATTCATGAGGATGCAAAAGAATGGATCACCTGTAGAGTCGGTGATTCTGGGGAATGCCATCACCGCAGTGGCAGGCCTGCCTTTTCTGTTTACTGCCGTTCCTGATACAAAAGGCTGGTTGTACCTTGTTATATTGGGAGTTATTCAACTTGGAATACCGTATATTTTGTACAGTAAGGCAATCAAGAGCGCCACAGCTCTTGAAGCCAGTCTGATTACTATGATAGAGCCAATACTGAATCCTATCTGGGTTATCTTAATTATTGGTGAAATCCCGGGTATATTCTCAATAATAGGAGGCATTATAGTTATCACTACCGTTGCGGTAAGGAGTGTTATTGTGTCTTCCCCTAAATACTACAAGAATGAAGGATTTACGAGAGGTGCCTGAAGAGGGGGGCAAATGCGCCGTTACCCCTTGCGTACCATTCAGAATTCCCCTGCGATACCCGCACCACGATAGATCTCACATGGTGCATTCATAGCAATGACACTGGTGCTTGCCTGCTCAGGTGAATTTTCTAATAAACAGATTATCTCTTTCCAGTAAATCTTCGATTCTATGGAAACCAAGCTGCTCCAACAGCTCAATAGCATGAGGATTATCGATGGGTGTTTTATATGTGGCAAGATCTCCATACTCTATTACATCTTCAGTGCCTTCTTTGTAGGGAATAAGTGCTTTAGGTCCGCCGACACATCCGCCGACGCAGCCCATCCCCTCCATGAAATTAGCTTTTATTTCCTGAAAGGTAAGGACATAATCAACGGCATCTTTAATGTCGGGTTCTTTTGCCTCAGCCTTTTTTGCAATACAAGGTCCTATGAAAACAGTAACCGCATCTGGATGGATTCTTTTAATTGCTCGACCGCAAGCCACCATCGGTGATACAGAGGGGGGCATATGTGGTATTAAATCATGATAAATCTTCTTAATCATTGCTACCCATATCGGGCAACAGCAACTTGTAAGCATAAAATCCTTGTCTTCTTGTATAGTGCGATCAAATTCCAATGCTTCTTTAAGGGTTAAAATATCTGCAAACAAAGCTACTTCAAGCATACCGTAGAATCCAAGGCATTTAAATGCTGTTCTCAGTTTTCCAGCGGTTACATCCAATGTGAATTGGCCGTTAAAGGCAGGAGCAATCATTGCATATACAGGAACTGATTTAGAATGCAACAACTCAAGAATCGGGATAAGGTCTTTTCTCTCTACCAGGCCTTTGTTTTCACATACTTCCAGGCAGCGGCCACAGCCGGTGCAGTCTTTTTGTTCAACAACAACTTTACCTTCCCCGTCTCTTTTTATGGCAGAAAAAAGACAGGCAACTTCACATGCAGGTTTCTCCGCTGTGCAGCTGTTACAGGCATCTGTTCTGATAACTGATGGATAATTCTCAGGATGAAGAATACAATCCAGATCATCCACGTTAAATTCCTCGGTTTTTTTTATATTATCAATCTCTTCGTTAAGGCTTTTGTTATAGGAAGCCTTAAGCAACCTGTCATATAGTTCTCTGAAAGTCAGCACTGTTACCCCCTCCTTTAATTATATATTTTTACCCTGTTTATTTGCTTAGTATTCAATGATTCGTTATTATACAAAAATATAATATAAAATATGATAAGAAAGTTTATATTTTAAAATTCTTACCAGTGATATATAATAATACATAATTATTATCAGCCAAAATCTAATTTGAGTCTTATTTGGAGGTAAAATAGAATGAAAAATTTAGAACTTTATGAAGTTAGACATATTAAGGATCTTAAGGATATGCTTAATTCCAGTGTTGAACTTTATGGAGAAAAAGCAGCGTTTTTGTCTAAACCTAAGGGACAGGCAGATTATACTCCTATATCCTACAAGCAATATAAAACTGACGTTGATGCCTTGGGAACTGCACTGATGAGCTTGGGGTTAAAAGGAGGGAAGATTGCACTGATCGGTGAAAATCGCTATGAATGGTCAGTATCATATCTTGCCGTTGTTAATGGAACTGGAGTAATAGTACCATTGGATAAAGAATTACCGCCAAATGAAATAGAGCTTTTGTTAGATCGTTCTAAGGCTGATGCTATTATTTATGCCGGAAGTATAAAAGAAAAAGTTGAAATCTTAACTAAGAAGGACACATCTTTGCGCTATTTTATTAGTATGGACGCAGAAGAAGACAATGGTAATATATTATCTTTTAAGCTCCTCTTACAAAAGGGGCATGACCTGCTGAAAGAAGGTGACCGAAGGTTTATTGATGCTGAGATTGATGCTGAAACAATGAATATGCTGCTCTTTACATCCGGAACTACCGATACCTCGAAAGCAGTAATGCTTTCTCATAAGAATATTTGCGAAAATCTTATGAATATGTGTTCTATGTTATATATAGACGAGAAGGACATATTCTTATCTATACTTCCAATACATCACACCTATGAATGTACCTGCGGCTTTTTATGTCAGATTTACAGGGGATGTACCATTGCTTATTGTGAAGGATTAAGACATATTGTCAAAAATCTTAAGGAATCTAAAACAACTATGGTGTTGGGAGTACCTTTGCTTTTCGAATCAATGTACAGGCAAATTATGAACCAGGCCATAAAAACCAACGGTGAGAAAAAAATAAAATTTGCTATTGGTCTAAGCAATGCATTAAGAAAGATTAATATCGATATACGTCGCAAACTGTTTAAACAGGTTCATGAGGCTTTAGGCGGGCATATCAGAATGTTTATCAGCGGTGCTGCCGGTATTGATCCTCAGATAGCAAAGGGTTTCAGAGAATTGGGGATTTCTTTGGTTCAGGGTTATGGACTTACCGAATGTGCCCCGATAGTGGCATTAAATAGAGATGTTTACTATAAGGACGAAGCGGCTGGACTTCCTTTACCTAATCTTCAGGTGGAAATAGACAGTCCTGATGAAGATGGTATCGGTGAAATAAAATGTAAGGGTTCAAGTGTAATGCTGGGATATTATAATGACCCGGAAGCAACGGCGGAAGTAATCAGGGGTGGCTGGTTTTATACAGGAGACAGCGGGTTTATTGATAAGGATGGTTTTGTTCACATTACAGGCCGAAAAAAGAATGTTATAGTAACCGGTAATGGGAAAAACGTTTTTCCCGAAGAAATAGAAACCCTTTTAAACAGAAGCTTATATATAAAGGAATCTCTGGTTTACGGAAAGGGCCAGTCTGACGGTGATACTGTTATTTGCGCCAAAATAGTTCCCGACAGAGAGAAAATTGAAGAAGATATTAAAGATGATTCAGCGCCTGGATCAACCGTTGAGGATATCATTGAGAAAGAGGTTAAAAGAATAAACCAAAGCATGGTTATATATAAGCATGTTAAGGAGTTTTCGCTTCAGGATGAGGAGTTTGTTAAAACCACAACCAAGAAGATTAAGCGACATGAAGAATTAATGAAAGACTAAATATAATTATTGCACTTTTGAGGAGTCGGTATTTATCGCCGACTCTTTTTTAATGCTGCTGCGCAACTCGCCTTTGTCATTATGAACGAAACGCAGCATTCCGCTATCATTCTGAATGAAGCGAAGCGGAATGAAGAATCTTTTGTGTCAACTTGAAAGATCCTTCGCTATCGCTTAGGATGACAAAAGGGGCCTGGAATGACAAACGTCAGCTACTACTGAAGCTCGCTGCCATGTAAATTAAGTTAATAAAATATAAGAAATTAATAGATTTTTGTTATTTTATTGCTTTCAATGTCCTATTCCCTTTGATATAATGTTAAAGGTTTCTAAATAGAATACTAATCTATTGCTTAAAATACAAACAATAAAGAGAATTGTTTTCGCTACGAAAGGGGAAGTCTATGCTTGCTTTAGCCATTGTTTTGCTGTTAGTATGTGCTTCGGTCTTTGTTAACGGATGGACGGATGCCCCAAATGCTATCGCAACTGTTGTTTCGACTCGTGTATTAAGCCCTAAAGCGGCTGTAATTCTGGCGGCAATATTTAACCTGGCCGGTGTTTTTCTTACCGGTACGGCAGTTGCCAATACCACCGCAAAGATTATTGAAATAGGAACCGGACAAGATGCCCTTGTTACATTGGCGGCAGCACAGCTGTCCATTGTGATCTGGGCTGTTTCGGCATGGAGATATGGAATTCCTACCAGTGAGAGTCACGCCTTGATTGCCGGTCTGATGGGAGCTGGAATTTCTTTTAAAGGCATTGAAGCTTTTAATTGGGATGAATTTAAGAAAGTGCTTATCGGTCTTGTTGTTGCAACAGTCTTAGGCTTTATTGCCGGATTTTTAGTGACCAAAGGAGTTGCATTTACATTCAGGGGTGTAAACAGACATAAAGCAAATACATTCTTTTCATGGGGGCAGATTTTTTCGGCAGCCCTTATGGCTTTTAGCCATGGGGCTCAGGATGGCCAGAAATTCATGGGCGTTTTTGCTCTGGCTTTGGTAGTGGGAGGTGTTTACCCACCAGGTGATAGCCTTTTTATACCTATTTGGATTATGTTGCTTGTTGCAGTTATTATGAGTGTAGGAACATCTATTGGCGGGCACAGGATTATTAAAACAATGGGAATGGATATGGTCAGCCTTGAAAAGTATCAGGGCTTTTCAGCAGAGATTGGTGCCTCAGCTTGTATGATTGGTGCAACTGTTCTGGGGATACCATTAAGTACCACCAATGCCAAGGGAACCGCCATTATGGGGGCAGGTGCTGCAAGAAGATTATCGAATGTCAACTGGAATGTGGTCAAGGAAATGTTGATTGCATGGGCATTAACTTTCCCTGCGTGTTTGATATTAGGCTATGTAATGGCCAAATTATTTAATTTTATATTCTGATAGGAGGAGCAACAATGGGTTTTTTTTCTAACAAAGGTGTTGATTGTTTTGATATGTTTCAAATTTCCATTTCTTTTTCCCGTAAAGCTGCGGTAGCTTTGAGGAAATCTTATGATGACGGGATTGTGGATTATAATGAGCTTAAGAATGTAAAAGCCATTGAGCATGAGGCCGATATCCATGTGCACCGTTGCCTGAAGATGGTAGACGAGGCCTTTATCACTCCTATAGACCGTTCAGATATTGTTGAGATTATAAAGGAAATTGAAAACATCACTGACAGTATCGATTCAATATCCAACATCACCCATATGATGTGTGTAAATAATGTTAATGAAGAGGCTCAGACACTGATGGACTATGTTGTTGATGCTTGCATTAAACTTGAAGAATTGATGAAAACTTTAAAGAATTTTAAGAAGGAAGTTAAAAAAATCAATGACTTGATTATTGAGATTAATAATATTGAAGAAGCTGGAGACAAGGTTTATTTCAAAGCTATGCGAACTCTATTTGAATTTGAGTCCGATGCAAAAAAGATAATAGTGTGGCAACGATTATATGATCAGCTGGAATCTGCCCTGGATAAATGTGAGGATGTAGCTGATATAGTACAAAAGATTATAGTATCGAAGACTTAAGATTCTGTATACAGGGGACTATCTTGCAAAATGTGTTATCGGAAGATGGTTCCCTTTTTTATCCCCAAAATGGTATTTCCATATTTAAGTATTACAAATAAAATATGAAGTAATAATTTCATATGCTTTATGGATACTGTGCATTATTTGTCTGCTCCGAAGAAACCTCAGCTGAATTTTGACATTGCCTCTTAAGTTGAGAAGTATTTCGGCATCAAGGTCAAGGCCGCCAACCATACCAACTGTATACAATGTAATGCTGCTGTAGGGAATAGAAATAAACTTTATTTTTTTACCGGAAACTCCTTTTCTGTCGGCAATAAGAAATCTTTTTTCTGTCATTACCATTTCATCACGAATTGATGAAAAGCATATTAAAGGCTTTTCAGAGTCACAGAGTTTTTCTCTTATAGTATCTGAAGGCTCAGTCTCTTTAAGAAAAAAATATATGGTAGGTTTCAATCTGATATATTTTAAAATCATTAAAATCACCTGAACAGTAATTTATATAAAGCATTTGTAGTATAAGTGGTAAATATACTTGAAACTTTGATAACAAATTTGGAGCAATAGAATAAAAATTACAGACAAACCCTCAGGTAATATGTAATAATATTAGTAATATTATGAAGGGAAGTAGAAAAAAATGAAAAAATTTAAGGCAAGACTATTTGGCATGTTATTATGTCTCGCCATTGCTTTTGGCATGCTGCCTGTTCAGGCTGACACAATAAGTGACAATTTTGTAACAAGAGAGCAAGCGGTGGTAAGTATACTAAACACCGTAGGATATGGGGCTTTAGACCAGACAGAAAATAATCTGAGTACTTTTGCCGATGCAGCATCTGTTACTGCCCAGTACACAGATGAAATTGGAATTGCAGTTACAAATGGCATAATGGCAGGATCCGGCACCACATTAGATCCCCAGAGAAATGTTACCCGCCTTGAATTTGCTATGTTTCTGAGCCGATCTATAAGGGAGCTTCCCGATCTTACAGAGAGCCAGATTTTTAGTGATGTTCCCGCATCTGCGGCAGGAGATGTCAACAGACTTGTCAGAGCTGGTCTCTTTTGTGGATACGGAAACGGTCTTTTCGGTTCAAATGATCATCTCACCAAAGATCAGTTAAGTGCTGTTATGGATAGGGTCAGAAACTTAAAGAATACTGATTTAAAAGATGATTTCTATTATTCCATTAATTATGAATGGTTGAATAATACCAAACTTCCGGCCGGTTATCCCGGTTTTGGATCATTTGAAGAGGTAAGTCTCAGTAATGATGCTAAAATAAAAGAAATAGCCAATGAGATTTATAAAAACAAAGATACATATAAAAAAGGAACCATAGAACAGAAGATTGCTGATTTCTACAGTACGGTACTGGACATGGAAAACCGCAATAAACAAGGCATAGAACCTATTAAAAAGTATTTGGACAAATTTGATGAAGTAAAGACAGCTCAGGAACTGCTTAATTATGCAGCCGAGTTTGAAAATATGACGGGCTATAATCCTCTTTTCACCTTTAGCCCTTCCGGTGATTTATTGGACAGCAATAAATATACCTTATATGGCCAGGGTCTTACAACTGGTCTTAATTCAGCATACTTATTAAGTGGTGATCCTCAGGTCAAAACTTTATATGAAGGCTTTATTGCACAGATGCTGATGGCTTCCGGAATTGGTCAGGAGGATGCAGTGGCTCAGGCTCAAAATGTCTATGCCTTCGAAACACTCCTGGCAGAAAACACCCTAAGCAATGAGGACGCAAGCAAAATTGAAAATCTCTATAATCCGGTTACTAAGGATGAGTTAGCAAAATCATTTACAAATGTTGATTTAAGAAAATATATGTCTGATCTTGGTTATGGGGCTGTTGAGAATTTAATTATAACTGATGTTAAACTAATGGCCAAGACAGGCGAGCTTCTTTGCGATGAGAATATTGATGTTTTAAAAACTTATGTACGAACAAAACTTATCACTAATACTGCTTCTCTTCTATCCAAAGAACTTCAGGATGCAATTACAGGGTTTAATGCTGTTTTCCTGGGCTTAAGCAGTACAATGAGTGATGAGGATATTGCCTTTAATCTTCTGAATTCTGTTATGAGCGGATATCTGGGAAGAGTTTATGTTGAGAAATATTTTTCTCCTGAAGCTAAAGCCGATGTTGAAAATATGGTAGATGAAATTATAGAAACTTATAAAAAGCGTATTGGGCGGCTTGACTGGATGGGTGATAATACAAAAGCTGCTGCCATAAAAAAACTTGATTCTATGACTATTAAAATAGGATACCCGGATAAATGGGAGGATCCATATGAGAATATAGAGATGAAAAGCTATAAGGATGGCGGTTCTCTGATAGGCAATATATTTGCTATAACATCTGCGCAGGCCCAACACACCAAGACCTTGCTGGATAAACCAGTTGATAAATCGGCATGGCTAATGCCGCCTCAAATGGTAAATGCATACTATAATGCGCTGAATAATGAAATAGTTTTCCCGGCAGGTATACTCCAGCCTCCTTTCTATGATGAAAAAGCTTCCCGGGAGCAAAATTTAGGAGGAATCGGTGCAATTATAGCCCACGAGATAACTCACGCTTTTGACCATAACGGGGCCCAATTTGATGGAAAAGGGAATATGAACAATTGGTGGACCCAGGAGGACTATCAGACCTTCCAGCAAAAGACAAAAAGCGTGGCAGAACTGTATGAGGGACTGGAGATAGCACCTAATGCAATTGTAAATGGTAATTTAACTCTTTCTGAAAATGTGGCTGATATAGGCGGCGTAGCCTGTGTGCTGGAAATCATGAAAGAAATTCCTAATGCTGATTATAAAGCGTTCTTTGAAAGCAATGGACGTATATGGCGCTACACTGCAACGCCTAAGATGTACCAGCTTTTGGCACAGCAAGACACTCATGCTCCCTATAAACTAAGATCAAATATGGTAATCCGAAATTTCCAGGAGTTTTACGATACATATAATATTCAGCCGGAAGATAAAATGTATCTGCCGCCTGAAAAGAGGGTAAGTGTTTGGTAAACCGGATTGATAAATTGAAACAGAGCTAATTATCAAAGGAGCTGTCTCAAAGATTGATTAATTTTTGATGACAGCTCATTTAATATATACAACGCAAATGCATTTAATATCGGCACCGATTTTATTTTCAAATTCTATTGACAACAATGATTCAATATTATATCCTGTATATACAGGGTATTACTGCTACTATTTAGTTCAAAAAAAGATAAAAATATAATGGAGGGACAGAATATGTCAACAGTGAATTATCTTTCTAAAGGTGAGGGTACACTTGGTGTAAACTATACCTTAAATTCATTGAATGCACCTGCTGCAAAAGGTGAAGAGTCTTATGTTAATCGCATAAAAAACATGATTATTTCTGCCGATGACTACGCACTACTCAAAGGAGATGTGGAGTATGTCGGTGTCAGTGAGAGGTTTAAGGACGTTATAAAGACATTTAACGTACCTGATGATGAAACTCCCGCAGGATTCCGTATAGAGAGCAGTCTTGAAAAAGATGGTCTATTATGTGTTGACCTGGTTCGAGACATTTCTTATGACAAAAATGGAATGCCACGTCCTACGGGCGTAATTTTTTCTGCCGACTCTGCTAATCCTTATGAGGTAGCTCCCATAGCACCGCTATTAGGTAATCTGACATGCAATCCTGGGATAATTTATGATTTGTTCATCAATAATCCCAAGGCAAATGTCGGGGGTAAGTTTAAGACACGCGAAGAAGTAATGACAGAGCTCGGAAGAATCCTTGGACCGGGATGTGACATAAGCGTAGAGTTGAATAACCCGTTTGAAAAAGATTTTGATAAAATACTCGAAGAATGTGAACAATTTAAAGAGATTCTTAGTGAATACAGAGTTGTAATTAAGGTTCCTCATACTGGGCCCGTAAACACCGACAACGTAAATGAATTGCTGGAAAATGACAAGCTGTTTTCATTAAGATATAACCAACCAGCTACAGCGGATGCGCTACATGGGCATAACCTCGCTCTGAAATTGAGAGAGCACGGCTATCGCATAAACTATACTTTAATGTTTGAACCATATCAAACTGCAATGGCATTGCAAGCTAAGCCTTATTTCATAAACAGCTTTATACGTCATCGTCTGAAACAGACGGAATATTTCAAGAAAAACTTGGATCTGTATGCAGTAACAGAAGACCGGAAATATCTTGAAGATATCAGAAGTTTCATGGTAGCTAATGACTATCTCAACAAGAATGAAACAGGACGTGATTTACTTGATGTATACAAAATGGCAAAAGATATTATCGAGTATAGAAATTATAATAATCCGGAGGGATCTGACGGACTTGATGGTGTGAGACATAATTTGAGACTGCTTCGGAATAATAACCTTCGCGATACACGTCTTATCATTTGTTCCATGGAAGGTGATTATAATTATCCTGATATTGACAGATTGATGGCAGATCCTGAGTTTGACGATGTTATAGATCGTGTTGTTATAACTGCAGAACCAGGTTATCTTGCACGGTTTACCAGCGCAAACCAGGTGGTTTCATATCAACGCAGGTTTATGAATGCTGTAAATAATGATCAAAAGAAGTCCAGCTAAGCGTTGTTGATGGAAGAAAAATTGAAAGGTGTATTTGCTACTATCAATGCACCGTCTAAAAAAGTCGCTTAGGTGGATTATGAAGATCCGGAAATAATATAAGAATATATACGGTTTCCAAACCCTTTAATCTCGAGGCGGGGATTTTATTCCCCGCCTCGAGATAATAATCCTTATTTACCACCTGAGAGATGATCGAATATTTAATCTAGATATAACCTGATAACATGTCTCCTTATTACATTTATTATTGACAAAAAGGAAAAAATAGTATACATTCACATGTATATACATGTAATGTCACTGACTGACAAATAATATATTATTTATAGGAGGATATTTATGAGAATAGCTATAGGCTGTGATCCAAATGCAACATTGTTCAAAGACGAGTTAATACCATATGTAAAAGAATTAGGACATGAGGTAGTTGACTATGGAAGTGATGACCCCATATATGCAAACACAGCTATTAAATTAGCAGAAGACGTTGCTAAAGGGGTATGTGACAGAGGCATAATAATATGTGGAACCGGGATAGGTGTTTGCATTGCTGCAAATAAAGTACCCGGAGCATATGCGGCTCTTATCAATAATATTTATCAGGCCCAGAGGGCACAATTGAGTAACAATGCAAACATAATTACAATGGGTGCTCAAGTAACCGGAATTGAGCTTGCAAAATGTTTTGTTAAGGAATATTTAAAAAATCAATTTGATCCCAATTCACGTTCTGCACCGAAAGTAGACAGAATTGTCAAATATGAAAAGGGTGAATAATAATGGAGAGTCAAAAAATAAAAAGTTTAGAAAAAACTGCGGCAAAATGCCGGCGTAAAGTCGTGCGCATGATAGAGGCAAGTGGAGCTGGACATATGGGAGGAGCTCTTTCTTGCATGGATATCGTGACAGCACTTTATTTCCACTTTATGAATATTGATCCCAAAAACCCGAAGATGCCCGAAAGGGATCGATTTATCCTGTCTGCTGGACATAAATGCATGGCTCAATATGCAGCGTTGGCAGAGAAAGGATTCTTCCCCGAGGAGATTTTAGATACATATGGTTCTTTGCACTCAAAAATACCTGGTCATCCTGATATGCACAAGCTCCCTGGAGTAGAGGCAAATACCGGTGCTTTAGGACACGGGCTTTCCATTGCAACTGGTATGGCTTTAGGTCTTAAACAGAACAATATGGGTTCTAAAGTCTATGTAGTTATGGGGGACGGGGAACTTCCTGAAGGCTCAAATTGGGAAGCTGCAGCTGCTGCAGCCCATTATGGGTTAGATAATCTAGTAGTTTTTGTTGATAATAACGGACTGCAAATTAGTGGTAAAACAGCTGAAGTAATGAATATGGACCCAATTGGGGAAAGGTTCAGGGCATTTGGTTGGGAGACTGCAGCAATTGATGGCAACAACATGGAAGAGATTGTTAAAACCATAGAGTATTTAAATACAAAAAAGGGTAGACCAAAGGCAATTATTGCTCATACAATCAAAGGCAAAGGCATTTCTTTTGCTGAAGATAATTACAAATATCATTACTGGAAACCCAATAAAGATGAATTGGAAAAGGCTATTAATGAGCTTGATGCAGTAATTAAGGAGGAGACCAAATGAGCAAAGAACTAAGAGACCCAAGAAAAACATTTGGCTCTGCGGTATTTGAAGCGGCGAAGACTAACGAGGATATTGTTGTGCTTTCAGCCGATAGCGGAGGCAGCTCAGGTTTTGGTGAGTTTAAATCCACATACCCGGACAGATATTTTGAGTTTGGGATAATGGAACAAGGTGTTGTGGGAGTAGCATCAGGTTTAGCTACGACAGGCAAAATACCTGTATTTTGTGCTATAGCTCCATTTGTTACTTCCCGGCCATATGAAATGTTCCGTAATGATATAGGGTATATGAGACAAAATGTGAAGATTGTCGGCCGCAACGGAGGAATCAGCTATTCTGATTTAGGTGCAACACACCATTCCTTGGAAGACTTTGCGATTATTCGAATGATTCCTGATGTTGTAATATTATCTCCGCAAGATCCAAGTGAAATAGAGAATGCTGTGAAAGCGATGTTAGACTATAATGGCCCGGTATACATGAGAATAGGAAATCAAAGTATTCCGGAGTTATTCGAAAGCAAGCCTTTCGAAATAGGCAAAGGAAATCTTATACGAGATGGCCAAGATGTAGCCATTATCTCAACAGGATCGCTAACCGCTAATGTTCTTGATGCAGCAAAAGTATTGGAAGATAAGGGTTATAATCCAATGGTAATTGGTATGCCTACAATTAATCCTATAGATGAAGAATTAATAGAATACGCGGCCCGCAAGACAGGGAAAATTGTTACCGTTGAAGAACACTATATTCCGGGAGGATTAGGTTCAATAGTTTCCGAGGTTTGTAGCAAAACCTTCCCCGTTCATATAAAAATGCTTGGTGTTCCAAAGACCTATGCTACTTCAGGACCCTATAACGAGATACTGGAGTTTTACGGGCTGGATGCGAAGGGAATTGTAAATTCCGTTGTTGACTTCATCAACAAATAACATGAGAACTATTTAAAACCTGGAGAGATATTCATGAAAGGTAAGTTAATAGAGACTTGTCTCTGTTAACACTTGTAAAAATTTTTATAATACGCTGTATTATAATCAATACGAAATATACCAATATTATTTAAGAAACAATAAGGAGTATTATGTTAGACCATTCAAGCTCGAAGCCGCTTTATGTGCAACTTGAAGAGTTAATTAGAGAAAAACTGGAAAAAGAAATATGGGTATCGGGAGATCTTATACCTTCGGAGAACGAATTAAGCAAAGAGTGCGGAGTAAGCCGCATGACAGTACGCAATGTTATAACAAAGTTGGTACAAGAAGGTTTGCTGTTTCGTATTCCAGGAAAAGGTACGTATGTATCTGAACCCAAAATTATTGCTGATACTCTTTCATATGCGGGGATTAGAGAGCAGCTTGAAAAGATGGGATATGAGGTTACTACAAAATTATTAGAGGCTGCTGCTAAGACTGGTACGAAAGAAATGTGTGATGTTTTTGAAATCGAACCAAATTCGTTGCTTTATACAATAAAACGAATTCGATATGTAAGAAACGAGCCATTTAGTCTTCATACTTCATATATCCCGGTTGAACTTGCTCCCGGGCTTGATAAGCTAAATCTCGTCAATGAGCAGCTGTGTACGATACTAAGTAACGAATATGGATTGATTCGTGAGCATACACAAGAGACATTGGAATCTGTAGCAGCAACTAAGGAAGAAGCAAAACTCCTGAATATACCGATACATCATCCTCTGTTGCTGTTACAAGACACTATTATAGGTAAAAATGGAAAACCATTTGAAATATCCAGTGTTTTATTTCGTGGTGAAAAAATAAAACTAAGACTTGAATTCTGATTGTTTTATAAACACATAAGAGAATATGAAACAAAATATTAAGAAGTGAGTAAGGGACGAAATAACAGACCGTTATTCACTTTTTTATATTATTGCATAGGGGACAGGTGAGGGTTCACATTTATTGAAATTTTATAATAACAGAGTTACAATATAATTATCCAACTGGATAGAGAATAAGGTTTGTGGAAGCAGGTTAAGTATATGAATAACAGAATCAGGCAGATTATTGCGTCAATAATGTCGATTATTATTATTTTGTCTATGGTATTAGGTATTGTTTTAATGGGTTTACGCTAAGCTATCTTTTGCAATTTATATATTTAATAAAAGAAGGGGGAGGCACCAATATGCTTCCCTTTTTTGTACGTAACATTTCTGTTCCTTAACAACTTCATTTACTGTGACCAGGTAGTGTTCTTCTTACCGTCAAAACGGATGGGATTTGCCTTTTCTTTTGAGTGTTTTGCTTTTCCCTGAATTTCAGGTACAGGATACACCTCATTTTTTTTAAAATGTTGTTTCTTATTACTTTCTGTGCCATGTGGTGCTTCCGGATCCGGTCTTCTCATACCCTTTTTTGCCATATGTTCGCATTCCTTTCTTTAATTTTTTCAACGATTCAGTATTCTGCATCAATTTTGTATGAATTCGACTGACAGTTATAGTTTTAATCACATGCGTACTTTATTATGCAGATTACTGATCGCCTTACATCCTTTTTAAAAGAGGATTAGAAGAAAAATTAGAATTGCGGTGTAGCAACTTTGGACTAGCCTGAATAATATGTATTGAGCTTGTTCGACAAGACAAGCATAAAATTTTAAAGAAAGGAGTGAGAGAATGAAAAAGAAAATTCTTCAAGTACCTGTTATAGTCGGTAAGGGATCTGAACAGTTTTTTGTCGAAAAGGATCTTTGCCTTGCACCGTCCAGCCCTCCGATATATAAAATTGAGAAAATTGATAAAAAAGTTGTTATAACAGATGCAAGTGTTATTCCGGGTAAAGTAATTTTCAATGCTTATATCTGGAAGAACGTCACTTACAAGACCGTGGAGGATGTTTGTGATGGAGTTGTCTATGGCGATATTCATCATGCTACCTTCAAAATCCCCTTTGGCGGCTTTGTTGAAATAAAAGCTATAGGGTGCGATAAGATTGATGAATGTGATACTCCTGAGTTACTGGAAGCGTTCGTTGAAGGTGAAAAGGACTTCTTACATAACGAGACTAAATGCAAAGGACAAAAAGTATTCTGCAGCCTTTTAGAAAAAGACGTTGTAAAGATTACCTTCAAAGTTGTCAGAGCAGAACATGTTCCTGTCTGTGTCGATGAAGAAGACAAAAAAGATAAGGAAAAATGTAAATGCGACGACAAAATCGATGATAAGAAAGATAATAAGTTTGACAAATTTGACAAGTACGACCATGACAAGTGCGACAATAAGGATGACAAGTGGGAAAAACGTTATGATTGCCGAGGGGATTACTATGCCAATTGCCGTGGAAACTACTACAAAAGATGGTAACCTCCTTCCCAGCATTTAAAAACGGGGAGGCTTATAGCCTCCCTTTAAGACTAATCGTCGTCTGCTTTTTTCTCTTATGTTCCAGGTGTCTTTTTGCCAAAACCCTGAAAAGGCTTCAGTGGAGTTGTCACAGTTTTCAGTAGACGATATCCGCCCGAAAGATTATATACATTATCAAATCCATTCCGCATAAGAATTCTTGAAGCAAGATACCCGCGAAGGCCAATTTGACAGAATACATAAACTGGCTTTTTAGAATCAAGTTCAGATATCCGCTCTCTTAAATTGTCTACAGGAATATTCACGGCTCCTGTAATGCTTCCATTAGAGAACTCTATCCCGGTTCTTACATCCAGAATGGTTACTTTTTCAGGGTTTAGGTTTTTTACATCATGCCAATGGAAAATCTTCATATCTCCGTTAATTATATTAGACGCAACGTAACCAGCCATGTTAACAGGGTCTTTAGCAGACCCAAAGGGAGGTGCATAGGACAGTTCAAGATTTGTAAGATCGGATACAGTCATTCCGGCCTTTATAGCTGTCGCAATAACATCTATGCGTTTATCCACACCTTTATATCCTATGATCTGCGCACCGAGTACCTTTCCGCTGTTTTTCCCAAACAGCAGCTTTATTGTCATATAGGTAGCCCCAGGGTAGTAGCTTGCATGAGAAGCACTGAAGGTAAATGATTTTTCATAGTCAATACCGGCAGCTTTTAAGCCTTTTTCATTGCAGCCAGTGGTTGCCACGGTCATATCAAAGGCTTTTAGTATGGCTGTACCCAAAGTACCCCCGTAAGTACTGTTCCTGCCGGCAATATTATCTGCCGCAATGCGCCCCTGACGATTAGCGGGGGAGGCTAAAGGTACAAAAACCTTATTGCCGGTTATTACATCAACTACCTCTACAGCATCACCGACAGCATAAATAAATGGATCGCTTGTTCTCATATGATTGTCGGTAACAATACAATCCCGGACTCCTAATTCCAACCCCGCATCTTTTGCAATCTTGCTTTCAGGTCTTACGCCCACTGCAAGAATTACCATATCGGCATAAATACTTTTACCTTCACTTAGCTTAACTTCATAAGTTCCATTATGAGAATTAAGGCCTGTTACCCCACGATTCAAATATAATGCTGCACCTTTGCTTTGAATATGTTTATGGACCTCAGCGGCCATATCAAAATCCAATGGTTGGATAACATGGTCAGAAAGCTCGACAATTGAGACATCAAGTCCTAACAAATGAAGATTTTCCGCCATTTCAATCCCTATATAACCTGCTCCTACAACTACAGCGCTTTTTGGGTTGTTTTGCATAACATAATTTTTTATTCGGTAAGTATCCGGGATATTTCTTAAAGTAAAGACTGCTTCTGTTTTTGCACCTTCAATAGGGGGTACGAGTGGCTCTGCTCCGGGTGACAAAATGAGATAATCGTAGCTTTCCTCATACACTTTTCCGTTGGTTTCTTTTACTTCTACGGTTTTTTTACCCCGGTTAATTTTTGTAACTTCACTTCTGATTCTAACATCTACGTTAAGGCGGCTTTTAAATGATTCAGGGGACTGGAGTGTTAACTTTTCTTTGTCTGTAATAACATCTCCTATGAAATATGGTAGACCACAATTGGCAAAAGAAATATAATCCCCTCTTTCAAAAATTATAATTTCCGCATGTTCATCCAGTCTCCTGAGCCTGGCTGCCGCTGTAGCACCACCGGCTACTCCGCCGACAATTAAAACCTTTTTTTTCATAGATGCACTCCTTACAAACCTATTCCAAAAACATAGCTGATTATTTTTTCGCGAGAATATCATATGCCAAAGAATAAATTATATCAGTGACTATGTTACACAGAAATGTATCAGATTCGGCCCTTATGCAGCATTATTTTTCCGCGGTTTAGCGTTAACTGCCCTTTTGATTCCATTTCTTTTAAAAGGCGGCTTATTACCTCTCTGGCTGTACCTAACTCTGATGCGATTGCTTCATGAGTTGCATACAGAGGATATGTTCCTCCTGCCGTCTTAGTGATCAGAAAATCCTCAAGACGATCACTTGTCCGTTTAAAGGTAACGTTTTCAAGAAGTCCCAATAAAGAATAAAATTTTGCGGACATGGATGAAAAGAAAAACTTCTGAATTGAAGGAGTTTCATAAAAGTATTTTTTAAATATTTCAATGGGTATAAATACAACATCGGATACCTGTTCAGCAGCAGCAGATACAGGAAAGGGGATATCTCCTGTACCAAGCATACAGGCAACTGTAAGCACACAGGTTTCACCTCGCCCTATACGGTAGAGAGTGATTTCCTTGCCATCTTCTGACAACTTATAAATCCTTATAGTGCCCGAAAGAACAAGAATAACACCTGAACAGCCACGACTTTCGTCCAGAAGAATCATACCCGGCTCTAATTTTTGATGATATAGCCAATTAAAAAAGCTGTCCTGCTTATTACCTAATTCATTAATAAAAGGAAAAGCTTTTTTCAGGTTCACTTTTACTTTTTCATCAAGCATAATACTTCCTCCGATTATTCATATAATAGCACAGAACAATAAAAAAAGACAGGGTTTACCTGTCTGTAATCACTGTATCTATTATATTAATAATCCATCAGAGCATATTCTTGAAATCTTCTTTGCTTCTGAAACCTACAACTTTATTTGTGGCCTTGCCTTGTTTAAAGGCAATAACAGTAGGTATACTCATTACACCGAATTTACTGGCCAATTCAGGCTCTTCATCTACATTTACCTTTAGCACCTTTACTTTACCTTCCATTTCTCCAGCCAATTCATCAAGCACCGGCGACAGCATACGGCAAGGGCCGCACCATGGAGCCCAAAAGTCAACTAATACCGGTAAGGTTGAACTTGAAATCTCTCTATCAAAATCATTTTTCGTAACGTGTTTAATACTCATGGAACCACAACTCCCTTCAAAATCCTGTCACAAAATTTCTTTAATAATAATATACCCCGTTTGCAGGGATTATTCTGTGATAAAGTTACAGTTTAAAAAAATGAATTCTTGTGCTATAATATTTTAGTTCGTATTATGGGAAGCCCAGAATTTTTATCGGGCACATATATATGGAGGTTTATGATGAAAATAACAAATATATTAAAATCTGCCGGACTGATTATTCTTTGTGCTACTTTATTTGCCGGCTGCGGAAAATCCAATACTATAACCATAGGCGAGGGAGCCAACAAAATAACACTAACGCCCGGTTATCAGTTTATGCAGGTTCAGGACGGGGCCACCAAAGCTGTTATTAAAACCAATATGGGTGATATTAAGATAAAATTATTTCCCGAAAAGGCAGAAAAGGCTGTCAAAAATTTTGTTGAACACGCAAAGAACGGCTATTATGATGACTTAATATTCCATAGAGTAATTGAAGATTTTATGATTCAGGGCGGGGATCCACTTGGGGACGGCACCGGAGGAGAAAGCATCTGGGGGGGACCTTTTGAAGATGAGTTTTCCTTTGATCTATTTAATTACCGGGGAGCTCTTTCAATGGCCAATTCTGGCCCGAACACCAATGGCAGCCAATTTTTTATCGTTCATAAAAAAGATATGTCAGATGATGAAATTGAATACCTTAAAAACTCTGGTTACCCAAAAGAAATCATAGAGCTTTATAAAGAGCATGGTGGCACACCATGGCTTGATTTCAGGCATACCGTATTTGGCCAGGTTTACGAAGGAATGGATATAGTAGATAAAATTGCAGCAGTTAAGACAGATGAAAATGATAAGCCATTGGAGGATGTCGTAATCAAGTCCATTGAAATTACAGAAGGGAAATAATAAGAGGTACAATGAACAGAAAGCAAGGCGGCAGAAGGTTTTTTGCCGCATTTCTTATAGTATCAGGCATACTGCTTTTCAGTAACACAGTATCTGCACATAATTATTCCAACGATTGGAATTTTGGAGTTGTAATGCCCTCTGTTATCGGGCTTTGCTGTTTTGCATATTCTGCGGTATTGCTATTCGCCAAAGGCCCCATTATTAAAAATAAAGGGTTAAGAATAACGTTTATTGTGGTTTTTATCATTTGCATTTTATTTTTTATCGTGGTGGAAACCTTGATTATTATAGATCCCTACACACACGGAAAACAGCAGGCCGGAAGAGTGGACACTGTTATTGTTCTCGGCTGCGGTATATGGCCTGACGGAAGGCCTACCTTAGCTTTAAAGATGCGCCTGGATAAGGCAATTGAATACTATGAAGAAAATCCTCATGTAAATATAGTTGTTACAGGCGGACAGGGGCCTAATGAGCCATACCCTGAGGCATTGGCTATGGAAGAGTACCTGATTAGCCGTAATATACCGAAAGATAAGATTATAACAGAAGATAAATCCACCAGCACAAGAGAGAACTTTGAGTTTTCCAGAAGAGTTATGAATCTTCCGGATGATAAAACTGAAAAGATAGTCTTTGTAACTAATGACTTTCATGTATTACGTGCCCGGATACTTGCCCGTAGATTTGGTTTTGAAGCATATGCAATTCCGGCGCCGACGCCGCGGGTAATAATGCTTAACAGCTATCTGCGTGAATTCTTTGCATTTGTTAAATCCATGGCAGTAGATTATTAAAAGCGTCTTTCATGCCCTTAGTACATAAGATAAGAATACGAGCATACATCTCACTTCTCACATCCCATCTCTCACATCACGTTATTGTCATCCTGAGCGTCAGCGAAGGATCTTAAACGTCAACGCTAACGATTCTTCATTACGCTTCGCTCCATTCAGAATGACACGAGGGGGCCCAGAATGACATCTTTGCTCGCATTATTCTTAGTATACCCACAGAATTATCAGGGAAGTCACTGATTATCTTTATCTTTACCTAAAAGTACCGCAATAACTTCAGGGTAAATTTCCTTTGCATGGGCTTTCCAATTTCTGCAGATGGAACGTGCATCATCCCTTGAGCCTACAGACAGCCTTATATCAATAAGAGGATTAAAATCCTCCAGAATCTTACATTTTACTTCATATTCAGTTTCGTTCTCGAGGGTATATTCAGCAACAACCGATGTTTCAAGACGCATTACCGAGCGTATTGCATCTATATTTTTATCAAGCCTGGTTCTAATTCCGATAGGTACCAGATTAATAAACATATCCAACATTTTTTGCCCTTCTTCCGAAAGGCTGTAATAATCTAAATCATCCCTGGTTTCAGTTATTATAAGATTATCCCGCTGCATTTCATGAACACTTTGCTGAAGGAGAAAATAATTCATGTAGCGGTTTTCCAGCATTATTCTTGTCAGTTGCATATTGCTTATTGGTATTCGAACCTTATAAAGAAAGTATAACAGCAAAACTTTATTTTCAGCTTTTTCACGATTTTCCAAATCCATTCTTTTGTACTCCTGACATTTTTATTATTAAAACAATAATCATTATATAATAACAATAATTCACATACTCACATAATAATGAAGTTGCCATCCTAAGTGTGACGCAACTCCCCCCCCACTGTCATCCTGAGCGCAGCGTAGCGGAGTCGAAGGATCTTTTTACGTTAAACAGGGAAGCGGCTGTAGCCTGCTACGATTTACCGCTCCATCTCCAACATCCAGTTTCTAGTCGCGCCCGCTCCGCAAATCATGCTCCGCTTTAAATCGCAGCAGCTACGCCGTTTAATTGCGTTTATACAAGCTGTCATCCTGAAGGTCGCGTATCGGAGTCGAAGGATCTTAAACGTCAACGCATAAGATTCTTCGCTGGCGCTCAGAATGACAATTGGGTCCCGAGTCATTGAAACTCGAGGCAGAATATGCCTCTCGTTATAAGTATAATTAAAGTAGGGATGTCTTACAACTAAAACTTCGGTACTTATGTATATTGCTTATTGTAAGCTAAATAGGGTATAATTTTCAAAAACAAGGTGAGGGTGAGTTAATGGCAGGAACAATAACAGAAAAAATACTTAGAGAACATATAATTGAAGGAGAAGCAAAAGCTGGTTGTGAGGTTGCTCTTAAAATAGACAACACGCTTACTCAGGATGCGACAGGAACCATGGCCTATCTTCAGTTCGAGGCTATTGGAATTGACAGGGTAAAAACCCAGTTCAGTGTTAGCTTCGTTGACCATAACACTCTCCAAACTGATTTTAGAAATGCTGATGACCACAAATTTCTGGAATCCATAGCTAAAAGATACGGGCTTTATTTTTCAAAGCCCGGTAACGGAATATGTCATCAAATCTTTCTGGAGCGATTTGCAGTACCCGGAAATACTCTTATAGGATCTGACAGCCACACTCCCACTGCCGGAGGAATGGGATGCTTTGCCATGGGAGCAGGCGGTCTTGATGTAGCTTGTGCTATGGCTGGAGCGCCTTTCCGCATTAAGTATCCCAAAATTGTGGGAATACACCTTACCGGCAAGCTGAAGCCATGGGTTTCAGCAAAGGATGTTATCCTGGAGGTGCTTCGTCTGGTGGATGTAAAAGGAAATGTAGGCAAAGTTTTTGAGTATTTTGGAGAAGGTGTAAGTACTTTAAGTGTTCCGGACCGAGCCACAATAACAAATATGGGTACCGAAACCGGTTGTACCACTAGTATCTTCCCTAGTGATGAGATTACCTATAAATTCTTAAAGGCCCAGGGCCGGGAAAAAGATTTCAGACCTTTAGAACCAGATTATGAAGTGGTTTATGATGAAACAATAGAAATCAATCTATCAGAAATAGAACCTATGGTTGCCCTTCCTCATAGTCCCGGCTCAGTTAAAAGAGTAGGAGAGGTGGGGCCTGTTAAGGTGAATCAGGTAGCCATAGGCTCATGCACCAATTCCTCACTCAGAGATCTTAAAATTGTTGCTAAAGTACTTGATAATAAAACAATTTCAGATAACCTTCATGTATTTATCAGTCCCGGTTCAAGACAGGTGGTGGAACATCTGGTTGAGGAAGGCGACTATACCAAACTTGTGAGGTCAGGAGTCAGAATTATGGAAAATGCTTGCGGGGCATGTATCGGTATGGGATGTGCTCCTGCATCAGGCAGCGTTTCGGTAAGAACCTTCAATCGCAATTTTGAAGGAAGAAGCGGTACAAAGGATGCAAAGGTTTATCTGGTTAGTCCTGAAACCGCAGCAGCCACAGCAATTAAGGGTGTTTTAACAGACCCCAGAGAGCTTGGCGATTACCCTGAAGTTTCACTGCCGGATAAATTTATTGTAAATGACAATATGATTCTAAAACCCCTTAGCGAAGAAGACGCTAAAAAAGTTGAGGTAGTCAGAGGGCCGAATATTAAGCCGTTACCATCCTTTGATCCTATTTCTGATACCCTTGAAGGAAACGTACTGATTAAGGTAGGCGACAATATAACAACCGACCATATTATGCCTGCTGGCGCAAAAATTCTGCCTCTGAGAAGCAATATTCCCGAAATATCAAAATTTGTATTTGAGGCAGTTGATCCCAAGTTTTATGAAAAAGCCAGAGAAAACAACGGAGGTTTTATTATTGGCGGTGAAAACTATGGTCAGGGTTCCAGCCGCGAGCACGCTGCCCTGGCGCCGAAATATCTGGGAGTTAAGGCAGTCATCGTGAAAAGTTTTGCCAGAATACATCTTGCCAACCTGATTAATTTCGGTATTGTGCCTTTAACCTTTAAGAATCCTTCTGATTATGATAATCTTAGCGAAGGCGATAAGATAATAGTAGACATTGGAGATTTAAAAGGAGCTTGTGTTCTTAAGAATCTTACCAAAGGCATTACCATTGAGCTTGAGCATACATTATCAGCATTGGATGCCGAAATACTCAAATCGGGAGGGAAACTTCCCTGGATTAAGGAGCAGTTTTGATAAGCAAGATAAATTGTAGGAGGAAACAATGGCAAAAATCATTATGAGAACTCCCCTGGTCGAGATGGATGGGGACGAAATGACCAGAATTGTCTGGAAGTGGATTAAAGATATTCTAATTGAACCTTATGTTGAACTGAAAACCGAGTATTATGATCTGGGATTGGAATCCAGGGAAAAAACCAAAGACCAGATTACCATTGATTCGGCTGAGGCCACAAAAAAATACGGAGTAGCTGTAAAATGCGCTACCATTACTCCTAATGCAGCTCGTGTAAAGGAGTATAATTTAACCGAGATGTGGAAGAGCCCTAATGGGACAATTCGTGCAATATTAGACGGTACTGTTTTCAGAGAGCCTATCCTGGTAAAGGGGATCAGCCCCTTTGTGCGGACATGGAAAAAACCTATTTCCATAGCGAGACATGCCTATGGAGATGTATACAAGAATACTGAGATGAAAATAGAGGGACCGGGAAAGGCTGAACTGGTTTTCACCGATGAGAACGGTATTGAAACAAGAAAGACCATTCACGATTTTACAGACCCGGGCATTATTATGGGTATGCATAATACAGAGAAATCCATAGAAAGTTTTGCCCGTGCCTGCTTTAATTATGCTCTGGACAAAAAACAGGATCTGTGGTTTGCTACCAAGGATACTATATCAAAAACCTATGACCACAGCTTTAAGGACATCTTCCAGGATATTTTCGATGCTGAATATAAAGAAAAGTTTGATGAAACCGGTATTGAGTATTTTTATACTCTTATAGACGATGCAGTTGCAAGAGTAGTGCGCTCGGAAGGCGGATTTATTTGGGCGTGCAAGAACTATGACGGGGATGTTATGTCCGATATGGTGGCATCAGCTTTCGGAAGTCTGGCCATGATGACCTCAGTTTTAGTTTCACCTGAGGGATACTATGAATATGAAGCAGCCCATGGCACAGTTCAGCGTCATTATTACCAGCACCTTGAAGGTAAAGAAACATCCACTAATTCGGTAGCCACTATTTTCGCCTGGACCGGTGCTTTAAGAAAAAGAGGGCAGCTCGATGAAATTCCTGAATTGGAACACTTTGCTGACATGCTGGAAAAAGCCTGCCTGAAAACCATTGAAGAGGGCATTATGACAAAGGACCTGGTGGCACTTTCCCAACTGGAAAATAAAAAAGTTGTCAACGCCAAGGAATTTTTATATGCAATACAAGACAGATTAAACACAATCATGGGACAAAAGGAATAACAGTAAAAATGAAATATGACGGCATTGTAATATACAGTGATCTTGACGGGACACTTTTAGATGCAGAAAGAAAATTATCAAAAGAAAATATGGACGCAATTGATTACTTTACCTCACAAGGCGGCAGATTTGGTGTAGCTACTGGGCGTATGGAACAAACAACCAGAATAAAATTTCCAGATCTTAATTTGAATTTGCCATCAATATTTTTTAATGGCGCAATGATTTATGAAACAAATACCGATACAGTCCTATATAAAACTGCAATGTCTGATGACCTTAAGCCAGTGCTCCGGGAGATTATGTCAATATATCCAAAAGTATGCTGTGAGATAAGTATTCACGGGAAATCCTATGTATTTAATCCAAATGATACTGCAAGAGAGATGGCAGAAAGAGAGGGCTTTGAATTAGAAGAAGCTCCATGGGATGATATACCCGGAGAATGGCTAAAAGTATTATTTATAGAGAAACATGAAACTCTTAAGTTTATAAAAGCAGATTTAGAAGGACTTAACAGAACTGATTTAAACATAGTTTTTTCTGAACATGAGTTTCTGGATATAATGGACAAGAGCGCCTCCAAGGGTGCCGCCCTTAAAAGGTTAAAATCAATTTATGGCAATGATTGGCGACTTATTGTGACTGTAGGCGATAATGACAATGATTTGGAATTGATACAAACTGCCGATTTGGGTATTGCTGTAGATAATGCGACACCAGCTGTAAAAAAAGCTTCTGATTACATAATTATGGACCACAATACCCCATGTATCCCACAAGTACTAGAAGTATTGGAAGGCCATTTGTAACTTATGTTTTACTGCTAAAGAATTGTTGGTAAATTATATTCAGTACTTGTTGATTGGGGTGAGCAATATGAGAAAAATTAAACTTCCGGTGCTGATGGTAGTATTTTTCTTATTGTTTTCAGTATACTCGTATGCGGAGGCGGCTCGATACAATAACTTTGATAATTCAAAAACAGAGCTGGGCACTGTTGGTGCAAGGTATATTCCTTCCTCCCCTAAGAGAATCAAAACAAGAGTCCAGAATAGTGCTGACAAATATGATTATGACCTTTTCGGCCGGGAAAAGTTCGAATACTTTCCCCTGCAGCTTGGTGAAGGTGAGTATAAGATTTCTATTTTTGAAAATATAACAGGTAATCGCTATCGCCAGGTAAAAGCCCAGAATGTTAAGGCCGAAATAAAAAATTCCCTGGATGTTTTCAGAGCCTCTGTACAGACTGTAAACTGGAATCCTGAGATGGATATCATTAAAAAGGCAGGAGAGTTAACAAGGAATCTTAAAACTGACAAGGAAAAGGTTATAGCTATATATAACTTTGTAGTTGATACATTCAGTTATGATTATGACAAGATAAACAATATTAATACAATGTATGTCCCGGACATAGAAAAAATCTACATAGACAAAAAAGGTATTTGTTATGACTATTCGGCTGTTTTTGCAGCCATGCTCAGAAGCCAGAACATCCCTGCCAAGCTGATAAAGGGATATTCAGATTTAGTTAAAGGGTATCATGCCTGGAATGAAGTTTATTTACTTGATGAAAACAGGTGGATTGTTATTGACACAACTTATGACTCTGTTTTAAAGAAAAATAATATGAAATTTAATATGGAAAAGAGCCAGGAAAAATATAAAGCAGCAAGGGAATACTAGAAATTTAAATTTCGTAATCAGAAATATTTTAACGTCAGGAATTTCCTGCATATTTTTCTGAGATAGGTTTATACAAAGCCACTGATTCCTTAGTGCTCAAACAAAAAAAACTTGCATTAAATTGCAAGTTTTTTTTGTTTAAATGTCATTAAATGCATTATATTAATAATAATATGGTTAAAAACAGATTAAAATGAATTGCACAAATACCTCTATATATCAGTTATTAGTTGAATTTTTATGATTTTTTAAAGATGAAGTATTTTGTATAAGGAATTGCAAAATAACTCTTGACGGGCACCATAAGATTGTATACAATAGATAAAATCAGGTTTGCATAAATATACGCAATCTGGTTGATAGAAGAATAATTACGCTAATAATTGTATATAAAAAATACATCTTAAGGTAAGTCGATTTATAAAGCGGATTCAGCCCAGGATACCATCTAAGAGAAGTAGAGGAGGTTATTTCATTGTACAAAGTTATGTCACAGGAAGCAATGGATAGCTATTTTGATATAGCAAGTGAGGTTGTAGAAATTAAAAACAGATTCAGGCCGGGAGTTTACGACAAGTACAATGCTAAACGTGGGTTGAGAAATAAGGATGGCTCAGGTGTACTGGTAGGATTGACCGAAATCGGGGATGTTCATGCCTATATTTACGATGAAGGCGAAAAGGTACCGGTGGAAGGCCGTCTTATATACCGCGGTATTGACATTTATGATTTGGTAAATGGCTTTTTATCAGAGAATCGTTTTGGATTTGAAGAATGCGCATACCTTCTTTTGTTCGGTGATTTACCAAGCAAAAAGGGTTTGGAACAGTTTAAGCAAGTTCTGGGTTCCAGAAGAAAAATAAATGAAGACTTTGTCAGAGCCAATATTTTAAATGCACCAAGCCAGGATGTGATGAATAAAATAGCCCGCCTGGTTCTTACAATGTACTCCTTTGATACTAATCCAGATGATACCAGTATAAAGAATCTGCTGAAACAAAGTATGGATTTGATTGCTAAGTTCCCTGTTATGGCTGCATACGGATATCAGGCCAAAGCACATTATCTGGACGGAAAGAGCCTGTATATTCACAATCCGAATCCTGAGCTGAGTACTGCCGAAAATATTCTTATGTTGTTGAGACCTTCAAAAGAATATACCGAGCTAGAGGCAATCGTGCTGGATTTAGCCCTCGTACTGCATGCTGAGCATGGCGGTGGTAACAACTCAACCTTTGCTACGCATGTAGTGGCTTCCTCCGGGACTGATATTTATTCATCAATTGCTGCAGCGGTTGGCAGCCTTAAAGGACCGAAACATGGTGGTGCCAATAATAAGGTTATCAGTATGATGAATGAGTTGAAAAGAGAAGTTAAGGATTGGGGAAGTGATGAACAAATCCGTGAATACCTTACCAAAATTATCAGGAAGGAAGCCTTTGACCGCACCGGACTTATATATGGAATGGGCCATGCGGTTTATACTCTTTCTGACCCCAGGTGTGTCTTGTTGAAAGAACAAGCAGAAAAACTTGCTAAACAGGTGGGAAGAAGTGATGAGTTTGAGCTATACTCCAGGATAGAAAAACTTGCACCCCGGGTTTTCAGGGAGATCCGTAATACTGACAGGCCAATGTGCGCCAATATTGACTTTTACTCAGGTTTTGTATATGACATGCTGGGCATTCCATTGGAAATGAACACCCCTATTTTTGCCGTCGCAAGAATTGTTGGATGGTGTGCTCATATTATTGAGGAACATTTAAACGGTAATAAAATTATCAGGCCGGCATACAAGTGCATCAAGAAACGGACTGAATATGTTAAAATTGAAGATAGAATATAAATAAAACAATAAAGGAGCGTTTGCTCCTTTTATTGTAGCAATGCGGCTTATTATCAGCTTGTAGATTTTATACTTAAAACGGTATAATGCAGTAGGCCCTTAACGTTGGAAAATTGGTGGATGGTATGTCTTGTTGCGTCTTAGTGTGGTACAATGTGAAATGATGCTTATACTTTAAAAGTGACACGAGGTGCTTTGGTTTGTATTTAAAATCTTTAGAGATACAAGGTTTTAAATCCTTTGCAGATAAAATTGTATTACATTTCAATAAGGGACAAACTTCTGTCGTAGGTCCCAACGGCAGTGGCAAAAGCAATATTGCAGATGCTGTCAGATGGGTTCTTGGTGAACAGAGTGCCAAGACTTTACGGGGCAGTAAAATGGAAGATGTCATTTTTGCCGGTACCCAGTACCGCAAGCCTGTGGGATTTGCTGCAGTAACAATAACCTTGGATAATTCCGACAAAGCGCTTCCTGTCGACTTTACTGAGGTTACAGTTTCACGTAGAGTGTACCGTTCAGGGGAAAGCGAGTACTACCTTAACAAGACCCAATGCCGTTTAAAGGATATTCAAGAGCTTTTTATGAATACCGGTGTAGGCCGTGAAGGTTATTCAATAATAGGCCAGGGGCGTATTGATGAGATTCTGAGCTCCAAATCCGAAGAACGCAGACTGGTCTTTGAAGAAGCTGCCGGTATAACGAAATACAAGGCCCGCAAAAAAGAATCAGAACGCAAACTTGAAACAACAAGACAAAATCTGGTTCGTATAAATGATATTCTGATAGAGTTGGAAAGCCAGTTGGAGCCCCTTGCTCAACAGGCAGAGACTGCGCGGCGATACATAGATCTGAGTAACGAACTTAAAGGTATAGAGGTAAGTCTGTTTTTAGATACCATAGATAAACTGAAGATAAAACTTAATGAAGTGGAAAATCAGACACGGGAAATCAGAGAGCAGGTTGATGAGGAGAACAGAAGAATAGAGAATATTAAAAACAAAAACAGAAGTAAGAATGAGCGGCTGGAATTATTAAAAACACAGATTGATGAGCTTAGAAACCTACAGCACAGTATTGACAGTGAGCTTGAAAAGAATGAAGGGCATATCAGAATTTGTGAAGAAAAAATAAACAATCTTACTGCTAACAATGAAAATTTTGGGAATGATATAGATTCTATTAAAGAGCGAGTGTCCGCTATTGAATCAGAAATCGAAAAGAAAAGGTACCGCTTTCAGCAAATGCTGCGGGATGAAGAACGCTTTTCTGAGCTGTTAGCCGAGGCAGAAGAGATTATGAGAGGTATCATTGCACGGTTAGATGAGGGCGAAAGGTTGGTTGAAGAGGCCAAACAAGCTATTATGGATAAACAGGATACCTTATCGGATTCAAAAATACGACTTAATAATCTGAAAAATGATATTGAAAATTTTAAGCAGCTGAAATCCAGGCTTGCGGAGGATATGCGTCAATCCACCCTGGAAATCGATCGTGAAAGCATGAAAAAAGAAGATTTGGATACTTCATTGAGGAAAACCAGGGAGGAAATAAACTCATCCAAAAACAGGCTTAATGAACTGGAGCTAAAAAAAGTCGAAATCCAAAAGGAGCTTAACGAAAAGAAAGCCAAACAGGAAAGCATCGACCGTTCCTATAGTGCTTTGGAATCCCGAAACAGGGTTCTCATTGATATGGAAGAGAGTATGGAGGGATACAGCCGCAGTGTCAAGGCAATACAAACAGCTTGCCAGGAGAATAAGGCTTTTGGTCAGGGGATACACGGTCCTGTGGCCCGTCTTATTACTGTAGAAGAGCGTTATGAGACTGCCATAGAAGTTTCTTTAGGGGCCAGTCTTCAAAATATTGTTACTGATGATGAATTCGCTGCAAAACGTGCCATAGAGTATTTAAAGAAAAATAACCTGGGCAGGGCTACGTTTTTGCCCAAATCTGCTATTAAACCTCGTACACTGGATGAAAACCTGCTGGCTAAAATACAAGAAATGCCGGGATTTGAAGGCATTGCTTCCGACAAGGTGAAATGCAGCAAGCAATTCTCAGGAATTATATTAAATCTTCTTGGCAGAACTGTAATTGTGGATAATATGGATTCGGGGATCCGAATGGCCAGACAATTCGGTTTTATGTTCCGTATAGTTACCCTTGAAGGTGAACTTATAAATGCCGGAGGCTCTATGACAGGAGGTAGTACCGGCAGCAAAGCATCAAGCATAATTGGCCGTAACCGTGTTATCAGAGAAAATGAGGCTGAGCTGAAAAATATCAGTGCCAAGTTGAAAAAAATTGATGATGAAATTAAGGTTATAGAAACCGAGCTGAATAATATAAGTATTGCATATGAACAAGAGCAGAAAGTATTATCGGAACTTGAACTGGTAAGATTAAGAGATGAAAACCATGTAGCTTCTATACTGGATAATGTCAAAAAAATTGCTGCCAGGATGAATCTGTTGAAACAACAGGAAGAAGAAGTGGAAGAGCAGATAAAAGAGGTTATGACAGAGAGTGATAAGGAATCAGTAAAAGCCAAGGCCATAGAAGATGAGATACAGTTATTGAAAGATAAAGTGCAGGCTGGCCAGCTTAAGAACAAGGATGAGCAGCAGAAACGGGATGAGCTTCATACAGATATAAGTGATTACCGCGTATCGGTTAACTCTATCAGAGAAAGCAAACAAAGCGTTTTAGAACAGATTGAAATGCTTAATCAAGAAAAAAGCAGCAACACTATGAATATTGCAAAACGCGAAGAGGAAAAGAAACGTAATCTGGAGCGTATTGAAGAGCTGAAAGCTGAAATTCAAGGTGTTTTAAAGAAGAATATAAGCCTTAAAGAGGAAAAGACCGGATGTGAACTAAAACTTGAGGGGCTTGCCGAAGAAAGAAGAGTATTGGAAGAGGAACTCTCAGGTATGCTGGACAGAGTTACTGAGCACAACAGTACCATTATTACTCTTCAAGAAGCACAAGGCCGGATTGAAGCGAGAAAGGCAAAAATGGAAAGTGAGCTTGAAATATTCCAGAACAGGCTCTGGGATGAATACGGCCTTACATATGGAGGTGCTCTTGAGATAAGGCAGGAAATTACTAATGTCAGAGCTACCCAGAGCAGGATAAATGAAATAAAAGCTGAGATAAGAGAGCTGGGACCGGTTAATGTAGCAGCAATAGAAGATTACTCAAAAACAAAAGAGCGCTATAGTTTTATGAAGAATCAGCATGATGACTTAATCAAGTCGGAAGAAAAACTGAGACGGGTTATTAAGGAAATAACTCAGGTAATGAAAAAGCAATTTGTGGAGCAATTTGAGATAATAAACAAGAATTTCAGTACTGTATTCAAAGAGCTTTTTGACGGCGGCTTTGCAGAAGTCCGGCTTGCCGATGAAGAAAATGTTCTGGAAAGCGGAATTGATATAATAGTACAGCCTCCGGGCAAGAAACTCCAGAACATGATGCTGCTTTCGGGCGGGGAAAAAGCGTTAGTGGCGATAGCTCTTATATTTGCTATATTAAAAATGAGGCCAGCTCCTTTTTACATACTGGATGAAATCGAATCCTCGCTGGACGACGCAAATGTTTATAAATTTGCTGAATATCTAAAGCGGTATACCGATGAACTACAGTTTATAGTCATCACTCACAGGAAAGGTACAATGGAAGCTGCCGATATCCTGTATGGTGTTACAATGGAAGAACACGGAATATCCAAGGTAGTGTCATTACGAATGGATGAAGATATAAAACAATATGCCGGGTAGCAGATGTAAGTACACATAATCAGGAATGAAAGGAAAATAGTATGGCTAAGGATAGATGGTTTGGTTGGGGAAAAAAGAAGAATCAAGAAAAGCAGGATGATACACTGGTTCAACCCATCGAAGAAAATATAACAGTTGAAGAAGATGCTGACGCAGAGCAGATAACACCGGAAAATACCAAGGTGGGTTTTTTCGGAAGACTTAAGGATGGGCTAAAAAAAACCAGAGACTCAATAACACATAGAATCGACGAAGTACTTGTATCCTTCGGGAAAATTGATGAGGAACTTTTTGAGGAGTTGGAAGAGATATTAATAACATCCGATATGGGGATGAACACTTCACTGAAGATAATAGACGAACTCAGAGAAAAGGTTAAAGCTGAGAAAATAACCGATACAAAAGGTGTTCGTACAGCCATAAAGGAGATAATAGCATCTAAGCTGGCCGATGAGAACACCCAGTTAAAACTTGATACAAAGCCATCGGTTATAGTAGTTATCGGAGTAAACGGTGTTGGTAAAACAACCTCCATAGGCAAACTGGCGCATCACTTAAAAAACCAGGGTAAAAAAATTACCGTTGCTGCTGCTGATACCTTCAGAGCAGCAGCCATAGACCAGCTGGAAATTTGGACAAACAAAGCCGGTGTTGACCTGATAAAGCATTCTGAGGGCTCAGATCCTTCAGCTGTAATTTTTGATGCCATCCAACACTGCAAATCCAAGAATACCGATGTATTGATATGCGATACAGCAGGAAGACTCCATACCAAAAAAAATCTTATGGACGAATTAAAAAAGATTTTCAGGATTATCAGGCGGGAATTGCCCGATTCCGATATTGAGACCCTTCTGGTTTTGGATGCTACAACAGGCCAGAATGCAGTTTCGCAGGCTAAAACATTTTCAGAGGTTTCTGAACTTTCAGGACTTATCCTCACCAAGTTGGACGGAACAGCAAAAGGTGGAATTATCGTATCCATAAAGTCCGAATTAAATATACCAGTAAAATTTATTGGTGTCGGCGAGCAAATGAATGATCTTCAACCTTTTAATCCTTCGGAATTTGTTGAGGCTCTTTTTGGCACCCAATAAGCCGTATGAAAAATAATATTTGATGTGTTGATTGTGACCTGATTATCAAGAAAACAACGGATGAAAAAATATTGTTAAAAAAATATCAAAATATGCGTTAAATATCTTGACTTTTAATATACCGAAGAGTATCATGATTTTATCGGTTTAATATATAACGGATGAAGGCTTAGGGAGAGTGGCTGCTAAAGCACACCGAAGGAGTAAATCTCTCAGGTAAAAAGACCTAAGTCGGACGGATCTCTGGAGAGACCTTTTTGAAAGGCGCCGAAGGGGCAAATCCAATTTTGGATGACTCTCTCAGGCAAAAGGACAGAGGGTAAAACAAGCATAGCGTCATTCTGAATGAGTCGAATGAAGAGTCTTATAGATAGATTCTTAATATTTGATCGGGATGACTAAAGTCAGCTATTGTTTTTTCTTATCGCAAAAAGGGTGCTTGATCAGAGGTCAAACAATTTTAGTTTGGCTTTTTTCATTGTAGAAGCTGATCTATAGTTAATATTTCAGGAGGTAGAACTATGGCAAAAATAATTGTAACAGACAAAATGGCAGCAAATGGAATTGAGTACCTTAAAAGTAAGGGGCATCAAGTAGATACACCATTTGGAATCTCACCAGATGAACTTGAGAAAACTATTGACCAATACGATGCAATAATAGTAAGAAGTGCTACAAAGGTAAAAGGCACCATTCTGGATAAAGCTGTGAATCTTAAGGTTGCCGGCCGTGCAGGTACTGGTGTAGACAATATTGATGTAGAAGAATGTACAAGAAGAGGTATCACAGTAGTTAATACTCCCGATGGAAATACTATGGCAGCGGCTGAAATGAGTGTAGCGTTGATTTATGCCTGCTTCAGAAATATACCGCAAGCATATCATGCTGGAAAAAACAAGGATTTTCGCAGAAACAAATTTGTTGGTGAAGAATTGGATGGCAAGACTGCCGGTATCATAGGCCTTGGCAAAATTGGTTCGGTTGTGGCTAAGAAACTTCTAGGTGCAGGAATGAATGTTGTCGGATATGACCCTTATATTTCCGATGAACGTGTTGCCAGGCTTGGTATTACTCGTGCAGAAAATCTTGATGACCTTTTAAAGGCTGCAGATTTAATTACCATACACATACCCAAAACTCCTGAAAGTAAAAATCTCATAGGAGAAAGAGAACTTGCTCTTTGTAAAAAAGGAGTTCGTATTGTCAATGTTGCAAGAGGTGGCATGATCGATGAAAAAGCCCTTTACGATGCCATTGTATCCGGCCATGTTGCAGGTGCGGCTCTCGACGTTCTGGAAGCAGAACCTAATTTCAATAAAGCTCCTGAGGAACAGGATTACTGGAATCCGCTTCTGGACCTGGATCAGGTTATATATACTCCTCATCTTGGGGCATCCACAAAAGAGGCCAGCCTCAACTGTTCATTAGGGGTAGCTAAAAATGTTGAAGCAGTATTGAACGGGGAATTAGTGGCAGCGGTAAACATGCCTCATATTTCAGGTGATGTTGAAGAACTTAAGCCTTATATAAGCATAGGAGAAAAGCTGGGGGCAATTTATTATCAGGCCGAGCAGGAAAGAGTTGAGAAAATTGAAATAGTTTATAGCGGGGATCTGGTTGATAAGCCTACTAAGCCCATTACGCTGGCAATTATTAAAGGCTTTTTATCTGTTGTAAGCGAGTCAGAAGTTAATTATGTCAATGCCCAGCTTAAACTTAAAGAAATGGGTGTGGAGCTCATTGAAAGTAAATCCAGTAATCTTGAGAAGTATACCAATCTGATTACTGTTAAATTCTACAGGAGAAGCAATGCAATTTCTGTGGCAGGTACGGTATTTGCCAAGGATTCTATCCGCATAGTTGACTTCTTTGGATATACATTGGACTTTGAGCCTACAAAATATGTCCTGGCATTGCAAAATACAGACGTTCCAGGCATCATCGGCAAGGTGGGAACCCTTTTAGGCCAGAATAACGTCAATATTGCGGCAATGCAATGGAGCCGCCGTGACATCAGTTCAAACAAAGCTGTATCCTTTGTAAGCGTTGATGAAGAGGTATCAGATGATATACTTGAAAAGCTGCGCAATACTGATGGGATATTAAAGGTTTCCAAACTATACTTTTAAGACTTTGCAGTACAATAATGATTGGGGTGAATGCCGTGGATAATAATCTAAAATCTGTTATAAACAAACAAGTTGAAAGGACCATGAATAACCTTGTAAAAAATAATATGATGGCTATTTATGTGGAGAATAGGGATCAGGTTGTTGACAAGGTTGCTGAACTAATCAAAGAAGGCGAGCTGGTTGCAGCCGGCGGATCAATGACTTTGGCTGAAACCGGGGTACTGGAACATTTAAAAGCAGGACACTATAACTTTTTAGACAGACATGCCAAAGGGTTGACAAGAGAACAGATAGAAGAGATATACAGAAAATCTTTTTTTGCCGATACTTATTTGACGAGTACCAATGCCATCACCGAGGATGGAGAGCTCTATAATGTGGATGGTAACGGAAATCGGGTAGCTGCAATGATATATGGGCCTAAAAGTGTTATTGTGGTAGCTGGGATAAACAAGATTGTCAGGAATGAAGATGAAGCCGTTGAAAGAGTCAGGCGGATTGCAGCTCCGGCCAATGCTGTCAGACTTAATAAAGACACACCTTGTACAAAAACAGGATATTGTGTGGACTGCAGGGTGGATGACCGTATCTGTTCTTCATATACAGTCTTCAGACAACAGAAGTATAAGGATCGTATTAAGGTTATTTTGGTGGGGGAAAGCCTTGGGTATTGATTAAGAAATTAAAATGATATATTAATAAGAGCGGGGATAGAATTCCCCGCTTTTTTGTAATGATTTGTTGTGTTATATTATTCATAAATCAGTCAGACCCAAAAGGAGGGGCAAATTTTTGAAAAAAAAGGTAGGACTTGTATCCCTAGGCTGCCCAAAAAATCTTGTGGACAGTGAAATTATGCTGGGAACCTTAAAGGATGCAGGCTATGAGCTTACACCAAAGCACGAATCTGCAGATGTAATTATCATTAACACTTGTGCTTTTATTGGAGATGCCAAGGAAGAAGCAATAATTAGTATTCTGGAAGCTGCCCGGTACAAAATTGAAGGGAATCTGAAACTTTTAGTGGTAACAGGCTGCCTGGCAGAACGATATAAAACCGATATATATAAAGAAATACCAGAGGTTGATGTGGTTGTTGGAACCGGTAGTATAGACGAAATACCGGAAATTATCGGGAAACGGCTGGCCGAAGAATCAGAAGAAAAAAAAGTATACGCAAATCCTCCGGATACTGTTGATTATTTGGAACTTACCCGGCTTGTGACCGATGAAAAACCTTATGGTTATCTGAAAATTGCCGAGGGCTGCTCCAATAGGTGTACTTACTGTATAATCCCCAGTCTGAGGGGAGATTTCAGGAGCCGGACAATAGAGAATATTCTTAAAGAAGCAAAGCTCTTAGCCCTAAAAGGTAAAAAGGAGATTATTCTGATAGCCCAGGATGTTACACGCTATGGGACAGATATTTATAAAGAAAAGAAACTAACAGAACTGGTACGAAGGATTAGCGAGATCAAAGAGGTTGCGCGTATAAGGCTGTTGTACTGTTATCCGGAGTTAATAGATGATGACCTGATAACTGAAATGAAGAATAATCCGAAACTATGCAAATATCTGGACATTCCAATTCAGCATATTTCAGATAATATGCTTAAAGCTATGGGAAGGCGGGGGAGTAAATCAGATATTTACAACCTGCTGGAAAAGATAAAAACCGAGATTCCCGATGTTGTATTAAGAACATCTCTTATAACCGGATTCCCAGGTGAGACAAAGCGGGATTTTGCTGAACTGTATGAGTTTGTAGAAGTTGGTTATTTCCAGCATCTTGGTGTGTTTGCATACTCAAAGGAGGAAGGAACACCTGCTTATAAAATGAAAGGACATTTGCCGGAAAAACTAAAAATTCAACGGCGGGACATGCTCATGGCACTTCAGATGGAAAACGTTGAAAAATATAATGGTTCACGATTGGGACAAACATATGATACAATGGTCGATGGGGTGGCTGAGGATGGTATTTTTTATATGGGACGTACCTATGCCGAAGCTCCCGACATAGATTCGGTCATTTATTTTACCTCTGGGGAGCCATTGGAAAATGGAACGATAGTGCCTGTAAAAATTCTTTGCATGGACGGCTATGACTTGGTTGGTGAAGCACAGTTATTGTAGGAATGGTGAATAAAGATGAACCTTGCGAATAAAATTACAATTTCAAGAATTCTGGCAACTCCTTTTTTCTTATTCTTTTTAGTACCGGGATGGTTCGGGCAGTTTTTATGGCTTAACCAATGGGGAAGATACGCAGCAGCTGTTATATTTATACTTGCGTCTGTTACAGATATGGTTGATGGAAATATTGCAAGGAAGCAGAATATGGTAACAGAACTGGGAAAGTTTCTGGATCCGGTTGCCGATAAATTGCTGGTAACATCAGCTCTGATAGCATTTATAAAGACAGATAACCTGTCTGTTTGGGCAGTTTTCATAATTATAGCCAGAGAATTTATTGTAACAGGCTTTCGAATAATTGCGGCTGGCCGCGGTGTTATCATAGCTGCTGATAAATGGGGAAAAACTAAGACTGTCGTTCAGATTATCGCGATTGTGGCTATTCTGGTCAGAGATTTTCCAATATCACTTATTACAGATTTCCCTGTGGGAATGACATTAATGTACATTGCTGTTATCTTAACCATAATTTCAGGAGTAAACTATATAGCAAAAAACGTTAAAGTACTTAGCGATAAATAAAATTATGCGTAACAAAGATGTCATTCTGAATGGAGCGAAGCGTAATGAAGAATCTTATGCGTTGACGTTTAAGATCCTTCGCTTACGCTCAGGATGACAGTTAGGGTAATGTGCGACCTTCAAAATGACATTGTAGTTCACATAATTCTATATATGAGCCTGAGAAGTTAAAAAACCGAATTTCCTTTACAACCCGTGGATTCTATGCTAAAATATCTAAGTCTATCGAACCGAATGCGCGGTTAATGGAACTCCGACCATTTACTGGGCATACGGCAATTTTTAAGAGAGGAGAATTTTTTATGACAAGAATGACTAAACAAGAAATTATAGCTAAATATGCGCTGCATGAGGGTGATACAGGATCTCCCGAAGTACAGATTGCGCTTTTGACAGACAGAATCAATCATTTAACCGAGCATTTAAAGATCCACAAAAAGGATCACCATTCCCGTCGTGGACTTTTAAAAATGGTTGGTGCAAGAAGAGGTCTGTTGAACTATCTTATTAAAAAGGATATAAACAGATACCGTGAAATTATTGCAAAGCTGGAAATCAGAAAATAATTATCTGGTATACCCGGCAAAACAAAATAAATGTAGGGCGGGTTTCCGCCCTTTTTTATCAATAATATGCCTTTCTAAAAATTTCCTGTAAATATAAGGATGAGTAAGGTAGTTTAATTAATATTAAAACCAACTATTTTTGAGGGAATAACCTCAGAATATAGTGGAAATATAATAATTGAATAACGATTCCGATAGCCAAGGGCAACAGAAGTTCAGAGAAGAGGTTACAAGGTTCTTGGAGCCTGTTCCCTGACCTTTTGTCCCTGACTATAGTCCTTTTCGGTTGTTAAGACCGAAAAAGGTGCATGGAATCGGAGAAAAGGAGAAGATTTATGAGAAAAGTCTTTAATTTTGAAGTGGCTGGCCGGCCACTGTCTGTGGAAGTAGGCCAATTAGCACAGCTTGCCAATGGTTCGGCTTTGGTTCGTTATGGTGATACAGTTGTTTTATCTACTGCAACTGCTTCAAAAGAACCAAGAGAAGGGATTGATTTTTTTCCGTTAAGTGTTGATTATGAGGAAAAACTTTATTCTGTAGGGAAAATACCTGGTGGATTTATCAAACGTGAAGGTAAACCCACAGAAAAAGCTGTTTTGGTTTCGCGAGTCATTGACAGGCAAATGCGTCCCAGATTTCCAAAGGATCTAAGAAATGATGTAGTAATAGTAAATACGGTAATGTCAGTAGAGCAGGATAATTCTCCGGAATTTGCATCGATAATTGGTACAGTTATTGCTTTATGTACTTCAGACATTCCTTTTAACGGCCCAATCGCAGGTGTAATACTGGGTCTGGTTGATGGTAAGATTGTTATAAATCCGACGGCAGAGCAAAGAGCAATAAGTGATATGTATGTTACTCTTTCTGCTGACAAGGAAAAAATCGTAATGATTGAAGCGGGAGCTAACCAGGTACCTGATGAGGTAATGCTGGAAGCCATCAAGACAGGACATGAAGAAATAAAACGCATTATTGGTTTTATTGAAACAATTGTAGAAGAAATCGGAGTTCCTAAGTTTGAATACGAACCTGCTGTAGTTCCCGAAGAAATCTGGACAGCGGTATACAATATGGCTAAGGATGATATGAAAGTTGCTATCCAGAACGCAGACAAAGCAACCAGAGATAATCAGGTAGATGCTGTATGTAAGGATGTTAAGGAAAAATTAGCCGAGACTTTCCCGGAACAGTCCGGATTAATTGGTGAGGCTCTTTACAAACTTCAGAAAAAAATTGTAAGAGAAATGATTTTAGAGGAAAATAAACGTATTGACGGTCGTTCCCTTATGGATATTCGTCAACTTTCAGCAGAAGTATCTTTACTTCCCAGAACTCACGGCTCAGCACTGTTCCAGCGTGGTCAGACACAGGTTCTTACCAATGTTACTCTTGGCCCGCTTGGTGAAGGACAGAAGCTGGATGGCGTGGATATGGAAGAAGAAAAACGCTATATGCATCATTATAACTTCCCATCCTATTCGGTAGGCGAAGCGAGACCTTCAAGAGGTCCCGGCCGGCGCGAAATTGGTCACGGTGCACTTGCAGAGAGAGCACTGGAGCCTGTAATACCCAACGAGATAGAATTCCCATATGCTATTCGTCTTGTTTCTGAGGTATTGATGTCAAACGGTTCGACATCGCAAGGAAGCGTTTGCGCCAGTACCTTGGCTCTGATGGACGCAGGTGTGCCCATTAAGGCTCCTGTGGCAGGTATTTCAGCTGGACTGGTAGTGGATGAGGAAAATCCCGACAGGTTTGTAACTTTCATGGATATACAGGGCATTGAGGACTTCTTTGGAGATATGGACTTTAAGGTTGCCGGTACTAAGAATGGTATAACTGCAATCCAGGTGGATATAAAGGTGGAAGGCCTTACCTATGAGATTATACATCAAGCCTTTGAAATAACTAAAAAAGGCCGTTTCCAGATACTTGATGAATGTATGCTGCCTGTAATACCTGAACCCAGACCGTCACTGTCACCATATGCCCCGAAGATTTATCAGACAAAGATTGACGTTGATAAAATTCGTGAGGTTATTGGGCCTGGCGGTAAAGTAATTAACAAAATAATTGCTGAGACTGGTGTCAAAATCGATATTCAGGATGACGGTTCAGTTTATGTGGCTACTTCTGACGAAACAGCAGGCCACAAAGCCATTAAGATAATAGAAGGTATCGCAGGGGAAGTTGAAATTGGTGCGATATTTACCGGCAGGGTTACCCGTATTATGAACTTTGGAGCATTTGTTGAATTCCTTCCCGGAAAAGAAGGTTTGGTACACATTTCTAAACTTGACAACAAGCGCGTCAACAAAGTTGAGGACGTAGTTAATGTCGGTGATGAAATCTTAGTTATGGTAATGGAAGTGGATAAACAGGGCAGAATTAACCTCTCAAGAAAAGATGCACTGGGTGAAGCCAATAAATCTAAGTAATAATAAATATTTAAACCTGATATGAAATAATTACACTGACCGGAGTCTCATGATTCCGGTCAGTTTTTAATTTCTACTGGTGCCGCTCTAAACTAAGTACAGCGTCCCCTCCGTCATCCTAAGCTAACGCAGTCCCCCCCCACTGTTATCCTGAGCGGAGCGTATACAAGTTTAGCGGCTGTAGACTGCTGCGATTTAGCGCTCCATTTCCAACATCCTGTTTCTAGTCGCGCCCGCTACGCAATCCATGCTCCGCTTTAAATCGCAGCAGCCACGCCGCTTAATTATGTTTATAAAAGCTGGCATCCTGAGCGAACGCAGTCCCCCCCACTGTTATCCTGAGCGGAGCGCAGCGGAGTCGAAGGATCTTTTTATGTAAACTTGGTAAGATTCTTCGTTAGCGCTAAGAATGACAGCAGAAAGATTCTTCGCTGCGAATAATGTTTATTTATTGCGATATAATGGTAAAATCTTAAGGTATGAGGTGAATTATGAATAATAAGCTTAAGGTTTTATATGTAGCAGCAGAATGCGCACCTTTCATTAAAGTCGGCGGCCTTGGTGACGTAGCCGGAGAACTCCCTCTGAAACTGAAAGAACTGGGAGCAGATGTTCGGGTTGTAATTCCCGGCAATAAAGATATTCATTCTCCTGCCCGGTACAAGGGTGATTTTCCGGTCAGCTTTGGATGGCGCAAAGAAACCTGTATCGTCAGAGAAATTGTAAATGCACCTGTAACAACTTTTATTATTGATAATTACCATTATTTTGACAGACTAGGCGTTTACGGACATAAAGACGATGGTGAGCGATTTGCCTTTTTTTGTGCTGCTGTTTATGAAATGATTCTAAGGTTTGATTTTGTGCCGGATATTGTACACCTGAACGACTGGCATACAGCACCAATTGCCATGATGCTCCGGGAAAACGAAAGGGAGCACAATGAATTGTCTGAAATATCTATTGTCTATACCATTCATAACCTTGAGTACCAGGGAGTAAGTGACCGCAGCATATTTAATCTTTTTGGGGTTAAAGATGTGGTGTTTATGGTTGACAGGGTAGAATACTATGGCTGCTTTAACCCTATGAAAGCGGGAATTAATTACGCTGACATTATTAATGCCGTGAGCAAAACATCGGCAAAGGAGATGCTTACTCCTAAATATGGGTTTGGGCTGGAGGGTGTGCTTAAGAATCGGAAGACTGCAATCAGAGGTGTGTTGAACGGAATTAATCAAGACAACTGGAATCCCCAAACTGACAAAAGTATATACTTCAATTATAATAAAGATGATATTGACGGTAAAAGGAAGAACAAGCAAGAGCTTCAGGTAGAGCTGGGCCTCAAGAATAGCGATGCTCCTTTATTTTCTGTTATCAGCAGATTGGTGTCCAATAAAGGGCTTGAATTGATGGAACCGGCATTTGAGTATATCTTGAAAAATAATAATCAACTGGTTATTTTGGGAAGAGGGGAAAAATATTACGAAAAGATCTTTGCTGAATTAACCGAAAAATATCCCGGATTGGTTTCTC
>DUNT01000049.1 GCA_012839205.1 Clostridiaceae bacterium
CGGAAAGCCGTATGAGGGAGAACCTCACGTACGGTTTGATGAGGGGAAGGTGGGGAAACCCACTGACCCACTCTATAAGGTCGCGAAGCGGAATGAAGAATCTTTTGCGTTGACATATAAGATCCTTCGACTTCACTGCGTTCCGCTCAGGATGACACATAGAGTGCTGCGTGACCCTCAGAATGGCACATAGAGTGCTACGCAGCCCTTAGGATGATACTTCCCCTTTCATTCTGAGCGTCAGCGAAGAATCTTAAAAGAGGTATACCATGTATTATGTTTATATTTTGACTAACTGGTCCAACAAAGTTTTGTATATCGGAATTACAAATAATCTTGTAAGACGTTGTTATGAACATAAGCATAAAATTATTAGAGGCTTTACAGAAAAGTATAATGTTAATAAACTAGTATATTTTGATACCACAAATGATGTTAGCGAAGCAATAAAACGAGAAAAACAACTTAAAGGATGGACAAGAAGTAAAAAAATAAATTTAGTTGAGAGTATAAATCCTATGTGGAATGATTTGTCAGAGAGACTTGAGGGGTAAGATCCTTCGACTTCGCTACGCTTCGCTCAGGATGACACATAGAATGCCGTGCAGCCCTTAGGATGATACTGCACCTGTCATTCTGAGAGTCAGCGAAGAATCTTTTGCGTTGATGTATAAGATCCTTCGACTTCACTGCGTTCCGCTCAGGATGACACATAGAGTGCTGCGTGACCCTCAGAATGGCACATAGAGTGCTACGCAGCCCTTAGGATGATACTTCCCCTGTCATTCTGAGCGCAAGCGAAGAATCTTAAATCTCATTTACAGTTTTGCGAAGAATGATATTGCATCGTTTTCTATAAGAAGCTTACCATACTCATTCAGGTAACCTTCCAAGAAATCGACACTTGACATCTTATCGGCATACTCACTTAAAATGCTCTCAAACTTATTCTGATTCAAGATATTGTTTTCAATAGATGAAAGCACCAGATAGTACGCATTATCTAAAGAGTATACTTTGCTTCTGCCTGCAAACAATGGCTTTATTGCCCCACACAAAAAGCAGAGGTCATCGAAACTTTCCACCATATAAATCAGCATTGTGGAACATATTGAAATGCTCTTTTTCTTTATTGAGAGATCTTTTCGTTTATATCTGTTCTTTATAAACTTCTGAATACACTCAAAATCGTTTTCTTCTTCAATTCTGGTAATGGTAATTACAAAGCCCTGATCCACATCCGACACAGCTTCTATACAAAGCTGAGATTCATGAGCTTCAAAGCCTAGCTCAATTTCTGCCTGCTCCATGAGGTCCCAGAAAAGCTCTTGAGTTTCCGGCGAGTTGTAGCTGAACGCATCAAGATCTATATCACGCTCTTCCAAATCATCATAGGAGACAAAAATTCTTATTCTGTTTTCTCCAAATCTTTCTATTTTCATATTACTTTCCTTTTCTGCAAACATTATCTGTATATTTAATGTATTTTCTTATTTTGCATAATGTTAACCTGTTCATTTCTATTATACTTATAGTATCGTCAAAAGAGAAGTAACAAATTATGATATATAATTATATAATTAATGTAGTTTTTAGCAAGTAATAAATTTGCTGCTAAACTTTTTATTCCATAGAGGCTTTCCTCTGTGTATAATCATAGAAGAATGTTTTTTTAGTTATTACCAATTATATATACACAATCAGATAACATGAAACAAGATTTTGAGGTAAAAATATGCTTAAAATTATATTAGCTTCTGCTTCACCCAGAAGATCAGAACTTTTAAAGCTGATTGGGCTTGACTTTGAAATAATACCGGCTAATATAAAAGAGGAATTTGAAGGAAATATGGATGCTGGGAAATATGCTTCGGAAATGTCAAGACAAAAAGCCATGGCCGTAGCAAAAGAAGTTAAAGGAAAATACAACAAGGACACATATGTTTTAGGCGCCGATACGGTTGTGGTGGCCGATAACAAAATTCTGGGCAAGCCGAAAGATAAAAATCATGCATACGGCATGCTGAAACTTCTGGAAAATAAGTGGCATGATGTAATTACCGGACTGACTCTGGTTAATGCTGAAACATTAAAATTAAGTTCAGAGACTGAAATAACAAGAGTAAAGATCCCTGCTTTTTCAAAAGGCTTTCTGGAAAGATATCTTGCATCAGAAGAGCCTTACGACAAAGCCGGGAGCTATGGTATTCAAGGAACCGGCAGCCTTATGGTAGAATATATAAATGGCTGTTATTTCAATGTCATGGGGTTGCCGCTATACAGACTTTCCAAAATGCTTGAAAAAGAAGGCTACGAAGTTTTATCCTGGATTTGAGGATTGAACTGACTATAAGAAAGACATAATACTTAACGTAGAAGACAATTGTAAAGGAGAAAAAATATGGGCTTATTTACAAAGGAAATAGGAATCGACCTTGGTACTGCAAACATCCTGGTATACCTTAAAGGAAAGGGAATAATTTTAAGAGAACCGTCAGTAGTAGCTGTTAATAATAATACAGGACAAGTCCTGGCAGTTGGACTTGAAGCAAAACAGATGATAGGAAGAACCCCGGGTAACATTACCGCCATCCGCCCATTAAAGGATGGAGTTATCGCTGATTTTGAAACCACCCAGGGCATGCTGAAATATTTCATGAGAAAAGCTGTAGGAAACAGCCCGTTAACTAAACCCAGAGTTGTAATATGTGTTCCTTCCGGTGTTACCGAGGTTGAAAAAAGAGCCGTAGTGGATTCAGCCATGTCAGCCGGTGCCAAGGAGGCATATTTAATTGAGGAGCCTATGGCTTCGGCAATAGGAGCGGGCCTTCCGGTGGCGGAGCCTTCCGGCAGTATGGTGGTGGATATCGGCGGAGGAACCAGTGAGGTTGCAGTTATTTCTCTCGGCGGCGTAGTGGTCAGCCGCTCCTTAAGGATTGCCGGGGATGAATTTGATGATGCCATAATACATTATATTAAAAAAGAGTATAATCTCATGATAGGCGAGAGATCGGCTGAGGACATAAAACTGAAAATAGGCTCGGCCTATCCCAGTGAAAGAGAAGAAATTTACAGAGTCAGCGGCCGGGATCTGGTGACGGGTCTTCCCAAGGAGATGGAGATTTCCAGTGAAGAAATCCGGGAAGCTCTTAAGGAACCTGTAAATTCGGTTGTGGAATCAATCAAGTATACTCTTGAAAAAACACCTCCCGAACTGGCCTCAGATATAATGGAAAGAGGCATAATGCTTACCGGAGGCGGAGCATTGTTAAAAGGCTTTGACAGGCTCATATCGGCCGAAACCGGCATTCCCGTGTTTATAGCTGAAGAGCCGCTGGACTGTGTTGTTTTAGGTACCGGAAAGGTTCTGGAGGAGTTGGATACACTTAGCAGTGTACTGCTGTCGTCGAGAAAGAAATAGAAATTAGTAAAGGTACAGGGGGGTAATCCTTTTGAGGAGGATTTTGTCCAACAAGATATTTATTCTTGTGACAGTTATAATTATTCTACTTACCCTTGTGGCTGTGTCCCATAGTGAAAGAAGCGGGATTAATATAATAGGTAATATTATAAGCATTCCCGCAGCTCCACTACAGAAAGCCTTTACTTTTGTAGACGAAAAAATCAGTGACTTCTTTGGATATTTTGAGGATGTTAAGGAAACAAAGAAAGCCAACCAGGAGCTGTTGCAAAAAGTAAACGAGCTGGAAAGGCAACTTCTTGATTTAGACAGGCTGACGAAGGAAAACAAAGAGCTGAGAGAAGCCCTTAACTTCAAAGACCAGTATGAAGAATATGAATTTGTCGGATCCAGTATAATTGCCAAAGACCCGGGCAACTGGTTTGAGGTTTTTACCATAAACCGCGGCAAAAATGATAAGATTACAACAGATTCTCCTGTTATTACTGCCTACGGTTTAGTAGGGAGGGTATCGAAAACCGATCTGACAACTTCCCGGATTGTCTCTATTATAGATATTGACAGTACTGTGAGCGCAAGACTTTCGAAATCCCGTGACCTTATAGTGGTCAGAGGAGATGTGGAGCTTAAAGGGAAGGGATTGTGCAGAGCAGATTACATACCACCCAACACCGATGTTATGCCGGGGGACACCGTTGAGACCTCAGGCATCGGAGGAATATATCCAAAAGGTATTATTATTGGTAAAGTGGTCAGTGTTATCAGCAACCAGGGTCAATACGATTCTTATGCAGTAATTGAGCCGGTTGTTGATTTTAAGCGCCTGGAGGAGGTAATAGTTCTAAAAAAGAAATAGCAGGAAAGCATAGAGGAGATTTATGAGATATAGGGTTATGGCCGCCGTTTTCCTGATATGGATAACTGCGTTTTGCCAAAGCACACTATTGGAATATCTTGAAATTTTCAATGTAAGGCCTAATATATTAATTGTACTTATGGTTATTGTAGCTTTGCTCAGAAGTACAGTGGAGAGTGCTGCTATGGGGCTTTTGTTTGGTCTTACCATGGATATTTTAATGGGTAAAACCTTAGGCTGGTATGCTCTGTTATTCTTTTTGGTATCAATCCCCATATCCATGATCAATGACAAGCTATACAGAGAAAAATTTCTTGTTTTGATTACCTTCGCTTTTTCTTCCACAGTTCTGATAGAAACAGTGTTTTTCCTTATTATTTTTATGTTCAGAGGTTATAGCTATTTGCCGTATCTCTTTGGTACTGTTATAGTTCCTGAAGCCATATATAACAGTATCCTGATTTTACCGCTTTTTAAACCTGTCAGTAAGGCATACAATCTACTTGACACGGTTGACAGAAGGAGGAACAGGTTGCCGTCATGACTAATAAACAGGAAAAGAAACACGAAGGTTTGGACAGGTATATAATTCTGGCTTTGTTTGTTATTATAGCAGCAATTGCTATCATCTATAACCTTGCTAAAATTCAAATAGTAAATGGACAGAACTACAGAGATGAAGCAATCTATCGCCTTTCTGCCTCGGGGGTAATATACCCAAAGCGGGGTGATATTTTTGACAGAAACGGCGTTCCCATTGCCGGAAGCCGTATGGGCTACTGTGTCCAGTATGTGGATGTTAAGATGCCCAATAAGGAAAAAAACCGGTTGCTTTTGGAGTTAATAAATATTCTGGAGCAGGACGGAAAAGTAATAAAGAGCAGATTAAACAACTATCTGGGTTTTAACCCCATTAGGTTTATAGCAGAAAATCCGGAGAATTTTATTAATACAATCGTAACCAATAAAGAAGATGCTGAGTTTATTATTACAGCAGAACAGGCATTTAATTATTTACGTGATAAAACCTTTGAAATAGATGCAACATATACCGATGAGGATGCCTTTAAAATCATGCAGCTTCGTTATGAGATTCTGGTCAGCCAGCCTCAAATCGACAATCCTCTTATAGTAGCTGACGATATATCGGCAGAAACTATGAGCCAGCTGGAAGAAAGGAGCTTCGAGCTAAGAGGTGTCACCACCTTTATTAAACCTTACCGGGAGTATTATGAAAATGCCAGGGTAGTATCCCATGTTTTGGGATACACAGGGGTTATTTCTCAAGAAGAATTGGAGAGATACAATAAAGAGCTGGAAGGTGTTGAGAGCAGCGTTCCATATATAGCCAGCGACATAGTCGGCAAGATGGGAATTGAGAGTGCCGCTGAATCAATACTTAGAGGTATAAGAGGTAAAACATTCCGGGAAGTTGATGAGAATGGAAAAACAACTGCTGCATATGTGGAAAGGCCGGCTGTTCCGGGACAGGACCTTTATCTTACAATCGATCTGGACCTTCAAAAAGTTGCAGTTGAATCATTGGAGCGAAATATTAAAAGAATCCGGCAAATCGAGCACAAGAAGAATTTCGGGGATGCCAATGCGGGGGCTGTAGTTGTCCTGGATGTTAATAACGGAGAGGTTTTAGCCATGGCAAGCTATCCGGATTTTGACCCGAGAGTTTTTCTGGAAAATAATGTGGCAGCTATAAACCAATTGTGGAATAATCCGGATGCTCCGGTGGTGAACCGGGCAACTTCCGGAAAATATGCTCCGGGTTCAACCTATAAACCACTGGTTGCCATAGCTGCCCTGGAAAGTGGTGTAATTACGCCTAATACCCGGATTAACGTCCCTTACAGGGAAGAGATCGGAAATATGATGTTTACAAATAACGGAGGGAATCAGGGCAGAATAAAACTGGAACAAGCACTGGAAACCTCCAGTAATATGTTCTTCTACAAAATTGGAGTGCAAACAGGCATTGATAATATAGTAAAATGGGCAAAGATTTTCGGATTTGGACGGAAAACCGGAATTGAGATTGGGGAGCAGATTGGCTCCATTGCTTCAAGGGAGTATAAAAAACAGTATTATAATGAGGACTGGTACCCGGCAAATACTGCAATGGCTTCAATAGGCCAGCTGTATAATGCCTTTACTCCCATTCAGATTGCAAATTACGTAAGTATAATTGCAAATGGTGGTAAAAAGTTTACTCCTCATCTTATAAAAATGGCTGTGGATGAATCCGGAACAATAACTTATGAGCCTTCAAAGGATTATGAAGAGCTGCCTATATCCAAGACTAATCTGGATGGTGTTCAAAGGGGAATGATAGCTGTTGTTAATTCCGAGGATGGTACTGCAGCAAACCAATTTAAGGATTTTCCCTTTGATGTGGCAGGGAAAACCGGAACGACAGAGACAGGATATGAGGCTACATCCTCGTCACATGGACTTTTTATCTGTTATGCACCTTATGATAAGCCTGAAATAGCAATAGCCGTGGTGGTTGAACACGGTGTATGGGGACGCGAAACAGCCCCGATATGCCGCGATATTATGCTTGAATACTTCCGCTTACATGAAAAGAGAGATAGTAAATCAGCTGATAACAGCGTAAATGCCATTGAAATTATTTGGTAGAGAGGAATGAATTTAAAAATGGACCAGGAGACAAAAGGTATTGTGTTTAAAGGGAATTCTGAAGGACTTGTTATTGTGATTCCCCGGGAATATGACTTTGAAAAGGCTAAAGACGAAATTGAGGACAAGGTGGAAAGTGCAGCCAGGTTTTTTAAAGGTGCCAGGATGAAGGTTACCTATAGAGGAATTGCTTTAACTGCCCGGGAAGAAGAAGAAATAAAGCTGGTACTGGATAAAAAAAGCGGAGCTGTTATTGAGAGCTTTTCAAAGGACAACGAGTCAAGAAACAACTCCCCGGTATCCAAGGGTTTTCAAAAAGCAGCTGTGCCAGCAAGAAAAACCTTTTTCTCCAGCACCACTGATGAGGGAGCCTGCAAGTTTGTAAAAAATACTGTACGGAGCGGGACTCGTATTGAATTTGACGGCAGCGTTGTAATAATGGGGGATGTCAATCCGGGCGGAGAAATTATTGCCAGCGGCAATGTGATTGTATTAGGCACCTTGAGAGGAATGGTACATGCCGGCTCCCGGGGAGACAGAGATGCATTTATATATGCCCTTAATCTTAAGCCAACCCAGATTCGTATAGCTGAGGCTATTGCCCGTATGCCGGAGGAGGAAGAAGAAGCTGACGGCATACAGCCGGAAGTGGCAAAAATAAAAGATGGGATTATAGAAGTGACCCAGTGTTAGAAAAAAGGCATGGGTCTGATGTTTCATTGACTTTTATACGGAAAAAAGATAATATAAACATTAAGATACAATAATCGGAGGAAATATACATATGGGTGAGGTTATAGTTATCACATCCGGTAAGGGCGGTGTTGGGAAAACCACCACAACGGCTAATATTGGAACAGGAATGGCTCTGCTTGGTAAAAAAGCTGTACTTATTGATACTGATATTGGCCTGAGAAACCTTGACGTAGTTATGGGCCTTGAGAACAGGATTGTATATGATATTGTTGATGTAGTGGAGGGTACCTGCAGGTTAAAGCAGGCGCTTATCAAGGATAAACGCTTTGATGGTCTGTTTTTGCTGCCGGCTGCACAAACAAGGGATAAAAATTCAATCTCACCCCAGCAGATGCTTAATCTTTGTAATGATTTAAAAAAAGAGTATGATTACATAATTGTGGATTGTCCCGCAGGAATTGAGCAAGGCTTTAAGAATGCCATTGCCGGCGCAGACAAAGCTCTGGTTATTACGACCCCTGAGGTTTCGGCAGTTCGTGATGCCGACAGAATTATAGGGCTTTTAGAAGCCAATGAGATAAGAAATCCGCAGCTGATTGTAAATCGTGTACGTCCGGACATGGTAAAGCGCGGAGATATGATGTCGATAGAGGATATAATAGATATTTTGGCAATCGGTCTTATTGGCGTAGTTCCCGATGATGAGAATATCATCATTTCTACCAACAAAGGCGAGCCTGCTGTAAATGACAATAAGTCCTCAGCAGGACAAGCATATAGAAATATTACCAAAAGACTTATCGGTGAGGATGTTCCTTTTATGGATCTTAATACTCCTGACGGAATCTTCTCGAAGATGAAAAAATTATTTGGCTTTAAGCCGGCATAAGGAGAGAATGGGACATGTTGGATTTATTCAAGCTCTTTACGAGGAAAAAGGAAACGTCAAAAGATGTCGCCAAGGAACGCCTGAAACTGGTTTTAATACACGATAGATCAAATGTATCACCACAGTTTTTAGAAATGGTGAAAAGTGAGATAATAAAAGTGATTCAAAACTATATGGACATAGATGAAGAAGCTCTGGATATTCAATTGACCAAAACCAACAGCGATGACGGGGAGAGAGTTGTACCGGCGCTGGTGGCTAATATTCCGATAAAGGGTATGAAAAACGCCGGAAGATAATTGGTTTTTGGGTAGGAGGATCTTAATGAATATAGCTCTTATTGCACATGACAACAAAAAAGAGCTGATGGAAGCATTCTGTATTGCATATAAGTTTGTTCTGTCAAAGCACAAACTTTTTGCTACAGGCCGTACGGGAGCTATTGTTTCCGAGGCAAGCGGGCAGGAGGTTTTTTCCCTGGATTACGGAAAGCTGGGGGAACAGCAGATAATTGCCCGGGTTGCGTATAATGAGATGGATTTAGTCCTCTACTTTGTTGACCCCGAAGAGATTGAAAATAGTGGCTTAATTGAGCTTTTATCCTTATGCGATCAAAATAATATTCCCATAGCAACAAATCTGGCGACTGCAGAGGTCTTAATAAACGGACTTCAACGCGGAGACTTTGCCTGGCGTGATCTTGTTAAAAATTGAAATATTTTTTCTCATATAATTCTCATATAAAAAGTATATCCCCTCATATGATTTAAGAGTAAAGGAATACGAGGGGTGTATTTTTATGTCTCAAGCTACAGAAGTTAATAATCAGGACAAGTATAAAAGCTATATCCAAAAGCGAAGAGTAAGTTTTGACAGTTATGAGGATAATTATCCCGCAGAAAGCAGAATAAAAGATAGTCCCGCAGGTGACATAGAAGATTTAAGCCCTTTTAAGGACAGCAAAACCCATGGGGGCCTTTTTGGCTACGGTCTAAGATCCGACGAAGATAATAAATATACCTCTTCTTTTTATGAATCCGGCCGTTTCAGAAGTCAAAGATCCGGGTCTGATTTTGGGCATTTGAAGCATGGGCAGGATAAAGGCGGAGGATATTCATCCTCCCGTTACAAGCCATATTCGCATCAATCCGGCTGCTCCAGCCGTATAGATGCCAGCGTTTATCAGAGGAGACGCAACAATTCTTACGGATTATCAAACCGTACTGAAATTGAAGAGAACAAAGCCACTTTACTTGCCATAAAAATAATAAAACAAGCTCTGGCCTGCTTTGCCATCTTAGGATTGATAGTGTTTTTACAGCAGAGATCCGATACTTACGGTACGTTAATGTTTATTAAAAGCCAGGTGGTAGACAACCATATAGAGGTAAGCAGCCTTATTTCCGGAGTGCAGAATATTATAACTGAATGTACAAAACTTTTTGGAGGGTCGCCCTGACAGGCATCATTCTGGCATGTCTATCGGCTATATTGATACACGAAGGATTTCATATAATTGCGTCCCGTCTTTTTGGTGTCCCGCTATATGCCATAAGGCCTACTGTAGTGGGGATACGGGCACAGCTTAAAGGGGTACATAGCCTGAGAAAACAGATAGCCGTTTATATGGCAGGGTCTTTTGGGAATTTCCTTACAGCGGCATTATTATTAAATACAAAAGGATTTTTGCTTAATATATGTGAAGCTAATGCGGCAATCGGTTTTTTTAACCTGTTGCCCCTGTACCCCTTAGACGGGGGACAAATTTTTATTATAATATCTTATAAATTGCTGGGAGGCAACAGAACCTTCCAGATTGCAAAAAGACTTTCGGTGATAATAAAGATTTACTTTTTTGTTGCCGGTATTTTGCAGCTGGCTTTATTCCTTAATCCGAGTTTGTTGGCGGCAGCGTTGTTTCTTCCCGGAGGACGGCATCTTGAGGAGACGATAAGCATTATGAAACTGGAAAGACTATTAAATCGAAAACAAAGAATTATGAAGAAAAAAATATATCCGGTGAAAGAATTTGCAGCAATGGGGGAATGCTCTTTGCTGGAAGTAATTCAAAGACTGGACTATGATTGCTTTCATATCATTTACATCTTAAATGAGGATATGGAAATAATAGGGCGGATAACAGAACAGGATGTAATAAATGCCATTCAGAACTGTAACTATGCCAATAAAATATCGGATGTCTTCAAAGATGTTATGTGATATCATTTTCATTAAGATATACATAAGAAAAGGTGGATATAGATGGATGTATTTATTGAGAAACTTGTGAAAAGGCGCAAAACCATGGCGGATGTACTGCTTATCTTGCTTATTGTTGCAGGGGCTGTTATTTTAAGCTACCTTATAATGAGGTATATCCCGCAGTTTGCAATGATATTGATTATCGGTCTTTTTTACCTTGTATATGTGCTAATCACAAAGCTAAATATTGAATATGAATATGCTGTAACCAACGGCGAACTGGATATAGACATGATTACCAATCAAAAACAAAGAAAGCGCCTGTTAAGTGTAAACTGCAGAGACTTTGATGTAGTGGCTAAGGTGGATTCCCTTCAATATACAAAACAAATAAAAGAATGCAAAAATATAAAGGATTATACTTCCCGCAGCAAGAACGCTGAGGTTTGGTTCATCTCAATGATGAAGGACGGGCAGCCAACAGTAATTCTTTTTGAGCCTCTGGAGAAGATGATTGAAAACTTTGCAATATATATCCCGAGAAAGATATTTAAAAATTAGGGATAATATTTTTCCATTCGTAGGCCATATAACTATACTGTATAATATTAATTAAGATGTATTGTTCTGGTGATTGTGATTAAGCAGTAGTATCTAATTAATTATGGGGGTTACATGTATAACAGGAAAATTAATGCAATAGCAGCCGCTCTTGTACTTTCGTTAATTGTCGCAGGAATTCTGGCAGTCTATATTGTAAAAAATACACCAAATTCGACAGTAGTTGATCCTTTCGATACTTCACAAACCAGCCTTGTTATGGGTGGTGAGTGGATAAGGGAAACATATCCGCCTATTCTGGCAGAGGGAAGAATACTGTTGCCTTTTGATACAATCAAAACACATATTGACCAATACATATGGTATGACGAAGCTCTCCGGCAGATTATCGTTACTACCAGGGACCGGGTTATCAGAATGAAAACCGGCAGCCTGGACGCACTTGTCAATGAAAATCCCATGGAGTTGATGTTTCCGGCTGTGGAAGAAAATGATACCCTGTATCTCCCTATTGATTTTCTGAAAGAGTTCTATGGAATAAGTGTCCGGTACATAAAGAGCAATGATGTTGTAGTAATAGATTTCAACAATGAAGTATACAGAACAGCGTGGCCTGTTGATGCCAAGACATACGTGAGAAAAGGAATGAGCATCCATGAGCCCATTGTAAAAAAATATCAGGGGGGCGGTGAGAAGGAGCTTGATATAGAGCGCACCCTGGAAACAAGCCTTACAGTCTTTGACGAAAAGGATGAATGGTACAAGGTAAGGGCTCATGATGGCACATTGGGTTATGTAAAAAAAGACGAAGTGGTGGTTTCAGGTAAACAGTATTTTATCGAAGATGAAGAAACAAATGTAAACCCTGTTTTAACCACCGGGAAGATAAACCTCTTCTGGCATATGACATACTCCAAAAGCCATATAAAACTTTCAAATACAACCGCTCCGGGAATAGATGTTATATCCCCTACATTCTTTGAAATTATCGACAGGAATGGAACCATCAAAAACAGGGCAACCCCTGAGTATGTGGAGCAGGCCCATAAAAACGGATGGCAGGTCTGGGCACTGTTTTCAAATGCCTTTGGTGATATTGAAGGCACCAGTATTATTCTGAATAATTCTGATATTAGACAGGAGATAATACGTAATATTTTGGCGTATGCGGCCCTTTACCAGCTAGATGGAATAAATCTGGATTTTGAAAACATATACAAGAGTGATAAGGATGCATACACACAGTTTGTCAGGGAGTTTTATCCCTTAGCAAAAGAACAGGGATTATATGTTTCTGTGGATGTATCGATACCGGATGGCAGCGATACATGGTCTAAATGCTATGACAGAAAGGCTTTGGCAGAAAGTGTGGATTATATCTGTCTTATGACTTATGATCAGCATTGGAGTACAAGTCCGAAAGCCGGATCAACAGCAGAGCTGGCGTGGGTGGAGGAAAACCTTCAAAAAACGCTGTCAGAGGTTCCGGCCGAAAAATTATTGCTGGGTGTGCCCCTTTACACAAGGCTTTGGGCATTGGAGGAAACAGAGGAAGGATCAAAACTTTCTTCAAGTGTTCTCAATGTAGAAACAGCCTGGGAAAAGATTGAGGAGAATGGTGCGGTGGCGGCCTGGAATGATATTTCGGGCCAGTATCAGGCTACATTTGAAAAAGACGGGAAACTGTATCAAATGTGGATTGAGGATAAAGATGCCGTGAATATGAAGACATCTTTAGTGCATAAATATGATTTGGCAGGTGCATGTGTGTGGGCCTCCAATTTTGCAAATGAAGAGGTATTTGAGGTATTTGAACGTAACTTAAAGCAGATAAGCAGCTACGAGGAATGGAAAGAATCCTTCAGCCAGCCTGTGATGAAAAAATGATAACTTTAGCTGTCCTGAGCGAAACGCTGGTGTACACCTACTGTCATCCTGAGCGCAGCGCAGCGGAGTCGAAGGATCTTAAACGTCAGCGCAACAGATTCTTCATTTCGCTTTGCTCCATTCAGAATAACAGAAGGTCCAGTCGCCCAGAATGAA
>DUNT01000050.1 GCA_012839205.1 Clostridiaceae bacterium
ATACGTTTCTTGCTACCAACCTCGCACCTTCACCTACAAATTGATGGATTCAATAAAGCGGCGTAGCCGCTGCGATTTAAAGCGGAGCATGGATTGCGTAGCGGGCGCGACTAGAAACCGGATGTTGGAGATGGAGCGCTAAATCGCAGCAGGCTACAGCCGCTTCCCTGTTTAACGCAAAAAGATCCTTCGCTGACGCTCAGGATGACATAAAGAAGGCTACCGCTGCGCTCAGGATGACAATAACGTGATGTGAGAGATAGCCTCGCACCTCTCACCTCCAAATTGATGGATTCACTTAAGCGGCGCATTTGACTCACTCTACAGGCACCAACTTGTTACGCATTATTCTAAAAGATGCGCACTTTTCATATATTCTTCAAACATGATATAATGAAGAACAGGTTTAACACCTGTTTTTTATATTTATATATTAATATCAACTTATTTTTTGGAGGCAGTATGCTATATATTAAAAATGCTAAGATTCTTACTATGTCAGAAAAGAATTATGAAAACGGATATATATCAGTAAAAGATGGGAAAATATCAGGTATGGGCCAAATGAGTGATATGCCTGTAGTTTCAGATTCCGATACGGTTATTGATGCATCGGGAATGGTTCTGATGCCCGGTCTGGTTGACAGCCACTGCCACATAGGGATGATTGAAGATTCGGTAGGCTTTGAAGGCGATGATGTTAATGAAATGACTGACCCTGTTACCCCTCAATTAAGGGCCATAGACGGAATTTATCACAGGGACAGGGCATTTGAGGAAGCGCTGCAAAATGGTGTGACCACAGTGGTTACAGGACCCGGAAGCTCCAATGTTATATGCGGACAATTTGCAGCATTGAAAACCTATGGCCGGACTGTGGATGAAATGGTAATAAAAGCGCCTTGCGCCATGAAAATTGCATTTGGTGAAAATCCAAAGGCAGTGTACCATGAGAAGCATCAGCTTCCTACTACCCGTATGGCTACAGCTGCACTTTTAAGAGAGCAGCTATACAAGGCTAAAGAATACCTGGAAGCTCTTGAAAAATACCAGGAGGACAAAGAAGAAAATGATAAGCCTGAATACGACATTAAGCTGGAAGCTCTTATCCCTGTTATAAAAGGAGAATTGGTGGTCAAAGCACATGCCCACAGGATTGACGATATATTTACAGCCATAAGGATTGCAAAGGAATTCAATCTGGATATGACATTGGATCATTGCACCGAGGGTTGGCTTGTGGCAGATATATTGAAGGATAGCGGCTATAATATTATATTGGGGCCTATTCTTACAGACAGGTCTAAAATCGAGCTTAAAAATCAGACCATGAGATCCCCCGGTATATTATCAAAGGCCGGTATAGATGTCGCAATAATGACAGATCATCCTTGCGTACCGATACAACATCTGATGTTAAGCGCATCACTTGCAGTCCGGGAAGGCATGGCACCTGAAGAGGCACTTAGGTCAATTACGATTAATGCTGCCAGGTGTGTTAAACTGGATAAACAGATAGGCAGCCTGGAGATTGGCAAGGATGCAGATATGGTATTATATACAGGAAATCCTTTAGACTATTCAAGCAAGGTAAAAATGACCTTTATTAACGGACAGAAAGTCTATGAAAACCAAGAAGGATAAAGGGATGTCAAAAGAAATACAAAAATATAAAACACATTCTGAAAACGAAACAATACAGCTGGGGTACAGAATTTCACAGGAATTAAAAGCCGGGGATACCATAAGCCTCGAAGGTGATTTGGGAACCGGTAAAACGGCTTTCACAAAGGGAATTGCTGCAGGTTTAGGTATTAGCAGACCAATAACCAGCCCTACTTTTACATTGGTTAATTCATATACCGGAAAATATATATTACACCACTTTGATGTATATCGGATTGATAGTTCCGACGAACTTCTGGAAATAGGATGGGAGGAATATTTCTCCGATGATGCAATTTGCATAGTAGAGTGGGGTGACAGAATTTCAGATATCCTGCCTAAAAACGCAATTCGTATAAGTTTGGAACGGGATGATAAAGAGGCTGACAGCCGTATTATCACTATAGAAAGGGGGGTGTTATAATGGTGACTCTTGCTGTTGATACATCAGGTCTCACTGCATCCTGTGCAGTAGTCCAGGATGGTAAGGTCATAGCTGAGCTTTCCACAAAACATGGTAAGACTCACTCACAAAAAATACTTCCCATGATAAAAACCACTCTTTCAATGGTGAACAAAGAAATGAAAGAGGTGGATCTTTTTGCCGCCTCAATTGGCCCCGGTTCTTTTACCGGATTAAGAATTGGTGTGGTTACAATAAAAGGTTTGGCATATTCCTTAAAAAGACCCGTTTGCGGTGTGCCTACCCTGGATGCTCTGGCTTATTCCATGCCCGATTTTAACGGTGTTATTTCTCCGATGCTGGATGCAAGGAATAATCAGGTTTTCACAGCTTTTTACCATAAGATGAATGGGAAGCTGGAGAAATTAAGTTCTGATTCTGGGATCCCAATTAAAGAATGGATAAATAAAGCCATGGAATTTAACAAAAACATTATGATCCTTGGAGATGCGGCGGAGATACATTTAGCTGAATTGAAAGAGGTTTTTGGTGCTGGGATAATTTGCCCGCAACTGGCCATGACATATCCCAGAGCTTCTGCAACAGCGCTTCTGGCAGAGGAAGCTTATCATAATAATAAGGTAACTGGTGCATACGAGTTAGAACCTTTCTATCTTAGAAAATCACAGGCCGAAAGATTAAAGGGAATCCAGAAAAAATAAGGTTTTGAGAGGAATTTATGAGTTTTGTGAAACCTTTAATTCGATCTATGGAACTTGAAGATTTGGATGAAGTATTGGAAGTTGAAAAGAGCTGTTTTAAGATTCCATGGACCAGGCTTATGTTTGAGGATGAGTTAATCAACTCAAATGCGTATTACTATGTTATTGAGGTTGATAAAAGAATTGTCGGTTATGTGGGCTTTTGGAAAATTATTGATGAAGCTCACATAACAAATGTGGCCATACACAACGACTATAGGAGATTGGGATACGGAAGGGCGCTTATTAATGCTTTGTTAAACAAGGCAAAGGAACTGGAGATAATTGCAGTTACTCTTGAGGTCAGGGTTAGCAACCTGGCTGCAATTTCTTTATATGAAAGATTTGGGTTTGTATCCTCAGGAGTACGTCGGGGCTACTATTCCGACAATAACGAAGATGCTTTGATTATGTGGCTAAAGCTGTAAGAAACTCAAAAAAGAACATGATTTGATTTAAATAAGGAAATAGTTTATATTTTAGATATTGGAAGCATATTCTGCCACAATACTACCTTAAAATACAAAATAATATAAGTGGATTGGGGATAAGTGTATGAGTAACAATGTTGAAAGAATCAAAAATGTTATCAAAACCGGAAAAACAGCAATAGGAATTGAGCTGGGATCTACCAGAATAAAGACTGTTTTAATCGGTGAGGATAATTATCCCATTGCGTCAGGCAGCTATGATTGGGAAAACAGTTATATCAACAACATTTGGACTTACAGCATTGAAGAAATTTGGGAAGGGTTGCAGGGCAGTTACAGAGATTTAACCGAAAATGTAAAAGAAAAATATAATATAGTCATTGAGTCAGTGGGATCTGTCGGCATAAGTGCCATGATGCACGGCTATATGGTTTTCGACAAAAATGATAACCTCCTGACACCGTTCCGTACATGGAGAAATAATATAACGGGTACTGCTTCTGAAAAACTGACATCTTTGTTTAATTACCCTATTCCTCAAAGATGGAGTATTGCTCATCTTTATCAAGCCATCCTAAATGAAGAGGAACATGTACCTCAGATATCCTTTATGACTACCCTGGCAGGTTATATTCATTGGAAATTAACAGGCCAGAAGGTTTTAGGTGTCGGCGAGGCATCCGGCATGTTCCCTATTGATCTGAAAACCAAAAAGTTTAATAAGAATATGATTGATATGTTTACCCGGGAGATTAATCATAAAAATTATCCATGGAGACTTGAAGACATTCTTCCGGGGATTCTGCTGGCAGGAGAACAAGCCGGGACACTGACATCTGAAGGAGCTAAACTTCTGGATACATCGGGCAATCTGAAAGCCGGGATTCCTTTCTGCCCGCCTGAAGGAGATGCGGGGACCGGTATGGTGGCTACCAACAGTATTGCCGTCAGAACAGGAAATGTATCAGCAGGAACATCGGTTTTCGCAATGATAGTTCTGGAAAAGGAGTTAACAAAAGCCTACTCTGAAATAGACCTGGTAACAACTCCGGATGGTAACCTGGTTGCTATGGTTCATTCAAACAATTGTACATCTGATTACGATGCGTGGATTGCTATCTTTGGAGAAGCATTCAAGGAAATGGGTATGGAGATTCCCAAACCGAAACTGTATGATACTCTGTTGGGAATGGCCTTAAAGGGAGACTCCGACTGTGGCGGATTATTATCATACGGGTATATTTCGGGAGAGCATATAACCAATTTCGAGGAGGGCCGGCCATTGTTTGTTCGCTCCTCCAATTCTAATTTTAACCTGGCCAACTTTATGCGGGTTCATTTATTCACAGCATTGGGGGCACTGAGAACAGGCCTGAATATTCTTTTTGAAAAAGAAGATGTAAAAGTAGATGTTATCCGTGGTCATGGAGGCTTTTTCAAAACAAGAGATGTGGGTTTGAAGATTATGTCTGCAGCAACAACGGTACCTGTTTCTGTTTTAGAGACAGCCGGTGAAGGCGGTGCCTGGGGCATAGCTTTACTTGCTTCATATATGGCCGGAAAGAAAGAGGGAGAAACTCTGGCGGATTTCCTGAATACAATTTTTGAAGGAAAATCAGGTGCTGTTGTTAACCCCGATCCTTCGGATGTAAAGGGATTCGATGAATTCATGAAGAGATACACCCAAGGTCTTAAGATTGAAAAGGCAGCGGTGGAGAATTTAAAATAAGCTCTTATCTTTGCAATAACTTAATCTTCAAACATTTATAATTTAATAGTAGATAACACCCTCCTTGTTTCATAATTTATCATTGTGGTAGATAAAATGATAATAGCAAAAATCGGGGGGGTGTTTTTTATGGCGGTACCACCACTTGGGGCAAATCAGTTAAGAAGAAAATGTGATGCCTCAGCTTTTGATTTTCAGGACACCTCTTATCTGACACCGTCAAGAGAGCTTATTGGGCAGCAAAGAGCGGCAGATGCTACAGAGTTTGGATTGAGCATCCAGTATGATGGATATAATTTGTATATGGCGGGGGAACCTGGAGTAGGCAAAACCCGATATGCGCTTGAAAGTGCCCAGCGACAGGCAAAATTTATGCCTGTCCCGGACGATTGGTGCTATGTATATAATTTTGAAGATTCTAACCGACCAAAGGCAATAAACCTTCCGGCTGGCATTGGCAAGGAATTTAAAAGGGATATGGAGGATTTCGTAAAGATTATTGAGCAGGAAATCTCCAAAGCTTTTGATGGTGAAGAATATGAAGAAGAACGCTCAAGGATAATAAAAGTATTTCGTGACAAAAAAGATGAGCTTGTTTTGCAACTAAGCAACGAAGCCGCAGAACGCGGGTTCAGAGTTAAACTTGCCAATTCCGGTGTATATTTTATGCCAATTATAGATGGTGAGCCCTTAAGCGAGGAAGACTTTAAAGCTCTGGATGAAGAGACAAAAATTGAGCTTTCAAAATCAACAGAAGCACTTCAAATAGAAACTGCCGAAACAATCAGAAAAATAAGAGAAGTAGAAATGGATGCTGAAAATGCCATACAGGAATGGGAACATCAGATTGCGCTTTATGCAGTAGGCATACATATAGACGACCTTAAGAATAAATACAATGAATACCCTTTTGTAATAAGCTATTTAGACGCTGTCAAAGAGGACATACTCAAGAACATAGAATATCTTGCGGGACCCCATTACCCGGACGAGCAGCAAAACGTATTGACACAACTCCTGATGATGAAAAAGGGCGGGGAAGATAACCCCTATTCACGGTACAAGGTAAATCTTCTTGTTGATAACAGTCGTCTTCGGGGAGCGCCTGTAATAGTCGATTACAACCCTACTTTCTATAATCTGATGGGCCGCTGTGAATACGAGAATGAACTAGGAACCATGATTACCGATTATACCTTAATAAAACCGGGACTTTTTCACCAGGCCAATGGCGGGTTTTTGATACTCCAGGTTAATGATGTCATTTCTAATCCACAGTCATTTGAAGCTATTAAGCGAACCTTAAAGACAAGACAAATAATTATTGAGAACATAAAAGAACAAATGGGTCTTGTGGCAGTGTCAGCTTTAAAACCCGAACCCATACCTATTAATGTAAAGATTATCCTTGTGGGAAGCACCGAAATATATCATTTACTTTATAATTATGACAGGGATTTTAAGAAATATTTTAAAATTAAAGCAGATTTTGATGATCATATGGATTGGAACCATGGAAATGTACAGCGTTTAGCCCAATTTATAGGGGCATTCTGCAGAAAAGAGGGTGTTAAGCATTTTGACAGAACAGGAGTTGCTGAGGTTGTTAATTACAGCTCATGGATTGTACAGGACCAGAATAAGCTTACCACACGTTTTTCTGAAATAGTAAACATTCTGGGCGAAGCAGGAACATGGGCCAATATCGAGGGTAGCCCCATTGTTTCTGGAAGTCATGTAAAGAAGGCTATTACAGAAAAGAAGAAACGTTCCAGCAAATACTATGAGGAGTTGCTGGAGCTTATTCGTGAAGGGACTCTGCTGATTGATACCGACGGCTATGCAATAGGACAAATTAACGGTCTGGCGGTTGTTGATTTAGGAGATTATATATTTGGGAAACCCAGCCGTATCACTGCTGCCACTTATATGGGGAAAACCGGAATTCTGGACATAGAGCGGGAGGTTGAGACCGGCGGAACCACCCACTCCAAAGGAGTATTGATTCTAAGCGGATACATAGGAAAGAAGTATGCTCAGGAGATACCGCTGTCTCTGGCGGCAAGCATATGCTTTGAACAGCTTTATAGTGGAATAGAAGGAGACAGCGCATCATCTGCCGAACTGTTTGCCATTCTTTCAAGCCTGTCGGATTTACCGGTATACCAGGGTATTGCTGTGACCGGATCAGTGAATCAGATGGGTGATATTCAGCCTATTGGTGGTGCTACTTTTAAAATAGAAGGGTTTTTTGAAATATGCAAAATTAATGGACTTACCGGGAAGCAAGGTGTTATAATACCTTACCAGAATGCAAAGAACCTGGTACTGTCAGACGAGGTAGTGGAAGCAGTAGAAAAAGGACTCTTTAACATATACCCCATCAAAACAGTGGATGAAGGCATGGAGATACTTACCGGGGTCCCTGCCGGCAACAGGCTGCCGGATGGAACATACCCTGCGGGTACGGTAAATGACAAGGTATATAAAAAACTGCATTACTTTGCCGAAACTACGGCAAAATACTTGTGAGGTATTAAATGAGAGAGACACTTGAAGTTTTATCCAAGGTTCTACCTGTAATAATCCTTATTATTTTTGGCGGATTTCTTAGAAAGACCCGATTTATTGAACAAAATACTGTAAGTGAATTAAAAAAAATCGCAGTAAATATTACTTTACCGGCAACTCTGTTTTTGACCTTTGCAAAGACCAACTTTGAGAGCCGATATATGATGGTTTTTGTACTGGTTTTTTTGGTATGTGTTATTATGCTTCTGCTGGGGAAAGCAATTAGAAGACTTCTTAAACAGCCTAATAAGTATTATCCTGCAATATTTAGCGGTTTTGAGACCGGGATGATGGGATATTCATTATTTGCAGTAGTATATGGCTCTGCAAATATCTATAAGCTTGCCCTAATAGATTTAGGACAAGTGGTATTCGTGTTTTTTGTTCTTGTAAGCTATCTGCAAAAACTGAATGGTAAATCGGCAAATGCTAAGGAATTAACTATTTCATTTATTAAATCGCCGGTAATTCTATCAATTGCTTTAGGCATTACATTAAGTTTAATGGGTGATGTCAGCTCAGTTTCCTCTCCAGTTGTTAATTCTGTATTTGAGACTCTCAGATTACTCTCGGAAATGACGATGCCTATTATATGCATTGCAATAGGGTATGAGTTGAAAATTAATCCAAAAGGAATTGGCGGGCCTCTGTTGGCTACCGTTTCAAGGATGGTACTGCTTCTGGGGATGGCATATGCTATAAATGAAATTGTTATAGATAGATTACTTAATTTAGACAATATTTTTAAAATAGCCTTATATACAATGTTTTTACTGCCTCCTCCGTTTGTTATACCTATTTATATGCATGAAGGGGAAATAGAGAGCAAGCAATTTATATTAAATGCGATTTCAATAAATATAGTACTTTCATTAATAGCTTTTACAATAATGATAACTATAACATGAGGTTTATTGTGTCAAGGAGACGGTTCTTTTGACAACCAAAAAAGTTTAAAAAAAGTTCTTGCATTCATTTACGGGTTGATATATAATATCTCTTGCTGTGACATGGCATACGATGAAACCACAGATGGCAGGTGAAACAAACTGGGAACTGTGGTGGAGAATGTCCGATTCAAAGAAACCGGGCGACAAGTCATTGTACATCATACATGCAGATGTTTTGGCGTGTTTGTATCGTAGCCCAGGTGTGTAACCTACGGGCTTTTTATATGGCAATACATGAAACACCCGGCAGTGTGGTACATTAAAAACTTGTTGCGCCAGCAAAATTATAACTCAAGGAGGATTATGTATGGCGAACAAACAAAAGATCAGAATAAGACTAAAAGCTTTTGATCATCAGATTATTGATCAATCAGCAGAAAAAATTGTTGAGACAGCAAAGAGAACAGGTGCCAAAGTTTCCGGGCCGGTTCCACTGCCTACAAGGAAGGAAATCATAACAATTTTGAGAGCCCCTCATAAGTATAAGGATTCCCGTGAGCAGTTCGAAATGAAGACTCATAAAAGACTTATTGATATTCTTATGCCCACACCAAAAACTGTGGATGCACTTATGAGGCTGGATTTGCCAGCCGGCGTGGACATAGAGATTAAGTTATAAGAGAAAAGGAATGTTAAGTTCGGATAAGCCGAACCAATGACAGGAGGTAATGTAAGATATGAAGAAATGCATGATTGGAAGAAAGATAGGTATGACACAAGTCTTTGCCGAAGATGGAATAATGATTCCTGTAACTGTTGTACTTGCAGGGCCCATGTCTGTTATACAGAAAAAAACTGTAGAAATAGACGGCTATAACGCAGTGAAATTCGGTTTTGAAGACATCCCTGACAGAAAGGCCAATAAACCTATGAAGGGCCAGTTTGAAAAAGCTGGTGTTTCTCCCAAGAGAGTAATGAGAGAATTTAAGTTGGATGATATCTCCGCATACGAAGTTGGAAAAGTTGTCAAAGTGGAAGACATGTTTGAAGCCGGAGAAAGAGTTGATATTTCTGGTATTTCGAAAGGGAAAGGCTTCCAAGGTACCGTTAAAAGATACCGCACCGCTCGCGGTCGTATGACACACGGTTCCGGATATCACAGGGGTATTGGTGCGTTAGCAGGTAGCGCCAGCCCAGGCCGTATTTTAAAAGGCAGGAAGATGCCTGGTCACATGGGCGCTGAAAAGGTAACTGTTCAGAATCTCACTGTAGTTAAAGTTGACGCCGAGAGAGGCCTGCTCCTTGTAAAAGGTGCGGTTCCCGGAGCAAAAGGCGGCCTCCTTGTGATTAAAGATTCGGTTAAGGCGAAATAGAAGAACTGATTCGGAAGGAGGAGAACAAAATGCCAAAAGTAGATGTTTACAATATAAGCGGCCAGAAGGTCGGCGATATGGATTTGAATGATAGTATTTTTGGGGTAGAAGTAAACCAAGTTGCCATGCACAGTGCTGTGGTTAACTATCTTGCTAATGCAAGACAGGGAACACAATCTACCAAAACCAAAGCAGAGGTTCGTGGCGGCGGGAGAAAGCCGTGGAGACAAAAAGGCACAGGCCGTGCCCGTCAAGGCAGTATCCGTTCCCCACAATGGGTAGGCGGCGGTGTTGCTTTGGGTCCAAAACCCAGAAGCTACAAATACACACTACCTAAAAAAGTCAGGAGACTTGCCCTTAAAAGTGCTCTTACCAGCAAAGTTATCGAAAACAATATCATCGTATTGGATAATCTTAAACTGGAAGCTATCAAAACCAAAGAAATGGTTAATATTTTGAATAATCTCAAGGTTGATTCCTCAGCTTTAATAGTACTTCCTGAGGTTGACAAGAATGTAGTATTATCAGCAAGGAATATTGAGAGAGTAAAGACAACAACAACAAACAGCATTAACACCTACGATATTTTAAAGTTTAACAAGTTTATCGTAACAAAAGATGCTGTATCCAGGATTGAGGAGGTGTACGCATAATGAAATTTTCAGAGGATATCATTATTCGTCCGTACATTACTGAGAAAACGAATGCTGATATTGCAGAAGGCAAGTACACTTTCATAGTTGACAAAAAGGCTACCAAAACACAGATAAAGCAGGCTGTTGAAAATCTTTTCGGTGTTAAGGTTTTGTCTGTCAATACCGTTATTTATGAAGGTAAGGAAAAACGCCAGGGAGTTCATGTCGGTAAGACCGCATCTTTCAAAAAAGCTGTGGTTAAAATCGATACTGATCCTAAACCTGTTTCATATGCAACGAAGGGCGGAAAAGTCGTTACAACTTCTAAGAAGTATAAGACTTCAATTGAAGAATTCGGAGTAGCCCAATAGCTCAGATTAATTAACTAATAACCGATATATCGGAAATATAGGCCTCACAGTCAGCCTGAGAACGATATACCGGCAGATATCAAAGGAGTGGAAGAAATGGCAACAAAAAAGTATAATCCGACATCTCCTGCAAGAAGATTCATGACTGTATCTACATTTGAGGAGATTACTAAGAAGGCACCGGAGAAGAGCCTTCTGGCTCCGCTGAATAAAAGAAGCGGAAGAAACTCCTACGGAAGGATCACCGTTCGTCATCGTGGCGGCGGATCAAAACCGAAGTACAGAATTATCGACTTTAAGCGGGATAAGGATGGAATTCCTGCAAAGGTTTCCGCAATTGAGTATGATCCCAACAGATCAGCTCGTATAGCTCTTCTCGTTTATGCAGACGGCGAAAAGCGATATATTCTGGCACCAAATGGTCTTAAAGTAGGCGATACTGTTTATTCAGGGGAAAAAGCAGATATTAAGGTTGGTAATGCACTCCCACTGGAATTTATTCCTCTGGGCACCGTTATCCATAATATTGAATTGAAACCCGGCAAAGGCGGTCAGCTGGTAAGATCGGCCGGAAACGAAGCCCAATTGATGGCTAAAGAGGGTTCATATGCTCAGGTTAGACTTCCATCAAGTGAAGTCAGAAAAGTAGATATTCGCTGCAAGGCTACAATCGGCCAAGTCAGCAACATTGAGCATGAAAACATTACAATCGGCAAAGCCGGTAGAAAACGCTGGATGGGAATAAGACCATCCGTTCGTGGTGTTGTTATGAATCCTAATGACCATCCTCACGGCGGTGGTGAAGGTAAATCTCCTATCGGTATGCCAAGCCCTCTTACCCCCTGGGGTAAACCCACACTTGGTTACAAGACCCGCAAGAAGAACAAACCAAGCGATAGCCTTATCGTGAAGAAACGTAAGGAAAAGTAAGATGGAAGAAGGAGGTTGAACCATGAGTAGATCGCTTAAAAAGGGACCCTATGTTGATAAAAAACTCTTGAAAAGAATTGAAGAAATGAACGAAAAGAACGAGAAAAAGGTTTTAAAGACTTGGTCTCGTGCCTCCACCATCTTCCCGCAGATGGTTGGGCATACCATTGCTGTTCATGATGGACGTAAGCATGTTCCAGTATTTATAACTGAAGATATGGTTGGTCACAAACTGGGTGAGTTTTCTCCCACCCGTTTATACAGAGGACACAGCAAGGGAGAAAAAACTAGCAGACTCAAGAATTAAAAAGCTCTTAACCGGAAGGAGGAATTGACTTGGGCAAGAAAGTAATGTCAAAAGATGAGCTTCTTGAAAAGAAGGAGGAGCTCCTTGAACAATATGGAAAGACCCGCAGGAAAGCAGACAAACTTCCGATTCTCACGAAAAAAGAGCGCAAGGTTCTGGGAATCGGTAAGGACGAAGGAAGAGCAGTAGTCAGGTATGCAAGGGTCTCATCCAGAAAAGCTAAACTGGTTATTGATTTAATTCGTAATAAAGACATTGATGAGGCTTATGGTATATTAAAATATATGCCGAGAAATGCATCAGAGATTCTTTATAAACTGCTGAAATCAGCAGAAGCAAACGCGGTTAATAACAATCAGCTCAACAGAGACAACCTCTTTGTATCTGAGGTATATGCTGAAGAGGGACCAACCCTTAAGAGAATTATGCCAAGAGCACAAGGCAGGGCGTTCCGCATAAGAAAGAGAACCAGCCATATAACACTGGTACTCAAGGAAAGGGCTAAATAGGAGGTTGGAAAATGGGCCAAAAAGTAAATCCGCATGGACTGAGAATAGGAATTATTAAGGACTGGGATACAAAATGGTATGCCAATGCCAAGGATTTTAGCAATTTCCTGGTGGAGGATGTAAAGATACGAAAATTTATTAAGAATAAGCTTTACATCGCAGGAATTGCAAGAATTGAAATTGAACGTGCAGCAAACAAGATTAAGATAAATATTCATACCGGAAAGCCGGGTATTGTTATCGGAAAGCAGGGATCAGGAATAGAAGCTCTCCGTAAAGACCTTGAGAAAATGACCGGTAAGAGTATACTTCTTAATATCACAGAAATCAAAAATTCTGATTTGGTTGCTCAATTAGTTGCAGAGAATATTGCAGCTCAGCTGGAGAAACGTGTTTCTTTCCGTCGTGCTATGAAACAGACTATGTCAAGAACTATGAAGGCTGGTGCCAGGGGTATTAAGACTCAGGTATCAGGCAGACTTGGCGGAGCAGAAATAGCAAGGACAGAACACTATGCAGAAGGTACGATCCCTCTTCAGACATTACGCGCCGATATTGACTATGGTTTTGCCGAAGCAAACACCACATATGGCAAGATAGGTGTTAAAGTCTGGATTTATAAGGGTGAAGTTCTTCCCGCCAAAAAGAAGGAGAATAAGGAAGGGGGAGACAAATAATGTTAATGCCGAAGAGAGTTAAATATAGAAGAGTTCACAGAGGTCGTATGACCGGTAAAGCAATGCGTGGTAACGTTGTATCAGATGGTGAATTCGGTTTACAGGCCGTTGATCCGGCATGGATTACCAGCAATCAGATCGAGGCAGCCCGTATTGCCATGACTCGTTTTATAAGAAGAGGCGGAAATGTTTGGATAAAGATTTTTCCTGATAAACCAGTAACAAAGAAGCCTGCTGAAACTCGTATGGGTTCCGGTAAGGGTTCTCCTGAGTACTGGGTAGCAGTAGTCAAGCCCGGACGTGTTCTCTTCGAGATTGCGGGAGTATCCGAGGAACAAGCAAGAGAAGCATTGAGGCTTGCGTCCCACAAATTGCCCGTAAAGTGTAGAATAATTGCACGTGGGGAAGAGGTAGGTGTAGAGAATGAAGGCGTCTGAACTGAAAGAACTTAGGGAAAAGACACGCGAGGAGCTTGACCAGGAGCTCAATGAACTGAAAGCCGAGTTGTTTAAGCTTAGATTCCAGCATGCTACAAGCCAGCTTGAGAATCCAATGAAGCTTAAAGAATGCAAGAAGAATATAGCAAGAGTTAAAACTATAATTCGTGAAATAGAACTTGGAATTAAGAGAAATTAAAAGGCGTGAGCCGATTTACCCGGAAGGAGGTTTGTTCCGCGTGGCTGACAGAGGTAATAGAAAAACCAGAGTTGGTAAGGTTGTAAGCGATAAAATGAATAAAACCATTGTAGTGGCTGTAGAAGATAGTGTTAAGCATCCTTTGGTAAAAAAGATTATTAAAAGGACTTATAAACTCAAAGCCCATGATGAGAATAATGAATGCAGAATTGGCGATCGTGTGCTGGTCATGGAAACCAGACCTATTAGCAGGGATAAAAGATGGAGACTGGTCAAGATCGTTGATAAGGCAAAGTAAGGAGGCGTTGGGATATGATTCAGGCAGAAAGCCGTATAAAATCTGCTGATAACACTGGCGCCAAGGAGTTATATTGCATTAAAGTCCTAGGTGGCAGTAAAAGAAAATATGCAAATATCGGCGATGTAATTGTTTGTTCGGTTAAAAATGCAACACCCGGCGGTGTTGTTAAAAAGGGCGAAGTTGTCAAAGCCGTAATAGTGCGTAGTGTTAAAGGGTTAAAAAGAGCTGATGGCTCTACTATTCGTTTCGATGAGAACGCAGCAGTTATTCTGAAAGACGACGGAAACCCGAGAGGAACCCGTATATTTGGTCCGGTAGCAAGAGAATTGAGAGATAAAAACTATATGAAGATAATCTCTTTGGCTCCGGAAGTACTGTAAGGAAGGAGGCTTGACAAAAAATGGCCAAAGTACACGTCAAAAAAGGTGATATGGTTTACATCTTAAATGGCAAGGATGGCGGAAAGAAAGGAAAAGTACTTTCAGTTATTCCGTCAGACGGCAAGGTTGTCGTAGAGGGCATTAATATTGTTTCAAAGCATGTTAAGCCAAATCCTAACAAGGGTTTAAATGAAGGTGGAATTATCCAACAGGAATCACCTATATATGTTGATAAGGTAATGTTAATCTGCAAACACTGCGGAAAGCCCACCAAGGTTGGCAAAAAGGTTATGGATAATGGCTCCAAAGCCAGAGTTTGTAAGAAGTGTGATGCAGTAATAGACATTATCGGAGAAGGAAAGGAGTAAATCCTTAAGGAGGTTGACGAGACATGCCAAGATTGCTTGACAAGTATAAAAATGAAGTTGCGCCGGCTCTGCAGAGCAAGTTTAATTATAAAACATCCATGCAGATTCCTAAGCTCGTTAAAGTAGTAGTCAATATGGGAGTCGGGGAAGTGAAGGAAAATCCCAAAGCCATTGAAACTGCAGCAAACGAGATAGCGGCAATAACTGGACAAAAAGCGGTTGTCACAAAGGCGAAGAAATCGGTTGCGGCATTTAAGCTCCGTGAAGGTATGAGTATCGGATGTAAGACTACTCTTCGCGGTAACCGTATGTATGAATTTGTTGACAAATTATTCAATATAGCTCTTCCCAGAGTTAGAGACTTTAGAGGAATTAATCCTAACTCCTTTGACGGCAGAGGTAACTTTACACTGGGTGTAAAGGAACAGTTGATTTTCCCGGAAATTGAGTATGATAATGTCGACAGGATCCATGGAATGGATATCACATTTGTTACAACTGCCGAGACCGATGAAGAAGCAAAGGAATTGCTGTCACTTCTCGGTATGCCGTTCAGAAAGAGCTAAAGGAGGTATTGATATGGCTAAAAAGTCCATGATTATAAAGCAGCAAAGGGAGCCGAAGTTTTCCACCAGGTATTATAATCGCTGCAAGCTCTGCGGCAGACCTCACGCATATTTGAGGAAGTTCGGCGTGTGCCGTCTTTGCTTCAGAGAATTAGCATATAAGGGCCAAATACCAGGCGTAAAAAAGGCAAGCTGGTAACAGGAGCGAAAGGAGGTCTGTAATAATGCATGCAACTGACGTAATTGCAGATATGCTTACAAGAATAAGGAACGCCGCAAGTGCAAAACATCAGACTGTGGATGTTCCGGCATCAAACTTGAAGAAGCAGATTGCAAAGATTTTGCTTGAAGAGGGTTATATCAGAGATTTTATTGTAATAGACGATAAAAAACAGGGAATTATCAGAATAACACTTAAGTATGTGGATAACAAGAAAAACATTATTACCGGAATTAAGAGAATCAGTAAGCCCGGATTGAGGGTTTATGCCCAAAAGGACGATATCCCGAAGGTTCTTGGCGGACTGGGTATTGCCATTGTATCAACATCACAGGGTGTTATGACTGATAAAACTGCAAGAAAGCTCGGCATTGGCGGAGAAATACTTGCATTCGTATGGTAATTATTCCATACAAAACCAAATAGCTATAACTGCTGTATATTTAAGTGCTTTGAAGTTTGGCTTTCAAAGCCGGCAGGTTAAAGAAAATAATCTGCTAAACAGCAACTAATAATTATGATAAAAAAAGTTCCTGAAAAAAGTGTTTGTTCCGCTTAAGGCTAAACACTCACAATATAAGGACTGGAGGTTAAAAACTATGTCGCGTATAGGAAGAATGCCGATAGCAATACCGGCGGGCGTGGATGTAAAGCTGGAGGGCAATAACATTACAGTTAAAGGCCCTAAAGGAACATTAAGTTCAAGCTTTCACAATAACATGATTATTGAAAAAGAAGGTAATACAATAATTGTAAAACGCCCTAATGATGAGAAATTAAACAGATCTCTCCACGGCCTTACCCGGTCGCTTATCAACAACATGGTGACTGGTGTTTCAAACGGATTTGAAAAAAGTCTGGAAATCGTTGGTGTAGGTTTTAGAGCACAGAAGCAAGGCAAAAAACTAACACTGAATATTGGTTATTCACATCCGGTTGAAATAGAAGAGCCCGATGGCATAACAATCGAAGTACCCACTCCGAATACAATTCATGTAAAGGGTGCCGATAAACAGCTTGTTGGTGAAGTTGCAGCTCAGATTCGCAAAAAGCGTCCACCCGAACCGTATAAGGGCAAGGGGATCAAATACTCTGACGAGGTTGTCATCCGTAAGGAAGGCAAAGCCGGCGCTAAGAGCAAAGGTTAAGAGAAAGGAGTGAGTGTTAGATGATTAAGCGTATTGATAAAAATGAAATTAGACTCCGTAAGCATGCGCGAGTTCGTAAGAAAATAAGAGGTACAGCCGAGAGACCGCGCCTTTGTGTCTTTAGGAGTTCGAAACATATATATGCCCAGATTATCGATGATGTTAGCAGCACCACTCTGGTTGCAGCATCCTCTTTGGATGAGGCTCTCAAAGGGAAGCTTAAGTACTCTGGCAATAAAGAAGCTGCTAGAGAAGTAGGAAAGCTTATTGCAACAAAAGCAGTCGAAAAGGGTATTAAGAATGTAGTCTTTGATAGAGGTGGTTATCTTTATCACGGAAGAGTTAAGGAACTTGCAGACGGCGCAAGAGAAGCCGGACTTGAGTTTTGATCACATCCTAAAGTAAAAGGAGGGGAACAAATTGCAGAAAATTGATCCAAGTACTCTAGACCTTAAAGAAAAGGTTGTGAATATTGGTCGTGTCACCAAAGTTGTTAAGGGTGGCAGAAACTTCAGATTCAGTGCACTTGTTGTTGTTGGAGATGAAAACGGTCATGTGGGAATAGGAAGTGGAAAAGCTACTGAAATTCCTGATGCTATCCGTAAAGGAATAGAGAATGCAAAGAAGAATCTGATTTATGTACCAAGGGTTGGGACCACAATTCCTCATGAGGCTATGGGAGTATTCGGTGCAGGTAAAGTGTTGCTGAAGCCGGGTAAAGAGGGTACCGGTGTTATCGCTGGTGGACCTGTCAGAGCGGTCCTGGAACTTGCCGGAATTAGCGATATATATACTAAATCATTAGGCTCAAACAATCCTACCAACATGGTACATGCTACTGTTGAAGGGCTTTCCCAATTAAGGACAGCGGAAATGGTAGCGAGGCTGAGAGGAAAAACCGTTGAGGAAATTTTAGAATAGGAGGTAGCTTTCATGGGCAATTTGAGAATTACTCTTAAAAAGAGTACAATAGCATCTAAAGAAGATCAGAAGGCTACTGTGGTTGCTCTTGGTCTTCGTAAAATAGGACAAAGCGTTGTACAAAAAGACAACGCCCAGATTCGTGGTATGATCAATAAAGTATCACATCTGGTTGAAGTTGAAGAATTATAAAGGAGGTGCACCCAGTGAATCTGTATGAATTAAAACCTGGAGCACCTAAACATGCTCCAAAGCGCAAAGGCAGAGGACCCGGATCAGGAGATGGCAAGACTGCCGGCAGAGGCCACAAGGGCCAGAATTCCAGATCAGGCGGCGGCGTAAGACCCGGGTTTGAAGGCGGGCAGATGCCCCTTTTCAGAAGAATACCAAAGAGAGGATTCAACAACTCTGTATTCAGAAAAGAGTATACCGAAGTTAAACTATCAGATTTTGAGAGTTTTGAAAATGGCACAGAGGTTACTGCAGAACTGTTAAAAGAAAAAGGCATCATCAGTAAAGTTAATGACGGCATTGTCGTTCTCGGTACCGGTAACCTTACTAAAAAGCTTACTGTCAAAGCTGCGAGATTTACAAAAACAGCTTCAGAAAAGATAGAAGCTTTAGGAGGAAAGGCTGAGGTGATTTAGGATGGAGAATATCTTCGCCCCTATTAAAAGTGCTTGGCGCGTTGTTGACATAAGGAAGAAATTAATTGCAACATTTCTGTTACTGTTGGTGTATCGTTTAGGGGTTTACGTACCCATACCCGGTATGGACAGAAGTGTCCTTGCCGGTTTGGTTGGCCAGCAAGGTGGCCTTTTTGGTTTCATGAACATAATAGGCGGCGGCGCTTTTGAAAACGCCAGTATATTCGCAATGTCCATAACACCATATATTAATGCCTCTATTATAATTCAGCTCCTGACAGTCGCAATTCCTGCACTGGAAAGAATGCAGAAAGAAGGCGAAGAAGGAAGAAAGAAGCTGGCTCAATGGGTAAGATATGGTGCCGTTATTTTAGGTTTTCTGCAGGCAACCTTTATGTATATTGGTTTCGGTAATGCAATAGCGAGACCCAGTATATTATCCTACCTTACCATCACTTTTTCATTAACTGCAGGCACAGCTTTTATTATGTGGCTGGGTGAACAGATAAATGAGTATGGCATAGGAAATGGTATTTCACTGATTATTTTTGTTAATATTATATCCAGAGGACCATATGCGTTCAATACTCTCTATAATATAATCAAGATGTATGCAGCAGACGGCCGTCTTGCGGTAGGTGCACTTATAGTGCTGGCAATTGTATTGGTATTTGTTGCAGTGGTTGTATTCGTAGTTTTTGTAACCCAGGCAGAAAGAAGGATACCGGTACAATATGCAAAGCGTGTTGTAGGCCGTAAAATGTATGGCGGGCAAAGCACTCACATTCCTATGAAGGTTAATTTGGCCGGAGTGTTGCCAGTTATATTTGCATCATCCATTCTGGCATTCATCCCTACAATCATAGGTCTTGTAGCGCCGAATACTACAAGCAAGTTTCTTATAAGTTTAAGAGATTTCAGTGGTAATCCGCTATATATGCTGGTAATGGCATTACTTGTAATATTCTTTACGTTCTTCTATACAATGATGTCATTTAATCCGGTAGAAGTTGCCAATAATATACGTAAAAATGGTGGTTTTATCCCTGGCATTCGTCCGGGAAAACCAACAAGTGATTATATCACCAAGGTACTAAATCGTATTACATGGTTCGGAGCCTTCTTCCTGGCCATAATAACCGTACTTCCAAGTGTTTTAGAGCTAATTACTGGGATACGTATGGGATTTGGCGGAACATCTTTGCTGATTATGGTAGGTGTGGCTCTGGAAACAGCTAAACAAATTGAATCACAGCTCATGATGAGACATTATAAAGGATTTCTTGAATAAAGAATGATGGTGGCAGCAGCGGATGATTATATTACCATCCGCTTTTGCACCGAATAGAAGCAAGCAATAAAATAGTTATTAAATGGGTATAAATTACCAGTAACACTGATTATAGAGGAATGTTATATGCAAATTATACTTTTAGGTCCACCGGGAGCAGGCAAAGGAACACAGGCAGCAGTCTTATCAGCAACTCTTAAAATACCCCATATTTCAACAGGGGATATTTTCAGGGCTCATATAAAAGGTGGAACTAATCTCGGGGTATTGGCAAAAAGATATATTGATTCAGGCAAGCTGGTTCCCGATGATGTAACAACCGATATAGTAGCAAGCAGACTAAATGAAGAGGATTGTGCCTCCGGATTTATTATGGATGGTTTCCCAAGGACAATACCTCAAGCCCGTATGTTTGATGAGATGCTTGAAAGGCTGGGTAAAAAGGTTGAAGTTGTAATCAACATTACGGTGGAAGACAGCATTATAGTAAAGAGGCTGTCGGGAAGAAGGATGTGTTCCTGTGGCAGGACATATCACATTGATAATAATCCCCCAAAGACTGAAGGTGTTTGTGACGTCTGCAACAGGTCTCTTTATATACGTGACGATGATAAGGAAGAGACTATAAAAGAGAGGCTTAAGATTTATCACAAACAAACCAGTCCGTTGGTTGATTACTATCAGGGAAAAGGGCTGACTATGAATTTTGACGGATCAAAGCCTATTGAGGTTACAACCCGAGAAATACTGGACAGCCTGAAAAAGACAGATTAACTTAGAGGAATAAAATGATTGTCATTAAATCCCAACGAGAGTTGGATAAAATGAAACGTGCAGGTGAAATAGTTGCCTTAGTCCATCAAAGAATGCTGGAATTGATAGAGCCGGGAATAACAACTATTGAGCTTGACAGAGAAGCAGAAAAAATAATTAAAAGGTCAGGTGCTATACCGTCATTTAAGGGGTTCCCCTCTGCTTACGGCGGGAAGCCTTTCCCGGGTTCAATATGTGCTTCGGTGAATGATGTGGTAATACACGGGATTCCTGATAATACAGTTCTACAAGAAGGCGATATTATCAGTATTGATGTAGGAGCAATTTTTGATGGTTACCACGGGGATGCAGCAAGAACAATTGCGGTTGGCGAGGTTTCACGGGAAGCCAGTGATTTGATTTTTCACACCCAGGAAGCTTTTAATCGCGGCATGGAGAAAGCTGTCGAAGGTAACAGGATAAGGGATATTTCGGTTGCCGTTCAGAAATACGCTGAAGGGAAAGGTTATAAAGTAGTCCGGGATTATGTAGGACATGGCATAGGAACAGAGATGCATGAGGAGCCTCAGATTCCTAATTATGCAACATATGAAAAGGGTGTAAGACTGTCCAACGGAATGACACTGGCTATTGAACCGATGATTAACATAGGAACCTGGCGCGTGAAAGTTCTGGATGATAAGTGGACAGTGGTAACCGCTGATGGAAAGCTATCAGCTCATCATGAAAATACAATAGCAGTTACACCGAATGGTCCGGTAATATTGACCAGATTATATTAATATTAAGAAATTAAGTCAATAATCTTGAAATAGACTTGAAATTGTTATACAATATATAATTGGCGCAGTTGTGGCTGTTTTGCAAATGGCTTAAAAGCGCGAGTTAAAGCGTTTTTCGTCTATTATGACTTTATTATAATTCAGGATAGGGGAAGAATACTTGGATACTATAATAGGCCGTTATGCCTGGTCAAAAACGGGTAGGGACAAAGACAAACTTTTTATTATTATTGGTATATATGATGACCAGCATGTATTAATTGCAGATGGTGAGTATAGACGGGTAGAAAACCCTAAGAAAAAGAAACTCAAGCATCTTAATATAACTAACAGGGTTGCTGAGGAAATAAGAACAATAGTTACTATGAAGAAAAAGTTACTTAATACTGATCTTCAGAAAGCTATAGATGATTATAATGAGTAGCACAGAGTAAGCGAGGGGGTATTGGATTGTCAAAGGAAGACGTAATTGAACTGGAAGGTTCGGTATTGGAAGCCCTTCCAAATGCGAATTTCAAGGTTCAGCTTGAGAATGGTCATGTAATTCTCGCACATATATCGGGTAAACTTAGAATGAATTACATCCGTATTCTTCCGGGTGATAGGGTAACAGTTGAAATGTCAACATATGACCTTTCTCGCGGACGTATTACGTGGAGAGGCAAGTAATTTGGAAGCCATAGATGACAGGAGGGTCAATCATGAAGGTAAAGCCATCAGTTAAGAAGATTTGCGAAAAGTGCAAAATTATCCGCAGAAAAAGACGGGTTATGGTTATATGTGCAAACCCGAAACATAAACAAAGACAAGGGTAGTAACATGGCAGCCGGCAGCTTAATGCTCCTGCCGGTTGCATATTTGTTGCATAGTATTGAGCATACAGATTCTCTGAAAAGCGGCTGATCTGACAAAGGAATTTGTCATGATATAAGTAGGAGAATTTTTAATATATAACAAGAATCAATAAATAAGAATTAAGAAAAAACTATTCAGGTTAGACAAATACCAATCGGAGGTGTAGTAATTTGGCTCGTATCGCAGGTGTTGACTTGCCAAGAGAAAAAAGAGTAGAAATCGGCCTTACGTATATCTTCGGGATAGGAAGAACCCGTTCCAATGAAATTTTGGGAAAAACGGGGATCAGCCCGGATACACGTGTACGTGATCTTACAGATGATGAGATCGCGAAGCTCCGAGATACTATTGAAAAGGAATATACAGTGGAGGGCGACCTTAGAAGAGAGGTTGCACTTAATATAAAGCGTCTTACAGAAATAAGATGCTATCGTGGAATCAGGCATAGAATGGGATTACCTGTTCGCGGTCAGAGAACAAAGACCAATGCGAGAACTCGTAAAGGCCCAAGAAAGACTATTGCCAACAAGAAGAAATAATCGGGAGGTCGATATATAAATGGCAGCAGCTAAAGTTGTTAGAAGATCAAGAAAAAGAAAAGAGAAGAAAAACATAGAGCGTGGCGCAGCCCACATTCGTTCTTCTTTTAACAATACAATTGTGACCTTAACCGACGTCCAGGGTAATGCTCTTTCATGGGCAAGTGCTGGAGGACTTGGATTTAGAGGCTCCAAAAAGAGCACACCTTTTGCTGCTCAGCAGGCTGCTGAAACAGCTGCAAAGGCTGCTATGGAGCACGGTCTGAAAACGGTTTCGGTTTATGTAAAAGGCCCAGGATCCGGTCGTGAGGCGGCAATCCGTGCACTTCAGGCGGCTGGACTAGAGGTTAGTTCTATTAAGGATGTAACCCCTATTCCTCATAACGGTTGCAGACCGCCTAAGAGAAGAAGAGTTTAATGGAGGTGTAAGGATAGATGGCTAGATATACAGATGCATCGTGTAAACTCTGCCGAAGAGAAGGACAAAAACTCTTCTTAAAGGGTGAAAGATGCTATACAAATAAATGCGCAATAGGCAGAAGACCTTATGCGCCGGGCCAGCATGGCGCTCAGAGAAAGAAGCTGTCGGAATATGGAATTCAGCTTCGTGAAAAACAGAAGGCCAAGAGATTTTATGGCCTATTGGAGAGCCAGTTCAGAAAATATTTTGAGATTGCAAACCGCAAAAAGGGAGTTACAGGTGAAAACCTGTTGCAATTACTTGAAACCAGACTAGATAACGTTGTATACAGATTAGGGTTTGGAACAACCAGAGCCGAAGCTCGTCAACTTGTTACTCACGGACATTTTAATGTGAACGGAAAGAAAGTTAATATTCCGTCTTATATTGTTAAAGTGGGTGACACCATTGAAGTGAGTGAAAAGAGTAAGAAATCAGTGCGCTTTAAGGAAATCCTCGACATAACAGGCGCTAAGGTGGTTCCAAAATGGCTTGAAGTTGATCAGGAGAATCTCAATGGTAAGGTAGTTGCTTTACCGGAAAGAGAAGATATTGATCTTAATGTTCAGGAGCATCTCATTGTTGAGTTGTACTCCAAGTAATAAAAAGCCATTACCCTTTTATAAAAATAACCCAAGGAGGGTTGACAGATGATCGAAATAGAAAAGCCTAGGATTGAGTGTATAGAATGCGCTGAAAACAGCAAATATGGAAAGTTTGTCATAGAGCCACTTGAAAGAGGATATGGTACAACTTTGGGGAATTCTTTGAGAAGGATTCTGATTTCTTCATTACCGGGTGCAGCTGTTACCTCTATAAAGATAGACGGTGTACTGCATGAATTTACTACCATACCCGGTGTAATTGAGGATATGACCGAAATTATTCTCAATATTAAAGAGCTTCGTTTGAAACTTTTCAGTGACCAACCCAAAACCCTGTATATTGACTTTGAGGGTGAAGGTGAAATTACAGCTGCTGATATTAAAGCCGATTCAGATGTTGAGATATTGAATCCCGAATTGCATATAGCCACACTAAGCGGTGCCGGCAGATTCTTTATGGAAATCAATGTCAATCATGGACGCGGCTATGCACCAGCTGATAAGAACAAGCTTTCTAATCAACCAATAGGCGTAATACCTGTAGATTCTATATATACACCTGTTACTAAGGTTAATTATACTGTAGAAGATACACGTGTCGGCCAGGTGACTGATTATGACAAGCTGAGTATTGAAGTATGGACAGATGGTTCCATCGCACCCGATGAAGCAATTAGTCTAGGTGCAAAAATCTTGAGCGATCATCTCAAACTATTTATTGACTTAACAGATAGAGCTAAGAATGCAGAGATTCTTGTGGAAAAGGGAGAACCCGAAAAAGACAAGATTCTTGAGATGACAATTGAAGAGCTTGACCTGTCAGTTCGTTCTTACAACTGCTTGAAGAGAGCCGGTATAAATACTGTTGATGATCTTATAAGCAAAACCGAGGAAGAAATGATGAAGGTCAGGAATCTTGGGCGTAAATCACTTGAAGAAGTAGTATCAAAACTTGATGCTTTAAATTTGAAACTTGCAAGTAATGATGATTAATAATAATACGTAAGGGGAGGAAACGAAATGCCTGCTCATAGAAAGTTAGGAAGACCTACAGATCAACGTAAGGCAATTTTAAAAAATCTGGTAACCTCTCTGATCCAGCATGGTCGTATAGAGACAACCGAAACCAGAGCAAAGGAAGTTAAAAACATAGTTGAGAAGCTAATTACACTTGCTGTTAGAGAATGTGATAATTTTACAGCTCCTAAAAATGTAACAGTCAGTGCTCCGGTAGTAGACAGCAAAGGGCGTAAAATACTTAAAACCGTAACCTCAAAGAACGGTAATAAGTATGAAGTAGTTGAGAGAGAAACTAAGACTGAACTAAAAACAGTTGACGGTCCCTCAAGATTGGCTGCAAGACGTCTCATCATGAACTGGGTCTACAGAGTTAAAGATGAAAATGGTAATACCATAAGCCTGACAAACAAATTGTTTGATGAGATTGCTCCTAAGTATAAGGATAGAAAAGGCGGTTACACCCGTATCTACAAAATGGGGGCAAGACGTGGCGACGGTGCCGAAGTTGTAGTGCTTGAATTAGTCTAATTCAAAAAAGTAACTGATTATGATAATGGAGAGCGGAGTGTACCGTTCTCCATTATTCGCTTTTAGAGGGTAGAAGCGAAAGTATCGATGGTGCCGCTCTTAAGGGAAGATAGAAAAAGTAAAAATTATAAGCCCCTTCACTCGGTTATGTATTTTATAAGGCAATTGCCAAAGAGCAGTAGATTTACTTAAAAGCACAGCTGGCACTGCTGACTTTTGTTATACGGTGGATTATATGAATGATATGATAAAAACTGATAATATTTATTATGAATATATGACACAAAATGAAGATGGCATTGCTGTACAGGCTGTCAAAGGCGTTTCTATGTCTATTAAGCAAGGTCAATTTGTTGTTGTGCTGGGACGAAACGGTTCGGGAAAGTCAACTTTGGCAAGACTCTTAAATGGTCTTCTGATTCCCGGGAAAGGCACCGTTATTATTGACGGTATTGATACCCATAATGATGAACTTATTTGGGAAGTAAGAAGAACCTTAGGTTTAGTTTTTCAGAATCCGGATAATCAGATTGTGGCTACAACAGTTGAAGAGGATGTGGCCTTCGGCCCCGAAAATTTGGGGATTTCTCCTGACGGGATAAGAAAAAGAGTGGATGATTCACTAAAAATGGTTGATATGGAGAAATACAGTGAATACTCACCCCACATGCTTTCAGGTGGCCAGAAACAGAGAATTGCAATAGCAGGTATACTCGCAATGGAACCAAAATGCATTGTTCTTGATGAAGCTACATCAATGCTGGATCCCCGTGGCCGTAAAGAGGTTATGGTTGTCTTAAAGAAACTGAACCGGGAAAAAGGCATTACTATTGTGCATATTACGCACCATATGGAAGAGGCTGTGGAAGCTGACCTTGTTATGGTTATGGAAGACGGCAGACTTGTATTAGCTGGAACTCCAAGGCAGATTTTCGAGAATGTTGAAGAACTAAGAAAAGCGGGACTTGATGTGCCTCAAATAACCGCTTTAGCTTATGATTTAAGAAAAAGCGGAGTAAGAATGGATGTACTTCCTTTGAATAAAGATGAAATGGTTAATACCATAAGACGTCTTATAAAAAGAAAAAACAGCAAAAGATTAATCTCATCTTCCAACCAAACTGAAAAAGAATATAATCCGGATAGCCCAATAATAAAAGTCCGGGATTTAAGCCATATTTATATGCAAGGTTCTGCTTTCCAACAAAAGGCATTGAATGGTATTAACCTGACAGTAAACAAAGGTGAGATTCTTGGTATTATAGGGCAGACCGGTTCGGGAAAATCTACACTGGTCCAGCATTTTAACGGTATTTTAAAGGCTACTTCCGGAACTGTTGAGGTGGACGGCCTTAAGGCAGATGGAAAGGATCTTAAAGAGCTTCGGCAGAAAGTAGGGCTAATTTTTCAATATCCTGAGCATCAGTTATTTGAAGAAACTGTATATAAGGATATTGTTTTTGGCCTGACAAGATTGGGTATAGATGCCCGGGAGATGAAAAAAAGAGTATTTCATGTAATTGATCTTTTAGGGATATCACCGGAGCTCCTTGATAAGTCACCTTTTGAGCTCTCCGGCGGGCAAAAGAGAAGAGTGGCAATTGCCGGTGTTCTGGTAATGAAACCTAAGGTACTGATACTTGATGAACCCACCGCTGGTTTGGATCCTCAAGGCAGTTTAGAAGTCTTTAAAATACTCTCCAGGCTTAATCAACAGGAAGGAACCACCATAATAATAATATCTCATAATATGGAGGAAATTGCAGCTTTTTGCCACCGTGTAGCTGTAATGAACAAAGGCAGACTGGTTTTCTGCGATACTGCTTCAAATGTTTTTTCGAGATATGAAGAATTAAGAAGTTATAATCTTGATATTCCTAAAATAACTGATCTATTCAGGGAACTTCATGATTTAGGTTATAATCTTCCTAAGACTGTGTTGACAGTAGAGGAGGCCAGGGACTCAATTTTAGGTGTGATTGATGCTGAGACGGGGGGGATGGAATAATGATAGATAATATTACATTAGGTCAATATATTCCTGGTAATTCAATCCTCCATCGCCTTGATCCGAGAACAAAAATATTTTGGACCACATTGCTTATGGTGGCAACATTTTTAATAGAATCATGGGCCGAATATTTGATGATGGGATTATTTATTCTTTTACTTCTGTTAATAAGCGGCGTTCCCATCAGGCAATCAATTAAAGGTGTGAAACCTTTATTATTCATTCTGGCCATAACTGCAGTATTGAACATATTCTTTACAGGCGGAACACCTGTTTTTGAAATCGGGCCTGTAAAGGTAACTTATGAGGGAATATTTGCAGCAATAAAGCTGTTTTTAAGGTTGCTGATGCTGGTAATAACAGCTTCGCTGATGACAATTACAACAACCCCTATGACTATGACAGACGGAATAGAAAAACTATTAAAACCTTTTGAGAGGATAGGAGTTCCGGCTCATGAAATAGCAATGATGATGTCCATAGCTTTGAGGTTTATCCCTACTTTACTTGATGAAACCAATCGGATAATGAAAGCACAGGCATCACGGGGTGCAAATTTTGATACCGGCAGCATTTTTTCACGAATAAAGAGCTTTATCCCGGTTCTGGTTCCGCTATTTGTAAGTGCATTTAAGAGAGCCGATGAATTAGCAGAAGCAATGGAATCCAGATGTTATCGCGGGGGGAAGGGAAGGACCAGGCTTAAGGAGATTCACTATTCGAAACTGGATTTTTCAGTAAGTTTAGCCGGGATAGCTTTGTTAGGCATAATATTCAGTGGACGGTTTTTTCTGTGAAATTATTTATAATACTATCAATTATTATTGATAATTTTTAATAAAAAAGTTAGGATTATAATTAAGAGATATTATTATATTTGCGGGGGATTTACATTGAAGACTAACATTAGAGCAGAGGTAATAAGAAATGAAAGCTTTGATCCATACTTTGTTGTGAAGGTTTCATATAATGACGGTATTAATAAATTTTTTGATGAAGTTGTATCGGTTGAGAGAAAGCCGCCAAAAGTTACTGTTAAATACCCTGAGAGCATAAAAAAAATAATTGATAAAATAGATGTAAAGAAAATAGAGATTGAGATAATGAAAGCTATTGTTGAAAGTCTGTTAAGCTCTAATCGTTAGCTGAAGGAGCCTTATTCTAAGTATTCTCCTTTTTTTTGAACAAATAGTTTCATATTATTATCCACTGATGCATAAAAGACCTGCTTATAATCATTTATACCAAACTCTTTTAAAGCATTGTCGACCCATTCCCTTTTCAGATGCAGTCTCTCTAACGTCCTTCCCATAAGTTTCCCATCGATAATGATATCCCGGTCGAAGGATTCCGGCGGAAGATCAATATTCAGGTCCTCAGGGGTTATTGCCCGTTTGTTTGACTTTAAAAGCACACTCAACTGGCCATTGGTTTCCAGAATTCCGTATTCAACATCATTTACACTCTGAATACTATTGAATCTCAGCTGTTCCAAAAGATCATTAATGGTGTACATCTCCTTACGCATATTCTTTTCAAGTATTTTGCCATCCCTGATAAGGAGAACCGGTTTTCCACAGACAACCTCTCTTATTCGTACACCTTTAATTGATAAGAAAGAAATAAAAACCTGACATACTACTAATACAGCAATAGGTATAACAGCATGATATAGATCTTTGCTTTCATCGGCCAGGGGAATTGCAGCAAGATCAGAAATCATAACCGCAATAGCGAATTCAAAAGGCTGAAGTTCACCTATCTGCCGTTTACCCATAATTCGCATTGTAATTACAACTACAATATATATGAAAAAGGTCCTGATTATCAGCTGGGAAATCATGATCATTAAGCCCTTCTGAAAGAATATACAATCCAGCAGATATTTTGAACCTTTTATAAAAATTTAATTCACAAAACCTTATGAACATTGTCTAAGACATTGTATGGAGCTTTTTAATTAATTCATGCAATGGGGGACATTCTTCGCGAAGGAGCGAATAAAGTCGCAGATTATGGTATTTTCCCTGATTAAATGTTGCCTTTCTCATTGTACCTTCATATGAGAAGCCGCACTTTTCGGCAACTCTTGCACTGCCGACATTTCCTTCCATGACGTTTACCTGGATGCGGTTAATGGGACGAATAGAAAACAGATAGGCGCAGAATATAAGCAATGCTTCGCTCATATAACCTTTACCTTCAAATCTTGAGTCAAACAGCTCATAACCGACCTCATAGCCGGACTGATAATCCAAACCTTTGAAATATAGAAGCTCGCCCATGTATTCCTCTTGTGTGGAGAGTATTAACATACGCCCTTCCTCCATACCCCAGAACCCGGTACGATCGTATTCCTTTATAAATTCTTTAGCCGATGGAATGTTCAGATGCCAAAATGGTCCCTTGGAATTAATGTGGGTTATAAGCTGATAAATATGTTCTATCTCATGTGGGTATACAGTTCTCAGTATCACATTTTTTCCGTATATCATAAAGCTCTGCCTTTCGTTTATTATATAATTATAAACAAACTTGACTATGCTCTATTATATCATATAATTTAATTAAATTAAGGCTTAGCCTACCATTGTTTTTCAAGGAGGTAATGATGTATTATATCGGGATAGACCTTGGGGGTACCAAAATTAAAGCAGGTATAGTAGACGAAGATGGCAGAATCATAAAAAAACATAGCATACCTACTGGCAGAACAAGAAAAAGCGAGGAAATTGTTAATGACATATGCAGGATAATAAAAATGTTGCTGGAGGATACAAACATTTCTGAAGCTGACATCTGTAGCGTAGGTATCGGAAGTCCCGGTTCATTGGACAGAGAACGGGGCGTTATTATTGCTAACTTTAATTTAGGTTTCAGATATGTTGATATTCGGGATGCGATTCAGAAAGTTATATCGGTGCCGGTCTATGTCGAGAATGATGCCAACTGTGCGGCTGTTGCCGAAAGCATTGCTGGGGTTGCAAAAGGTTTGGATTATGCGGTGCTTATTACCATTGGAACTGGCATAGGCGGGGGTATAATCATTAATAATAAACTTTACATAGGGTCTAACGGTGCTGCTGCTGAATTAGGCCATATTGTTTTATGCATGAACGGTGAAGCCTGCACCTGCGGAAGAAATGGCTGTTGGGAAGCATATTCTTCTGCTACTGCCCTCATCAGGCAAACTAAAGCGGCAGCTTTGGAGAATCCATCGTCCAAGATTTTAGAGCTTGTAGATAATGATATGGATAAGATAGATGCAAAGACCGTGTTTGATGCAGCAAAATTAGGTGATGAAACGGCAATAAAAGTAGTTGACCGCTATATAGACATACTGGCTGAAGGCCTTGCCAACATAGTGAATATATTTCAGCCTGATGTTATTGCAATTGGCGGTGGTGTTTCTAAAGAGGGAGAAAACCTTCTTGCTCCTTTAAGGGAGAAGATGAAAGGAAGAACATTTTTTGTCGGAGACTTAAAAAATACACAGATTGTTACAGCCAAAATGGGAAATGATGCGGGAATTGTCGGAGCGGCACTTATTTCCAAGAGGATGTAAAATATAGACATCACTCACGGCACCATATAAAGTTAAACTGTACAAGGCAGGCGCAAGATTCTTCGCGATATCCATATCACATAAATGAATTTAAGTAGGGAGGAACCGCTGCCGATGTCATGCGTGAAGCGGAGCATGGACTGCGTAGCGGCGCGAATAATTTCCGGATGAAATTCCTGAGCGGCACGCATGACATCGGCTAAAGGTTCCACATGGCGTATTCATAGCAATGACAGTGAAGGTCTTAAATGACAAAAAGTCCCCAGATGACAGCGCTGATTTGAGGTTAACAGAATGAGAAAAATAAAACTGGTAATTGAATATGACGGCTCGGGTTACCATGGATGGCAGTACCAGAAAAATGCTCTTTCTGTACAGGAGGTTCTGGCGAAAGCCATAAAAAAGCTCACAAAAGAGGATGTAATGCCGGAGGGGGCAGGAAGGACTGATGCAGGAGTACACGCTTGCGGCCAGGTGGCCAGCTTCATTACCAACTCATCTATACCTGCCGAAAAATTCACTCCAGCACTAAATTCATATCTTCCCGACGATGTATCCATAATAAAGTCGGAAGAAGCAGAATACGATTTTCATGCCCGATTTTCGGCTAAAGGGAAGCATTATAGGTATATAATCATAAACAGACCCCAAAAATCAGCTTTATTGGCCGATAAAGCATGGCATGTCCGGGAAGACCTGGATTTTGATGCTATGAAAAAAGCTGCTGATTATTTTATCGGTCATCAATCCTTTAAAGCATTTTGTGCTTCAGGCCATAATGTAAAGACTTTTGACAGGACAATATTTCACTCTCAATGGCACAGGGACGGGCAATTTTTAATATATGATACAAAAGGGGACGGTTTTCTTTATAATATGGTCAGAATTATGGTGGGAACCATGGTTGATATAGGGAAAGGGCGTTTCAGCCCCGAAGTAATTGAGGAAGCCATAAGAGACCAGCAGCGTAATTCAATAGGTGTAACTGCACCGCCGCAAGGTTTGTATTTAATGGAAGTTTTCTACTGATCAAAGGGAGTAATTATTATGCGTACCGTAGGTAAACTTATAAAAGGCACAACAGTATTATCAGAGCAGGTTTATGAAATTGATGACAATGAAGGCTCCTACCAGGAAAGGCTGGAAAAAAGTCTTGTTGGAGTTTGTAGCCTGTTGCAGATTGAGGTACCGCTTTGGCTGTCAAAGAATACCCGTGAATATGTAAGATACAGGAGAACTTCCTTTAATGCTGATCAGTTTATTAACCCTGTATTATTCGAAAGATTTGAAATCAAAGTTGAATAAGAATTTAAACTCAATAGAAAAGAAAAAGTTTTTAGAAAAAACCGATATATCAGGTTGACTTTGGTCAACCCATATGTTACAATTAAAAACTGCATTATTATATATACAGGTATTGTATTATACACGTTTTGTTGTGCATCTGTACCATTATTTTTATAATATAATAGCACAATTGTATGAATGATACAATACATGTCAATAATCTTTAAGATGAAAAAAATAGATCGGGAGAATGATATCTTGAAGTTTTTACACGAGTCTATAACTTGCAAAAATTAGCTTTAACCAGAATGGATTCGTTTCCCCCCATCTATATTTTTATGTCTTTTACACCAAAATATGCAGTTCATACGAGGTGATTATTAATGGTCCATGAAGTAAAAACGGGCAGAACAAAAAGGATGAGTTTTGCTCGCATCAAAGAAGTCCTTGACATGCCAAACCTGATTGAGATTCAGAAGAACTCATACCAGTACTTTCTTGAAGAGGGCTTGAAAGATGTATTAAAAGATGTATCTCCTATCACCGATTACACCGGTAATCTGATTATGGAATTTATCGGCTACACTCTGGAGACCGATAATATTAAGTATTCGGTTGAAGAATGCAAGGAGAGAGACACAACCTATTCCGCACCTTTAAAAGTTAAGGTTCGCCTTATTAATAAGGAAACCGGTGAGGTTAAGGAACAGGAAATATTTATGGGCGATTTCCCGCTGATGACCGAGACAGGAACCTTTGTCATAAACGGAGCAGAGCGTGTTATCGTAAGCCAGCTGGTTCGTTCTCCCGGCGTATATTACTCCAAGGAGAAGGATAAGCATGGAAACAATCTTTTTTCAAATACTGTTATTCCATACCGGGGAGCCTGGCTTGAATATGAAACAGACTCAGCTGAGGTTATTTATGTTAGAATTGACCGGACAAGAAAGCTGCCCATTACTCAGTTCTTACGCGCGTTGGGGTATGGGACTGATGCTGAGCTGATTGGCCTGTTGGGAGAAGAGCCCAAGCTACTGGCCACCATAACAAAAGATGGAACAAAGAGCAGAGAAGAGGGTCTGTTCGAAGTATACAAACGTTTACGTCCCGGAGAGCCACCCACCGAAGAAAGCGCTTCTACTTTACTAAACAATTTATTTTTTGATCCCAGACGTTACGATCTTTCTAATGTAGGGCGTTATAAGTTCAATAAAAAGTTGGCACTGGCAAATCGTATCCGTAATCAGATAGCTGCTGAGGATATTAAGGATATAAACAGTAAAAAGGTTTTGGTTAAGGCCGGTCGGGAAATAAGTGAGGAAATGGCATGGGAAATCCAAAATTCCGGCATTAATACCGTTCATGTCGATGTGGAAGGCAGATCGGTAAAGGTTACAGGCAATCTTACAGTTGATATTAAAGACTATATTCCGTTTGATCCGGCATTGGCTGGAATAAACGAGAAGGTTCGCTATGATGTACTTAAAACAATTCTGGACCAAAACAAAGATGCCGATGAATCTCAACTTATTGCGATTCTTAAAGAAAACAGTGATGCTCTGATGCCTAAGAATATTACCAAGGAAGACATAGTTGCAACTGTCAATTATATTCTTAATCTTGACCACGGAATTGGGCATATAGATGATATTGACCATTTAGGCAACCGTCGCCTGCGCTCTGTTGGAGAGCTTCTGCAAAATCAGTTCCGCATAGGGCTTGCCCGTATGGAAAGGGTTGTAAGAGAGCGAATGACTATTCAGGATATTGATGCGGTTACCCCGCAGGCTCTTATAAACATTCGCCCTGTAGCAGCTGCAATAAAAGAGTTTTTTGGGTCCAGCCAATTATCCCAGTTTATGGATCAGACAAATCCCTTGGCCGAGCTGACACATAAGCGTCGTTTAAGTGCATTGGGTCCCGGAGGACTTTCCCGTGACCGTGCAAGTTTTGAGGTTCGTGACGTTCACCATTCTCACTATGGTCGTATGTGTCCCATAGAGACTCCTGAAGGTCCTAATATCGGCCTGATTGGTTCTTTAAGCACCTATGCCCGTATTAATGAATATGGTTTTATTGAAGCTCCTTATCGTAAGGTAGTAAACGGGCAGGTTACCGATATAACTGAATATATGACTGCTGATGTTGAGGATATCTATATGGTGGCAGAGGCAAACGAGCCTCTGGATGATGACGGGTACTTCATAAGCAAGCGTGTAGGCTGTCGTTACCAGGATCAGATTCTGGAAGTTGATAAAGAAAAGATAGACTATATGGATGTTTCTCCGAAACAATTGGTTTCAGTTGCTACCGCAATGATTCCTTTCCTTGAAAACGATGACGCCAACCGTGCTCTGATGGGTTCAAACATGCAGCGTCAGGCAGTTCCGCTGATAAAGCCTGAGACTCCTATTGTCGGTACGGGGATAGAATATCGTGCAGCCAAGGATTCAGGCGTGTGTGTAATAGCGAAAAATGACGGCGTGGTTGAAAAAGTTACAGCCGACGAAATAGTAGTTAAAACCAGCAATGGTCTGAAAGATTATTATAATTTGTTAAAATATAAGCGTTCCAATCAGGGCACCTGTATTAACCAAAGACCTATCGTCAGAAAAGGTGAAAAGGTAAAAGCAGGGGATGTCTTAGCTGATGGACCGTCAACTGATAACGGTGAAATCGCTCTTGGCAAGAATGTTCTTGTAGGGTTTATGACCTGGGAAGGTTATAACTATGAGGATGCCATCCTGATTTCCGAAGAACTTGTACGTGATGATGTATATACTTCAATTCACATTGAGGAATACGAATCAGAAGCCCGTGACACAAAACTGGGTCCGGAAGAAATAACCCGTGATATACCCAATGTAGGCGAGGATTCTTTGAAGGATCTGGATGAACGGGGAATAATCAGAATTGGAGCGGAGGTTCGTTCTGGCGATATTCTGGTAGGTAAGGTTACACCTAAAGGTGAAACCGAACTTACTGCCGAAGAAAGACTGCTGCGGGCTATATTCGGTGAAAAAGCACGTGAAGTCCGTGATACTTCTTTAAGAGTTCCTCATGGTGAATCAGGTATTGTTGTCGATGTTAAGGTGTTTACCCGAGAAAACGGCGATGAGCTGACTCCCGGTGTAAATATGCTTGTACGTGTTTATATTGCTCAAAAGAGAAAAATCTCTGTAGGCGACAAAATGGCCGGACGCCATGGTAATAAAGGCGTTATTTCAAGAATTCTGCCCATAGAGGATATGCCTTTCCTGCCTGATGGCACCCCTTTACAGATAGTATTGAATCCGTTGGGTGTTCCTTCCCGTATGAATATCGGACAGGTGCTGGAAGTGCATTTAGGTTATGCTGCCAAGGTTCTTGGCTGGAAGATTGCATCTCCTGTATTCGATGGGGCAAGAGAAGAGGACATTTTTGAAACCCTGGAGAAGGCTGGACTTCCGAAAGACGGTAAAACTGTTCTGTATGATGGCCGAACCGGGGAACCTTTCGATAATCGTGTAACAGTAGGTTATATGTATTACCTGAAATTGGCTCACCTGGTTGATGATAAGATTCATGCCCGTTCAACAGGACCTTATTCATTGGTAACTCAGCAGCCATTGGGAGGAAAAGCCCAATTTGGCGGCCAGCGTTTCGGTGAGATGGAGGTTTGGGCTCTGGCAGCCTATGGAGCAGCTTATTCTCTCCAGGAAGTTCTTACTGTTAAATCCGATGACGTGGTAGGACGTGTTAAAACCTATGAAGCAATTGTCAAGGGTGAAAATGTACCCGAACCCGGTATTCCGGAATCATTCAAAGTTCTTATGAAGGAGCTTCAGAGTCTTGCCCTGGATGTTAAGGTATTTAGCGATATGCGTGAGGAAATTGAGATAAAAGAATCGGTTTATGATGATATGGAAGAGCTTGATGTCAATATTGAAGGGCGTGAAGATGAGACCATGTCCTACATTGACCTGGAGGACGAGGAAGGTCAAAATATTATAGACGACGAGTTTGAGATAGATTCACTGGACATCGGCGATATCCCGGAAGGTGCAGAACTGGACGAGGACAGTGTAGGACAGATTCTCGGCATAGAAGATGAAGATAATGCTGATGATGAAATATAGGAGGTGGACAGGCGATGTTTGAGTTAAACAATTTTGATGCTATAAAAATAGGTCTTGCCTCCCCGGAAAAAATCCGTGAATGGTCAAGAGGAGAGGTTAAGAAGCCTGAAACCATTAACTACAGGACTTTAAAACCCGAGCGTGACGGCTTATTCTGTGAAAGGATTTTTGGTCCCACAAGGGATTGGGAGTGTCATTGTGGTAAGTATAAGCGAGTCAGATATAAAGGGATAATCTGTGACAGGTGCGGTGTAGAAGTAACCCGTTCAAAAGTGCGCCGTGAACGGATGGGGCATATTGAACTGGCTGCTCCTGTTTCTCATATATGGTATTTTAAAGGGATACCCAGCCGTATGGGCCTTTTGTTGGACATGTCTCCCAGAGCTCTTGAAAAGGTACTATATTTTGCTTCGTATGTTGTTATTGACCCCGGAAGCACTCCTCTTTCTCAAAAACAGGTATTAAACGAGAAAGAATACCGGGAAAGTATTGAGAAGTTTGGAAGTAATTTCAGAGCCGGTATGGGTGCTGAGGCAATTAAAGAGCTTCTAGCAACAATGGATCTTGATACAAATGCGAATGAGCTCAGGGAAGAAATAGAGACCTCAAACGGACAAAAGAAAATCCGGGCTATTAAACGCCTTGAAGTCGTAGAAGCATTCCGACTATCGGGGAATAAACCCGAATGGATGATTCTGGATGTAGTTCCTGTTATCCCTCCTGAGCTGCGTCCCATGGTTCAGCTGGACGGCGGACGTTTTGCCACATCTGACTTGAATGACCTTTACAGAAGAGTTATAAATCGAAACAACCGTCTCAAAAGATTGTTGGATTTAGGCGCCCCGGAGATAATTGTCAGAAATGAAAAGCGTATGCTGCAGGAAGCTGTAGATGCACTTATTGATAATGGTCGTCGTGGTCGCCCTGTAACTGGCCCGGGTAACCGCCCGTTAAAATCCCTTTCGGATATGTTAAAGGGAAAACAAGGCCGTTTCCGTCAAAACCTTTTAGGAAAGCGTGTTGACTACTCAGGTCGATCGGTTATCGTGGTGGGTCCCGAACTGAAAATTTATCAGTGCGGCCTTCCAAAGGAAATGGCATTGGAGCTTTTCAAGCCCTTCGTTATGAAGAAACTTGTAGAAGGCGGCCTTGCTCATAATATAAAGAGCGCAAAGCGTATGGTTGAACGTGTAAAGCCGGAAGTATGGGACGTTTTGGAAGAGGTTATAAAAGGGCATCCTGTACTTTTAAACCGTGCTCCTACACTGCACAGACTTGGTATCCAGGCATTTGAACCTGTATTGGTAGAGGGCCGTGCAATTAAACTCCATCCTCTGGTTTGTACTGCCTACAATGCAGACTTTGACGGAGACCAAATGGCTGTTCACGTTCCTTTATCAGCCGAAGCCCAAGCAGAGGCCCGAATTTTGATGCTATCGGCCAACAACCTGTTAAAGCCACAGGATGGTAAACCTGTTACTGTTCCTACTCAGGACATGGTATTGGGCAGCTACTATCTTACTATAGAAAAGAAGGCTGAATATGATGCGGATGGAAATGTTACCAATGGAGTTATAGGTGAGGGTAATTCTTTCTGCAGCCCGGAAGAAGCCATAATGGCTTATCAGACTAATTTACTCAGTCTGCATGCCCGGATTAAGGTTAAAGTTAAAAGAGAAGTTGACGGTGTTATGAAAAGTAAGATTGTTGAAACCACCGTTGGAAAAATTATATTTAACGAGGCTGTACCTCAGAACCTGGGATATGTTGACAGAACTAATCCAGAAACTATGTTTGATTTCGAAGTTGACTTCTTAGTTGGCAAGAAGGAATTGGGTAAGATTATTGAGCGTTGCATTAATGTCAACGGTTCCAACAAGACAGCTGAGGTTCTTGACAAAATCAAGACCTTAGGATTTAAGTACTCGACAAAGGGTGCTGTAACCATTGGCGTTACCGATATGACTATACCTGAAGTTAAACAGAGGTATTTGGACGAGACTGATAAAAAAGTTGATGAAATCGAGAGACATTATAAAAATGGTCTGTATAACAGGGATGAACGGAAGAGAGCTATTATTTCAGCCTGGAACAAAACCACAGAGGATATTAAAAATGCTCTGATTGCCTCATTGGACCGTTTCAATCCTGTGTACATGATGTCTCAGTCGGGTGCCCGTGGTAATATCAACCAGATCAGACAATTAGGAGGCATGCGGGGACTTATGGCAGATACTTCCGGAGAGACTCTTGAGATTCCAATAAGATCAAACTTCCGTGAAGGTCTCAACGTTTTGGAATACTTTATATCAACCCACGGGGCCAGAAAAGGTCTGGCAGATACAGCTCTTCGTACCGCTGACTCGGGATACCTTACACGTCGTCTGGTTGACGTAGCCCAGGAGGTTATTATCCGTGAAGAGGACTGTGGTACCGATGAAGGTATAGATATTTCACCTATTGTAATTAGCGGGAAAACAATAGAAAGATTAGCTGAACGGCTGACTGGCCGGTATTCTTCCAAGGAAATCACCGATCCAAATACCGGAGAGGTTATTGTTGAAGAAAATCAGCTTATAACTGAAGAGCTTGCAGAAAAAATTGAGAAAGCCGGTTATAAGAAAGTAAGTATCCGTTCGGTATTAACCTGCTGTTCCAGAGTAGGTGTTTGCGCTAAATGCTATGGCATTAATCTGGCCAATGGCGAGAAATGCAACGCGGGTGAAGCGGTTGGCTTTATCGCTGCTCAGTCGATAGGCGAGCCGGGAACCCAGCTTACCATGCGTACCTTCCATACAGGAGGTGTTGCCGGTGAGGACATTACACAGGGTCTGCCCCGTGTTGAGGAACTATTTGAAGCCCGTAAGCCTAAAGGATTGGCAATAGTATCCGAAATAGCAGGTACCGTTCATATTAAGGAATCCAAGAAGAAGAGGGAGATAGAGGTTGTTAATAATGAGACTGGCGAAGTCAAAACATACCTTATCCCATATGGGTCCTCAATTAAGGTTATGGACGGGGAAGAAATTGAAGCTGGTGACGAGCTTACAGAAGGTTCAGTCAACCCTCACGACATCTTGAAGATTAAAGGTGTCCAGGCTGTGCAGAGATATCTTCTGCAGGAGGTTCAGAAGGTTTACAGACTTCAGGGTGTTGATATAAACGATAAGCATATTGAGGTTATTGTCCGTCAAATGCTTCGAAAGGTAAAGATTGATGATTCCGGAGATACCGACATGTTGCCGGGCAGTCTTGTTGATATGTTTGAATTTGAAGACAAGAACAAATCTGCTGAAGAACAGGGTTTAAGACCTGCAACAGGAAAGCGTGCACTATTGGGTATTACCAAGGCATCCCTTGCCACTGAGTCATTCTTATCGGCTGCATCATTCCAGGAGACCACCAGGGTTCTGACAGAGGCGGCTATAAAAGGCAAGATTGACCCGTTAATTGGTCTTAAGGAGAATATCATTATTGGTAAACTTATTCCTGCGGGTACAGGTCTTTCAAAATACCGGGATATTGATGTGGACATCAACGAAGTTGAAGTAAGTTAAAAAATATATGAGGGCTGTTTGCCCGGTTGTTATTCTTATTCCTGTGCGGGAGCGGGTATCCTTAAGCGGCGTACTTTATCCTGCTCTACAGGCGCAGTATAATTAACCGGACACGCAGTCCTTTTTCTTTATAATAAATTAATTTTCCCTCTTGAGGCAAATGCAGGAGGGGCAAAAGTTATTGCAACAGGCAGGTGCGACTATCCCAACCAGATTAATAATGTGCTGGCATTAAATATCAGGAAGGCATAAAGCCTTCCTTCTTTGTTTATGCCGTGTATTCCTTCCGGCGAACAAACCTGGAACATGCTTTTTTCATACTGCCATCGCATTTCCTTACTGAAAACATTTCGCAAACACCATATGTATTTATGTGTTCATGTGGGTGGAATATAAAGAATTCACAATCACTGCAACGGTAAAAATCGAGTTTTCTGAAATCATCCATTACAAAATATTGATGTGATAAGCAGCAGTAGTCCTGGGATACTATACCCTTTTCACGGCAAAGGATATCATTGGTAATACCTATGTGTTTACCCTTGATACAGTTTTTGCAGGATTTCTTTTCGGGGTTTTTAGCCATAGAAGGCTTGACCTTTTCCTTTAAATCCAGGGGTACCGTTTTCATTTGCAGAATTACCATCCTTATACAAATTCTTCCTTAAAATTATAACATATTACCCAGCTATAGCCTTAAAATTACAGGGACTGTATTGTTTTTGCCAATTTTAATGTATAATTATTAAAAAGCTGATGAGGTGGAAGAAATGCCAAAAATATATCGCATCAGATATATCCCTCCTGAAACTATTGATTTGTCTTCAGATAAATTATTGTATCGTGATAATAAATACCTCATTACAAAATGGATTCCTATTAAACCCAGAAATGATATAAAAAGCGGTATATCATGTGTTTTTTTAGAGAAGGGCTGGAAGATAAGTGCGTTTTTTGGGCAGGACAATGAAATTATTTACTGGTATTGCGATATTGTTGATATCAATTTCGATAAAAAAGCTGATATTTATTATTTATATGATTTGCTTACCGATATCAAAATAATGCCGGACGGCCGGGTTGAAATAATCGATTTGGATGAGCTGGCAATAGCTTTTGAGAATAATCTTATTACCAGGGAACAATTAATAATGTCGCTTAAGCAAAGCAGCAGTCTTTTAGATCTAATCTATACTCACAATTTTCCGGAGTGTATCAGGAAAATAATAAATAGACTTACGGGTATTGGGTTGTAAAACATATCGTATATTAGTTTCAGAAAAACATTCTGTCAGCTGGGATTTGTCTGCAGGAAAGATTGTACTGCCAAAGAAGCAAATATATCTTACTCCAATTCCGGGATATCTAAAATATAATAGCCGGTTGCGTCAATTACCATTGTATCTATGTATTTAACTAAACGCGGGGTTCGTCCGAACTTGAGGTGCATATGACCGTGGAGGAAATAACGGGGTTTATACTTATCTATCAGCGACACGAAGGACTTGAACCCGGTATGACAGATATCATCCCCGTCATTGATTCCATAGGCCGGAGCATGGGTAACCAGGATATCAAAGCCTTTTTTTGAATAAAGCTGGTATTTTAGTTTCCTTATTCTTTTAGCCATTTGTCTTTCAGTATACTGGAACGGCGGAGCTGAATACTTACTATGATAGCCATATTTCATGCTGCCACCTAACCCGAGTATACGAAGACCTTTAAACAAAACCAGTTTATCTTCGATGCTGTCGCACCCTCCGGGAGGATTGTCAATGTATTCTGTATCATGATTGCCATGTACATAGAATACAGGTGCATGAATCATGCTAGCAATATAAGAAAGATAGTTGCTTCTCAGGTCTCCACAAGAAATCACAAGATCAATATTCTCAAAATGCTCAGCATCAAAGTGCTCCCAGATGTATTCACTTTCAGTATCTGACATAATTAATATACGCATCTGATAACCCCGTTTTAACAACACTGCCCCTTTATGTAGATAGTGGTATTATAATCCATTAGGCAAATAATCTCAAGGGAAAAACTTAAAACAATTGATATAAAATGATACAATAGTTATAAAGCAAAAGATTAATTATGCTTATTAGCAATGCCAGGAGCTGGAATATGGACAAGGAATCTTTTATGAAAGCCGTTTCATATAATGAAAAAGGCCTGATACCTGTGATTACTCAAGATCAGCATACAAAAGAAGTATTAATGCTGGCCTGGATGAACGAGGAAGCTTTAAGGCTTACTCTTGAAAAGAGAAGAATGGTATATTACAGCAGAAGCCGAAGGAAACTCTGGTTGAAGGGTGAAACATCAGGCCATTTTCAAAACTTGGTTTCAATTTCTGTTGACTGTGATGGTGATACTCTTTTAGCCAGAGTAATTCAGGAAGGGGCTGCATGCCACACAGGAAACAGGACCTGCTTTTTCAGGAGTCTTGAGTAATAAGAATTGGATTTGATAAGTATTTGCAGTAATGCAGGTTCAGATTAAAATAACAGGAAGGGATTTTGTTATGAGCGAAAAATTCAATATTTTAGATGAGATTTTTTACATTGTTACTGACAGAAAGGCTAATCCCAGAGATGGGTCCTATACAAATTATCTTTTTGATAAGGGTATAGATAAAATTTGCAAAAAAATCGGAGAAGAAGCTTCAGAAGTAATAATTGCAGCTAAAAACAATTCCCCGGAGGAAATCCGATATGAGGCAGCCGATCTTTTGTATCACCTTACAGTTCTGCTGGTAAACCAAGGCCTTACCTGGGATGAGATTATGGAGGAGCTTAAGAAGAGAAGATAAAAAAAGTTTATTAATTAATCAGCCGGAAGACTTTATTCTTCCGGCTGATTTGCATATTTAGGATACAATGAAATAAAAATACTAAAATATCATATAATTATACTATTGTAATAAATTCAACAAAATGTTACAATACTTTACAGCTACCATTAAAAAGTGAAATTTTGTAAGGATAATTAAGATTTCCCTCATCTTTTGATGGCGGGTAAGGATTATTATTGCCAGCAGGATATATCTCCCATTCCGAGTTAACCACCTCACCCGACAGAAATCTTTAATCTTGGTAACTGTTGAGGTTGTCATAATGATAAAAGGAGATACTATTGCTGAGAAATATAGGATTGTCGAATGTTTGGGCGAGGGAGGCACTTCAGCTGTATATCTTGCAGAAAATATAGCATTAAATAATCTCTGGGCAATTAAAGTTCTATCTAAAAGCAGCCGCTGGATTTCTTTTGATGTGGATGAAATAGGAATACTAAAAAATCTTAGCCATCCTATGTTACCAAGAATAGCTGATTTAACAGAGGATTCGGATAATTATTACATAGTTATGGACTACTTTTCGGGCTCAAATTTACTGAAAATAATAGAGTGCCAGGGAAGAATCTCTGAAAGAACGCTACTTAAATGGACAAAGGATATATTGAATGTACTAAGATATCTTCACAGCAGAACACCCCCTGTAATATACAGGGATTTAAAGCCTGCAAATCTGATTGTGGATGACTCAGACCAATTAAGGCTTGTTGATTTTGGTACTGCCAGATACTACTCTGATGAAATATCAGAAGATACGGTCTACATCGGTACTCAAGGCTATGCGGCACCGGAACAGTATGGAATCGGGCAGACTGATCAGAGAACGGATCTTTACAGCCTGGGCATGACAATTATTCATCTTGCTACAGGAATTCATCCTGTAAAGCTAGGTTCGGACAGTATAAGAGATTCACTTAGAAAAGCAGGTATCACACAAAATTTCATACGTTTTGTTTTAAAACTTACACAAACCGATCCATTAAAAAGGTTTCAGACCTGTGAAAAAGCCATTGAAGAACTGGACAGAATAATGAACCCCGAAAGACAATTTTTAAAGAATTACATTGCGAAAAAAGCCAAGAAAAACTTCAGGGGAGTAATAGCAATTGCTTCGGTGCTGCCGGCAAGCGGGGTAACAAGTCTGTGCCTTGCCATTGGGAAACACTTGTCAGATAACAAAGTCAATTCTGTATTGGTTGAACTTAATTCCAGCGGGGATTTTAACAGAATGAGACAGTACCTGGATGAGCTGGGAGAAGTAAAATATCAAAGTGATAACCGGTTTGAAACTAATAATCTTATATTCTATCCCAATGCATCAGACTTCGGGGAGGTATCCAGAAAAGGCATCGATGCTGTAATCCTTGATGTTGGACAACTGAATGCTGAAAGAAAAATCAGCCAATTCAATCATGCTGATATCAGAATCGTTGTGTGTCCGTGTATGCCATGGAAATATGATCTTTTTTCAGAATGTAACAAGAATATTGAGTCCTCGACAAAAAATGAATGGATATATGCGGCAAGTGTTACCCAAAGCTATGAAGGACAAAAATTAAAAAAACTTCTGGGCAGCAATAAACTGGTATTGTATTCCGCTGTTAAAAACCCTTTTTATCTGAGTATAGAAGAGCATAAGCGTATAGGGACTGCGCTTAATAAAATATGTGCATTAGCAGGTAAATAGTAAGTGTGAGGAGGTAAAAAGGTGATTCTAAGGCCACAACGTTATAGGATCCTACTGGGTTTTCTGGCGGGTCTTTCGCTTTCTGTAATTATTATAGGGGCAAGCTATCTTTACTATAGGAATAATACATACCAGCTGGCTGAACAAGAGAAGCTTGAAATCAGACGAATGGCAGTGGAAGAATACATACAAAACAATCCTACAAGTCTGGTATATACAGTTACAACAGATAAAAAGTCAGGAGAGGTTTTACTGGATAAAGATATTGCTCCTGCCGAAATAAATGCAGGCCTTATACCGGCCGATGCTGTTACTGATCCTTCTTTAGCTGTTGGTAAGGTAATAAGATGCAGTATTATGTCTAATACGATAATAACCGAATCTCTTATGTATGAAAAGCAGGATTATCCACATGATATGAGACTTATGGAATACTCGGTTTTGAACCTTCCACAAAAGCTTCAAAAATTTGAATTCATCGATATCAGAATCATGTTTCCAAATGGCCTGGATTATATTGTTCTTTCCAAAAAGCAGGTTACTGATTTAGAAAGATTGGAAGAAAACCAAAAAAACACAATATGGTTCCATGCCGGTGAGGAGGAAATACTCAGGATGGCCAGTGCTATTGTTGACGCAAGTATCGTAGAGGGTACTGTCCTGTATGCGGTACCGTATATAGCGCCGGAAATTCAGGATGAGGCAGTCAGAACATACCCGGTAAACCCCGGGGTGCAAAAACTGATTTTGGAAGACCCCAACATTATCAACAAAGCCGTGACAGAGCTGGAATCCCGCAATCGTGAATTGTTTGAGAAAAGAATTAACGAAGACTACCAGTATGCCGGGAGGAATAAAGTATTTGCTGAGAACAATAATGCAATTTCACCTGATGATTTTGAGAGTAAAGATATTGATTTGGTAACAGAGGCGAGTGTAGAAGATAATCTTTAGGAGGTATTAAATGAATGTAGTATTTCTGGGAGAGAGTACAGAGGCAAAACGGTTTTTAATATTATGCCTTGCTAAAATCGCATCATGCTATGCAAATATTACTGTATTATCCAAGAAACCATACTCATATGGTGAAATCACCGATGAATATGAGTATTGCGGGATTGATTTTGTACTGCTTAAAGATGGGGAAAACCCTCTGTCAAAGATTTCAGAGTCTGCCGGTAATTTTGTGGACGCAGAAGAATATATAGATGTCCCGGAGGATTTTAAGGTAATAGCAGTAAGTGAAACAACCAGAGATAAACTTGAAAGTTGCATAGAATTAGCCGGGGAGTATACCCGGTGTCATCCATCCTTAAATCTCTATATTGTCTACCTGAATATAATGGAGTACTGTAGAATTGGAAAACGATTCTTAAGCAGTTTCTGGGAGCATAGCTTACCTAGTACTATTGAGATTGCTGGTACTGATGAAATATACTTTGAAGAAAAAAACCATATTGTTATGATAGAAAGTCAGTATTTGAACAGATTATCCATCAGAAGTTTGTCATTACCCATCAAAACAGTATTCAGGAATATAATCCTGTATATTTTTTCTTTAGACACCAAAGAAGTAAAAGCAGTGTTTAAAAGAGCTGAAAGGATGAAATAGGATGCAGGTTGCGTTCTGGTCAAATATGCACGGGCAAGGTGCCACAAGCGCTGCAACTGCAGCGGTTGCTTCTGTCATTGCGCAAAAAACAGCATTAAGAACCCTGATTGCTCATAACCAAATTGAAAAAAGTGCCATAGAAGGCTACTTGTTTAAAGAACCAAAGCAGCATAACAGTATCAGAAACTTAAACAATCAGGGTATTGACGCACTTTTAAGACTGGTTAAAAACGGAAGACTCAAAACGGAGATGATTGCAGACTACACATATTCTATCCTGAGAAATCATCGGATGGACTTGCTTTTGGGGACTGAGAAAAAACAAAAAATGACACAGGAAGATCAGGAGCTTTTTTTAAGTATACTCAGCTTTGCAAAAGAATTTTATGATCTCATAATACTGGACGTCCACAGCGGTCTAAAAGAGAATAATAGTTTGAGCCTCCTTAAAAGTTCGGACATAATAGTGTTTTGTATTAATCAGAACAGTTGTTTGCTGGATGATTTAGCCGGTATTTTTCATGAGCATGAGTTCCTGAAACAAAAGCAAGCAGCATTCGTTTTAGCGCGATACGAAAAACATAGTGGCATAACAGGCGCAAGTATTGCGAGAAGGTATGGAATAAAGAAAAAATCTGTTTTTAAAATACCTAATTGTGCCCATTTAATGGATGCCTTGAACTCCGGAAGAGTATATGAATATGTTGCCTTTAATCACAATACAAAAAGAGGCGAAGAAAAAGAGGTGCTCGGCTCTTTAAACCGGCTCTGTGAGTATATTATTGAGGGGTGCGATAAAAATTGCCGCTGATGATGAACCTGATAATAATTATATTAATATTGTTTGGTCTGGGTATATCCCTGTACTTTTTCTTTGTTTCAAGAAAGTATTACAGAGAGACAGTGGAAAGAGAAGATCCCCAGAAGTACACAATTCCTGGTCTTATAGAATATGTTAAGGATTGTATTAATGAGATAACAAGAACAAATCTATTCGAGCTTGGTCTCAGTGAAGTGGAGTTTAAAAAGCAAACCAACCAAAGAGCCGAACTGAAGAAAGCTCTCAAAGTATGCATGCATGGCTCCATAGTGGATAAGCAGTTTGTCAAGGCTTTTATCTATGATATTCTGCATGCTTATATTCCAAATGAGAAAACCAATTCAATTATCCCTTTTAATAACCCATACCTTCTTTCAACAAAGGATAAGTTTGCAATTCTGATTTACATGACAAAAAAGGAACATGGAGCCAATGCCCTTTCGTATCTGATTGATACCTTTCAACTGGACAGGCTTAAGAAAAACGAAAATGGAGAGTATTCCTATTATATATCCAAACAAGAAATCAATGATATCTATAACAGAATGGACTTAATTCTTACAGGGGAAGACAAACTTGAGATCATCACCCAAACTGTATATGAACAGTACAAAGGGTTAGGTGTCATAGATGAAATCAGGGATATGAATATTGACGGGGTTTCTGCCGGGGTTTCAGGGGTACCCGAAGACTTCATCGAATTCTCAGATTTTAGGGAGCATATCAATGGAGTTAACCGCCACGAAAAAAACTATGAAAGTATTTGGCTTTTTTATAAAGGAAAATCCATAAAACTTGATTTTATAGGTTTCGAAAGCGAAAGTGAGCTAAAAAGAGTTTGTCAGATAATATACCGCTACAATCGGGGAGGTCAGCTTTCGGAGGCTACCGGCTACAGAGTCAACGAGATGAAGGACGGAAGCCGTATTTTGGTTGTTAGGCCACCGTTTTCTGAATCATGGGCATTCTTTGTCCGCAAATTTTATATTAAAAACGTAACGCTGGAAACGCTTATACAAGATGAAAACGCTTATTTGCCTATTAATCTGATCAAATACATCGTAAAGGGCGGTATGATTACTGCTGTAACAGGGCAGCAAGGAAGCGGGAAAACCACAATGCTTATGGCTATGATTGAACATATTTATGCCACATTAACTCTTCGTATTCAGGAAATGGCCTTTGAACTTAATCTCAGAAAACTATATCCCAGAAGAAATATTCTGTCCTTCAGAGAAACCGAAACAATTTCAGGACAAATGGGTCTTGATATTCAGAAAAAGACAGATGGCAGCGTAAACATACTTGGTGAAGTGGCCACCGACCCGGTGGCGGCATGGATGATACAAATGTCTCAGGTGGCTTCGTTATTTACCCTCTTTACCCATCATGCCAAAACCACGCGGGATCTGGTTTATTCGCTTAGAAACTCATTATTAAAATGCGAGATGTTTAATAATGAGAAAATAGCTGAACAGCAGGTAGTATCGGTTTTAGATTTTGACATACATCTTGCAAGAGACTATGAAGGTAATAGATATATTGAACGCATCACTGAGATAGTAGAGCTTCCGGACATACCTCTGCCTGGTGATTTTGTCTATAAAATTAATCTCAGCGAAAAAACAGCTTCTTTCATGGAAACCACTGCTGAGTATTATAACAAGATGACTGACAAGAAAATCTTTGAGTGTCGTAATATTATTGAGTTCAGAAATGGACAATATGTTGCGGTTAATCCTGTTACAGAAGAAAGAGCAGAGCAAATGAAACGGGCAATGACAAGGAAAGATGCTCAGCAATTCGATGATTATATGTATAAGTATTTTAGCCTGCAAAGTGAGGTGAGAGTATGAATACATATGTCATAATCGGAGTGTCTTGCCTCTGTCTTGCGTTTATATTGATAATAGTAAACCTGGTTTATACAAAGAAAAGAAATAATTTGGGGGAAAACTTAAGACAGGCAGGAAAAAGGTATTTAACATTCTATATTTCACTGTATCGCAGATTCAGCAGGATTCCCATATTGAAAAAGCTCTTGCTGAATATCAGAAAAAGACTTGAAATATATACTGTTTCTGATGAAAGCAATATCAGAAAGACAACGGTTATTCTTCTTCTGCTTTCGGCTGCAGCGTATATATCCATTGTAATTGTTTTCTGGATTCTTACCCGGGACTTGCTGATTTTAATTCTGTTTGCAATACTTTTGTCTTTTATCGGAGACACAATAATAGAACTGTTTATAAGTAATCTCCAGGACAAGCTGCTCCGGCAGCAGATTAAATATCTGGAGCTTTTGAGACATAAATACTATGAGCAAAAATCTGTCGAAGATGCCAATCTGGAGGCATGTAACCTGCTGAACAGGGAAGGAACTTTTGAAGTTTATACTCAGGCAGAGCGGATAAATGACATTCTTTTTTCCAAAGATGTGGAAGAGGAGCTGGAGAAATATTACGAAACAGCCCCCAATAAATATTTTAAGATGCTGGCAGGTATAATCTTCATTACCAAGGAATATGGAGACACCTTTGTAAAGGATAGTTCTGTTTTTATCAGGTGCATAACATATCTTGGCAGCGAAATCAAAGCTGAATTGTATAAACGGGAAAAACTGAAATACGCTTTAAAGAGCCTGACCACCATATCTCTTCTTCCCCTGTTCTTCTTAAAACCCTTAAGAAATTGGGCATCAGGAAGTTTCGCACCCCTGGAATCCTTTTATTCCAGCAGAATGGGCATTATCCTGGGCATGGCAACAATATTGACCTCAATCGTTTGCTATATGGTTTTAAGAAGGCTGCAGCGTTTTGATAATCATATAAGTACCGGATTTGTAAAAAAATCGTTTGAAGAACGGTTATATAAAAAATTTCTGCATTCTGCAGTGGACAGGCTGGTACCAAGACAGTATTCAAAGCAGTCACAATATTTGACAGAACTTATTAAAAACGCTATGGCACCTGTTAATATATATACACTGTATGTACGAAGACTTTTTATTGGTTTCATAGGGTTTGTTTTTGGTATTTTCATGTTTTTGGGGTTAAATGCATACACCAGATATTCGATTCTTTATTTGCCTCAAATGCCGGAAGGTTATCTGGGAGGGCAACTTTCAGCCCAAGAATACGAAAGGCTTAAAAGCATCACAGATTTTGACAGGAAAATCATTCTGAGCTTAGGCAAAAACCTGAATGAGGATTTGGTACTGGAGAAATTGGATGAAAACCAACAATTGAATAGACAGGAAGTAACAGCTGCTCATGAAAGAATCAATAAAAAAATTCATATGCTTTCCAATAATATATTCTGGTGGTGGCAGCTTATTATATGCTTCTTGTTTTTTATTGCAGGATATTGGGTTCCAATCATCAGTCTTGTTATTATGGCAAAGGCAAGAAGAATAGATATGGAAGATGAAGTATCTCAGTTTCAGACAATTATCCTTATGTTAATGCATATGAACAGGATTCACGTTCAGGAAATTCTGGAGTGGATGGAAGCCTTTTCAGTCCATTTTAAAGAACCCTTACAAAAATGTATCTTGAATTTCAGCTCGGGGCCGTATGAGGCACTGGAAGAGCTTAAAGCGGAAGTTGGGTTTTCTCCTTTTCTGGCTATAATAGACAATCTTCAGCTGGCCGCTGCAGACCTGGAGGTGGCAAAGGCCTTTGAAGAGCTGGAAAACGAGATGAGTTTTAATCGTGAAAGTCGTAAAGACACAAATGAAAGAATAGTGGAGAGAAAGAAAAACCTGGGTAATATTATAGGCTTTTTGCCAGCATATATGCTGATTATCCTATACCTTATAATCCCAATGATAGTATCGGGGATGAATAGTATTTCAGCATTTTATAAACAAATAATGCAAATATAAACCATGAATGCAGGAGGTAAAGCTATGGAAGGCAATTTGTCTAAAGCACTTTGGCTGGGAGTCTCAATTCTCCTTTTTATTGCAGTTGTAACTGTAGGGCTGAGTATTTTCGGAGGAATGAAAGAAGTGAGCAATCTGGCCAATGATCGTATTGGGTCCATATCCCAAAGCATGGCAGAGGAAGAATTCAGAATATATGACGGAAAGGAAGTAAGAGGGGATGATGTCCTTTCAGCACTGGGAACTTTTGGCGGCAGAAGCGGTGAAGTAATCGTCTTTGTGGCAACCTTGGGCTCCAATGGCGGAAATCCCGTAAATTTAAATCTTTCTACAGGCACCGGGTTAAACAGTTCCAGCTATAACCAATACATTTCAAAAACAACAGGTACACTGAGGACAGACAATAAATGTGTAATACTGTCAGTAAACAGCGGCGAACTTCTGTCAAGCGTCAGTAAGACTGTTATGGATGCGGAAAGAAGGGACTGTGAGAATCCCAATCTTACATCCAAATATATCAATCCCTCCGGAAAATTTATGTCCCATTTAGTTTACGATACAAACTTAAAAATTCGTGGTGTAATCTTTGCACAAAAGGACTAATTATGAGTGGTAATATTGAAAAAATATTATATCTGGGTTTAGCAGTTGTTTTACTTGGGATGGCTTTTACATTTTTCTTTTCCGGCTATAACAACTACCGGGATTATATTACAAAAAGCAATATAATTATTAATGATGACAGGATGGTAGCTATTACAGAGGGGAAGGATAAGTCTGTAATAAACGGGACAGAGGTTATACATCAGGTGCTTGAATTCCAAAAACTTGAGCAAAATAATCAACTGCTTGATTTTTATTCGGATTTAACTGAATCTCCGTATCAAAGCCAAGCTGAAATATGGGTTTCCGGAATATATGCAATTGATATTAAAACATCAGATGTAGACGCTGCTTCCCTCTATGGTATTGTATTTGAAAAAGACAATTCGGGACAAATAATAAAAGTCCAGTATAGCTTAAAGTAGAAAAGGAGAGGACATGGACAGAGCTTTTTGGAAGGTACTGGCGTTTTTATTATGTGCTGTTTTAATGTTTTTGCTTCCTTTAATGACCATTTTGGACAGGCAGGATGATATTGCCTACAATATAGTTCTGACAGAGTGTAACAGATTTGTCGATGCCTGCAGGGATACAGGGTATATAACACCGGGCATGTATTCTGAGTTTACGAATCGCATCAGATCAACGGGGAACACTTACAGTATAAAACTGTCACATATAAAAAGGTCGGTAAGTCCGGTCTATAAACAGATTAACGGAGTTTTGGACTTCACGGGTGAATATGAAATAACCCATATAAACTATGGCGAACATGACATATTGGGAGTCTTGTATCCAAATAATCCGGTGCAGTCAGAACATGATAAATCAAGACGCTATGATATGAGTATGGGCGACCTTCTTTTTGTCGAAGTTCAGAACAATGGCAAGACAATGGCAACAGCAATTCGTGACATGATGATGTTCAGGAATACTGATTATCCTGCTATATTTGTTCGTTCTGGAGGGATGATAAGAAATGAGGCTTACTAGTTTAGCAATTACCTTCCTGATTATCGTTTCTCCCTTTATTTATATAAGTGCACAGGAAACTGAAGTTGCCATACAAGACCAAAGACTGAGGTATTATTACGACAATATAATAGATAACGCTGTTGCAGATGCTGCATTTATTCTTTCAAACAAGGGTACAGATTTTACATATACAGGTAATGTAAACATATCAGATGCCAGAAAACTTGCCGCTGAGGCCTTCTTTGATTCTGTATACTATTCATTCAATGCTAAGGGCAATCAATCTTTAATGGCTCGGGTGGATGCCTGCATACCGGTTCTTGTTTTTTTGGAAAGTGAAGGCTTTTCTCTATACGTTCTTGATGAATATAAAAACATAAATGGACAAAATGAGATCAAACATCTGTGGTTTCCTGTGCAACACTATATCGGAGAAGTTATATCCGACAGATTTGTTATTCGCTATACTCTTGAAAACAAAGTTTATGTATTTGATATAATAGAACAGACTTTGATGGAAGGCGATTACAGCGAATTTAGAGATATAATTCCTTTCTTTAAAGAGAAGCAGGATTTTGAAAATCTACGAATAACAGCTATAAAGAACTCTGTTGTAGAAAAGATTATGGCATATATGAATTATTATAATCAGTGGGCATTGGGGAAAAGTCTCTCTGTTAAGTTGGAATTCCCATCCATAGAAGATGCAGACTGGAAAAGAGCTCTTACAGATGAGGGTATAATGGTCTTTACTCAGGGATTTCCTGTCCTTTCAGGCAAAAACTATAAGCACTATGCTCTGGGGGCAGCAAGGGTTATAAGAAAAGCGCCCTTAACAGGTTATACTTACCAGGGGGTATTATATTATTGCCGAACAGATTGTGCCCACTTACAAAATACTGTTATTTCGGATATAGGCTTCAACCAGGATAGCATGACTTACTTTTCTAATGCATATGAGGCGGCTGCCAGCGGGTATTTTCCCTGTCCCTTCTGCCGCCCGTAATAAGCAAAAGCATACTTGTATGTTGGCAGGAGTTAATCCATATTCTAAGAATAATGCGAGCAAAGATGTCATTCTGAAGGTCGCGAAGCGAAATGAAGAATCTTATGCGTTGACGTTTAAGATCCTTCGCTGACGCTCAGGATGACAATAACGTGATGTGAGAGATGGGATGTGAGAAGTGAGATGTTTGCTCGTATTATTCTTAATATGAGCTTTGCGAATATCAAGAAAGTTGCCGCCGCGGCAGCAAGGCAATTTTCTTAAAATACGAGTAACTAAAATAATATTATTAATTTTATTTTGAGAAAATGGGTAATAAATAGGTAAACATAAATAAAGGAGGTTAGAGTTGTGATATACGACGTAATAATTATCGGAAAAGGGCCTGCGGGATTATCTTGTGCTATTTATACCACCAGAGCTAATTTAAAGACCCTGGTTATCGGAAAAGATGACAGCATGCTGTTAAAGGCTGATAAAATAGAGAATTACTATGGATTTGCAGAGCCGATTAGTGGTAAAGAGCTACTGGAAAAGGGGACGGCTCAGGCCCTCAGACTTGGAACTGAAATCATTGAGGATGAAGTTGTCAGCATTGAAAAAACAGACAGATTTAAATTAACCGGAGTAAATGGCGAGTATGAAGCAATGACTGTACTGATTGCAACGGGAGCTCCGGTTGTAAGAGTACCTGTAAAAAATCTCAGCAAGTTTGAAGGAAACGGCGTTAGCTATTGTACCACATGTGATGGTTTTTTCTATCGCAATAAAAAGGTTGGAGTTCTAGGCTACACTGATTATGCTGTTCATGAAGCAATTGATCTGGCTGCTTTTACTCAGGATATTACCCTTTATACAAATAATATGCCATTAAGTGTTTCAGAAAATCTGAAAGAGAGCCTTAGTAAATTTAGGATAAATACGACAAAAATCAAGGAGCTTCAGGGACAGGAACGAATAGAAGAGATAGTATTTGAAGACGGCAGTAAGGATAGTATAGAAGGTCTTTTTATAGCCTATGGAAGCGCTTCATCCACCAGCTTTGCACTTAAGATGGGAATTGCCACTGAAGGAAAGAGTATTATTGTAAATGACAAAATGGAGACTAATATCCCTGGCTTATTTGCCGCAGGAGACTGTACAGGTGTGTTCAAACAGGTTGCAGTTGCTGTGGGGCAGGGAGCTCTTGCGTCAAGACAAATAACCGATTATGTCAGAAATATGAGAAAAGACGGATGAAAATCCGTCTTTCCTTAGTAATAAAGGAGGAATCTATATAAAATTTAAAAAAATGTACCCGCTCCATAAGGAGCGAAAAAAAAGGGGATAATAAAGGGGTATATCTAACTACGTTAATTGCTGCATTTAATGTTTCTTATAGACTTCGTTATTTGCTATGACATTTTCATAACTATTTCTGTTTACATATATATTATAATTAATTACAATTCCTTTTATAAGCGTAAAAACAACAAAAAAAACATTAATTATTTTTATCTGTTTAGTGCAACTTGTCATGGTCAAACTGCAATAAAAACAATTATAATTCAATGAATTTCTTGTAATCTAATTTATTCTTTTCACAGTAATCCATTAAACTGAAAATAATCTTCTTACCGCCGCCTATGCCGGTATTTAAGAATCTGTAAAGATGTGCCGGGTCTATCCCCAATTCCCTGCTGAATTTGTTGTAGTTGCCCTTGTAACGGATATCCATGAGTTCCTTGATTTTCTCTCTGTTTAACCTGCTTTTCATGTCCATATCTCCGTTTCGCATATGTTGGAAAAGAAAGCATTATACTAAATTATGTATAATATTACATCAATAGCTTTGTTTTGTAAAGTGAAACGTAAAAAACAATATTAGAGGATTGAGAGAATAAAAGGGTGTTTCTGTTCATAAATATAAAAATGGATTCAGACATGAGGTGTGGATTATGAAAAAATTTAGAGTTATAGCTGTTATAATGATTTTGGCTCTTGTGATGTGTTCTTGTGGCTCGGCTAAGACTAATGGCGATGAGATGGAAGAAGATCTTACACCGACAAGCAGCCTGACCATTGATGAAGAAGAAGCAGCTGTACTCAACGAAAAGGTGCCGGTGGTTCTATATTTTGGCGATGAACAGCAAACCAAACTGATTAAGGAAATACGTTATGTTGACATTAAGGAAGCAAAAAAGGGTGCCGAAACCCTTGCTTCAGTTTTGGTTAAGGAGCTGATAAAGGGCCCAAAAGCAGAAGGCCTTACTCCTCTTATTCCGGAAGGCACTACTTTACGAGGTCCGGTTACAATTGATGAAAGGATTGCCACAGTTGACTTTACAAAAGAATTTATAGATAACCATCCAGGAGGCAAAGTTCTTGCCGAGCTTACTGTCTATTCAATTGTTAATTCTCTTACTGAAATGAAAGAAATTGAGAGGGTTAAAATTACTATAAACGGTAAGACAACAAAGAATTTCAAGGACAATGTAACATTAAGCAGCGAATTTCCAAGAAACGATGCCATTGTAAATAAAGAGGTGGGGCTTGTACTGCCTGAAGACAGCGGCCTTACGCCGGTAGGCAGTATTGATGAAGATGTGATTCTTGATATACCAGAAGATGAAGAACCGCTTGAATAATATAATCGTGTAAAGTATAATTTATTGAAAGAAGTAGGTTGTAAAACAGAACCATATTAGGGGAGCATAGATGCTCCCCTTGTAATTGTTGGTGGAGGTTGTCGGGTGAGTAAAATAAAAGTAACCGTTCTGTTTGGAGGTCAATCCTCTGAACATGAGGTTTCCAGAATATCTGCCCAGTGTGTGCTTGAGAACATTGACAGAAATCGGTTTGAAGTTCAGACAATAGGCATAACAAAAAATGGTGAATGGCTCAGGTATGAAGGTGATATCAGTTTAATAGGGTCAGGAAAGTGGGAGGAAGAAGCACGAAGTCAGCTCCGGAAAGTAAAGGATGCAGGTATATTAAGCAAAGATATTGAAAATGTTCCAACCTGCAGGGCACTGGTGAGCTTTAGTGACAAAGACAATCCCAAAGGAACCGTTGATGTTGTTTTTCCGATTCTTCACGGTCCCAATGGTGAGGATGGTTCAGTGCAGGGGCTGCTGCAGCTGGCCGATGTTCCATATGTAGGCTGTAATATACTGGCATCTGCAGCTGGTATGGATAAGGCATTTTCCAAATTGGTTTTCGCCGATGCCGGGATTCCCCAGGCCGATTATTTGGTAGTAATGAGATCAGAAATAGATGAAAAAAATGATGATATTTTAAATGAAGTTGCAGAAAAGCTAGGCTGGCCATGTTTTGTAAAGCCTGCCAACGCTGGTTCATCGGTAGGTGTCAGTAAAGTAAAAAGACCTGATGATCTGATGTCTGCTCTTCAATATGCTGCTAAATATGATTCCAAAATACTGATTGAAGAGTTTATTAATGGAAGAGAAGTGGAATGTGCGGTTTTAGGCAATGACAATCCTATAGCATCTACGGTTGGAGAAATCCTTCCCAGCAATGAATTTTATGACTATAATGCAAAGTATATAGATGGTAAATCAGATACAATAATACCTGCCGATATCGATAAAAAGATAAAGGAACAGGTAAGGGAATATGCAGTAAGGGCTTTTAAAGCATTGGGCTGCTCAGGGCTTTCACGGGTGGATTTTTTTGTGGAAGAATCGGGCAGAGTTGTATTAAATGAAATTAATACTATGCCGGGCTTTACTGATATAAGTATGTACTCAAAGCTCTGGGAGGCCAGCGGCATCCCTTATACCCAGTTGATAACCAGACTCATTGAATTAGCATTTGAAAGCTACCATCAAAGAACTCGCTCATATGAAAGGAAGTAAAAGTGGAAAAACAAGTTTTAATTACAGTTAACAGTGTTATGGACGATTCCTCCGGAGAATCCGATGAAATGAGTTTTATCACAGAGGGAATTCTCTACAGGGAAGATGATAATTTCGTTATAAGCTATGAAGAAAGTGAAATTACCGGGCTGGATGGCACCACCACAACACTGAGGGTTAACAAGAACTCAGTAACACTATCAAGGCACGGCAGTGTTGATACTACAATGTTTTTTGAAGAAGGGAAAACACATCTTTCTGACTATGATACTAAATATGGAACTGTCATGTTAGGTATTACAGCAAAAAAATTAGATGTTAATCTCAGTGAATCCGGCGGTGACATTAAAGTAGATTATATACTTGAATATAATCGTTCCTATGGCGGGAAAAACAGCCTTCATGTAAGTGTTAGTGAACGAAAAAATTAATTACACAAGAAAATGGAATGGGGTTTAGGAGAATGAACAATATTTTTGACCAAATACGGGAGCAGCTTTTTAAGGTAGTGAAAGGGGCATTTTTTGCGTGCGAAAAGAAAGGGAGCCTTCCCGGGATCCAAATTGACGATATATTAATTGAAGTACCGCGGGAACGAGACTTCGGTGATTTCTCAACAAATATTGCCATGCAGGTATCCAAACAGGCCAAGATGCCTCCAAGAAAAACAGCAGAGCTTCTGGTCTCCGAGTTTGATTTTTCCGGAACATATATAGAAAGAGCAGAGGTTGCAGGGCCGGGATTCTTAAATTTCTATCTGAAAAAAGATTGGCTCTATGAGTCATTGCACATTATACAGGAAAAACAAGATAAATACGGAGAAGTTGATTTAGGAAAGGGAATAAAGGTAAACGTTGAATTTGTCAGCGCCAATCCCACAGGGCCGCTTCATATGGGCAATGCCAGAGGCGGCGCTCTGGGAGATTGTCTGGCCAGTGTGCTTTCAAAAGCAGGATATGATGTTACAAAGGAATTCTATATAAATGATGCCGGTAATCAGATTGAAAAGTTTGGTATATCATTGGAGGCCCGTTATCTCCAAATTGTTCTGGGAGAAGATAAAGTAGAGTTCCCTGAAGACGGATATCATGGTGAGGATATTATTGAGCATGCCAAAGCCTATTATGAAAAAAACGGAGATATTCTCCTGGAAAAATCCCCCGAGGAAAGACGCAAGATATTGGTGGATTATGCCCTTCCCATAAATATAAAGAAAATTCGTGAGACTCTTGAAGCCTATGGAATTACTTATGATGTGTGGTTTTCGGAAAAAACACTACATGAAAGTGGTGCAGTCAAAAAGACCATTGATTTTCTCACCGAGAAGGGTTATACGGTTGAAAAGGATGATGCCATCTGGTTAAACGGAGAAAAGCTCGGTCTGGAAAAAGATGAGGTTTTGGTAAGGAATAATGGTATCGCCACATACATGGCGGCGGATATAGCCTATCATTACAATAAATTTATTACCCGTGGCTTTGACTGGGCTATAGATTTGTGGGGAGCAGACCATCATGGACATGTTGCCAGAATGAAGGCGGCAATGGAACCCTTCGGTGTGAAAAAGGACAGGCTGGAAGTTGTCCTGTTCCAACTGGTAAGACTCTACCGTAACGGTGAGCTGGCACGTATGTCAAAAAGGACGGGAAAAGCTATTTCACTGGAGGACTTACTGGAAGAAGTCGGCAGGGACGCCGCTCGTTTCTTCTTTAATCTTAAAACCTCCGGAAGCCATTTGGATTTTGATTTGGATTTGGCTGTTAAGCAGTCGAATGATAACCCTGTATTCTATGTTCAGTACGCTCATGCCCGTATTTGCAGCCTTCTAAGAAAACTTAAAGAAGAAGGAGTAGAACCAAAGCCCGTTGAAGCTGTAAATCTTACCTTATTGAAGGAAAATGAAGAGATTGAGCTTATAAGGAAACTCTCAGAATATCCTGAAGAGATTGGGCTGGCGGCTAAAACGCTTGAACCAAGCCGCTTAACACGTTATGTTATGGATGTTGCAGCGCATTTTCACAGCTTTTATAATGCTTGCCGGGTCAAAGGTGAGGATGAGGACTTGATGATGGCAAGGATAATTCTTGTGGATTGTACCAGAATTGTGATAAAAAATATTCTAGAACTGATAAAAATAGATGCTCCAGAAAAAATGTAGCAGACATTTAATGGACAAAGGTGTACTATTGGAGGGGAATACTATGAGCTTATTAAAAGAGTGGCAAGAGAGACTGGAAAACCAGCATACCAATGAGAATCAAGAGTTTCTTGAAAACTATTTGGAAAAAGAAAAGGAAGCCTATAAAAAAATACTCTCATCGGGAACCACAAGTCTCACAGGCAGGGTTGATGAACTGGCAAAAGAATATGATATGGACAATGTTACATTCATGGGGTTCTTAGATGGCATAAATACCAGTCTTGACAGCAGCCTGGACCTGGAGACTCTTACAGAAGAAAGTGAAATAGATAAAAGTATCATACTTTATAAGCTGTACTACAATATGCTTGGTGCAAAGGCTCACTGGCTTTATGGGCTTGAGGAATGGGACGAATTATTAACAGACGAGGAACGTGCATCCATAAGGAAACAGTTTAACGAGGATCATCGTGCGGTTAGTACAAAGGTTGGAAGGAATGATCCGTGCCCCTGCGGGAGCGGTAAAAAATACAAAAAGTGTTGTGGCGCCTGATATTGATAGCCCGGTATTTATAGACATTAGCTGCCACTATAGGAGGTCGCATGCTAAAAGTTAAGGATTTATCAAAGAAGTACGAAAAGGTTTTAGCAGTCAACAAAGTCTCATTTGAAATCGACAGCGGTGAGATAGGCGTGTTAATAGGACCTAACGGTGCCGGCAAAAGCACAACCATTAAATCAATAGCAGGTCTATTGCGGTTTGAAGGAGAAATCACTATAGATGGTAAGCCTAATAAAAGCATTGAAGCTAAGAGAATATTTGGATACGTGCCAGAGTCACCGTCATTGTATGATTCTCTTAGTGTATGGGACCATTTGGAGTTTGTGGCGAGAGCTTATAAATTACAGGACTGGACTGACACTGCTGAGGAGCTTCTGGCCCGCTTTGACATGGATGATAAAAAGAAAAAGATTGGAAAAGACCTGTCAAAAGGCATGCAACAGAAGGTTAGTATATGTTGTGCCCTTTTAATTAAACCTCGTATGGTAATGTTTGACGAACCCATGATTGGCCTTGACCCAAAGGCTATAAAAGAACTAAAGGAAATGCTTCTGGAGCTTAAAGCCTCAGGCTGCGCCATTCTTATAAGTACTCATATTCTTGACTCAATTGCAGATATATGGGACAAGGCTCTGATAATGAATAAGGGTGAAATTGTATTTAACAACACAAGGGACGTCATGGCATTAAGCGGTGAATCCTTAGAACATATCTTTTTCTCCAAAACTGAGGAGGAGGTAGCAGCCCAATGAGTCCTATGCTGTTTATTATGAGGAAAACCCTTAAAAACCTCATAAAAGGGGTTTTTAAGAAACCCATTCTATTTATTGGTTATCTTTTTATTGCTCTTTTTGTTGTAACCATGCTTATCGCTTCCTTTGCAATGCCCTCAGGTTTAATAAGGAGTGGCTCGAGTGATTTATATATAGGAATAATAACCATTGTTTTTTTATTTATGTATTACACAACATTGAAATTAGGCGTTGATAAAGGCAGTACTTATTTCAGGGCAGCAGATGTGAACCTGGCCTTTACTGCTCCGATAAAGCCGAACCATATTTTGCTTTATGGCTTTATTAAGCAGCTGGGCGGAACGGTCCTTTTTCTGTTTTTTGCCCTGTGTCAGATTCCAAACTTAAAGAACAACTTTGAAATGGAGCCTTACGGTACATGGATGATACTGCTGGCAACCATTATGTATACCCTGTCATACCCTTTGATTAGTATGGTTTTATACTCATGGGCCACAAAGAAAGACGGGAGAAAAAAGCTGCTGAAAAGGTCTTTTGATGTTTTGGCATTAGCAATAGCTGTTCTGGTCTTATTAAGTCTTGCCAGAACCCGCAATATTACCGAAACTCTGGGGGATGTCTTTAATAATCAAATAGCAAAATACTTTCCTGTTATCGGATGGACAAGCTCCATCGCCATTGCATCTGTGAAAGGTTTCACCACTGAATTCTGGGTAGGATTAATCGGCATGTTATCGCTTATTCTGGGAGCTGCTGTTACACTTTATAATATGAATCTTGATTATTATGAGGATGTTTTGGAAAGTACAGAGTATTTTGAAGCAGCCAGGAAAGCAAAAAAAGAAGGAAGAAATATGACATTCGGGGTCAAAGTTAAGGACAGAGTGAAGCAAAAGCTGTCCGGAACCGGAGCCAGCACAATTTTCTACAAACAATTGCTGGAACTTCGAAAAACTGCTTATGTACTTTTTTTTGACAGATCATCGGTAACAGTTATAATAGCTGCTATTATGTTTAGACTGGTTATACCCGATAATGCCCAGGTACCTTCATTATTAATGATTCTTTTCTTCGCCCTTTATATGTTGCTGCTCTTACAGGTACAGTGCAGAATAGGCATGGAGTTGGAAAAACACTATATTTTTCTTATCCCGGCCTCCTCCTATGAAAAGCTGTTTTTTGCCACCCTGGGTGAGCATATCAAGAATCTATTTGACGGTATTGTTTTGTTTGTACTATCAGGAATACTCTTTAAAGCACCGCTGGTAATTGTCATAAGCTGCATTATCACGTATACTTTATTTGGTGCTGTTTATACATACAGTGACGTTCTAACCCGAAGACTGTTTGGACGAATTCATAGCAAAGCGATTTTGTTTTTTGTAAAAGTGTTAATAAACTTATTAATAATTGTGCCCGGCGGTATCGCAGCAGGGATAGTTATATTTATTACTCAAAGCGAGTTTTTTATGATATGCGCTTTAGCCGGCTGGAGCTTTGTCTTGGTGGTAACACTCTTTATGTTTACAGCGGGTATTTTAAATAATCTGGAAACTGTTAGTTAAGGGACACTGCGATAAAGGAAAGAAGGTGTGATGTGGAAGTTCGGTTTGCGAAGTATAATGACTTTGAGGGGATAATGGATTTATATGAATTTCTGAATCCAGGGGATACTTTGGCCCCCCTCAACCATCTAAAAAATATTTGGGATGAGATAATGAATGATTCCCAAAGATATAGGTATGTGGTGGTTGAGGATAAGGATAAGCTATTGGCAACAAGTTGTATTACTATTATTCCAAATCTGACCAGAAAAGGCCGGCCATATGCTTTAATTGAGAACGTAATCACTCACCCCGATTATAGAAGAAAAGGCTTTGGAAGAGCGATGATTCAACTGCTGCTTGATTTTGCACGGGATAATGATTGTTATAAGGTAATGCTCTTAAGTGCAGCTAACCGTACGGCTGCTCACGAATTCTATAAAAGTATGGGTTTCAACGGAGACATTAAGAAAGGATTTACATATTACCTGGTATGATAAAGCTGTGAATATATAAATGACATTGAATTCATACAGATTTTTCGAAGAATTCTTTAATTTAATATAAGATTCTTAATAGTATAAAAGACAGATCACAGAAGTGTGGTCTGTCTTTTTGGTACGCCCGACACGATTCGAACGTGCGACACCAAGTTTAGGAAACTTGTGCTCTATCCAACTGAGCTACGGGCGCATACAGCTGTACAGTGCATAAAAGCTTAAGATTTGTGCAATTGATATTATACGCCAATGAGATAAAACATGTCAAGAAGACTATTTATTTTACCTTATTGCTTTATCTCGTTAACGTGATATAATATTATTGTTTTCATATAGAGTTAAAATGGAGGATAAGAGAATGAAAAAAGTATTGTCAATATTCCTGGTATTAACCATGGTTTTTGTATTAGCTGCCTGCGGGGCACAAAAAACTAATACAAATGCTGAAGACAGTGATCTAGCATATGTTAAGGCAAATGGTAAACTTATTATCGGATACACCGATTATGCTCCCATGAATTATACAGATGAAAATGGTACATTTACAGGTTTTGACACAGAACTGGCCATGTTGGTTTGTGAAGAACTCGGTCTTGAGCCTGAGTTTGTTGAGATTAACTGGGATACAAAAGAAGTAGAGCTAAATGCAAAGTCTATTGACTGCATCTGGAACGGTCTGACCATCGATGATGAGCGTAAGGCTACCATGGAAATAACAAAACCTTATGTGAAGAATGCCCAGGTGGTTCTGGTGAAGGAAGGTACGGTCTATGAAAGCACAGCATCCTTAATTGGCAAGGCAGTTGCTGCCGAACAGGGATCCGCCGGAGAAAATGTTATTCTGGCCGATGATAATCTGAAGCAGGCAACCTTAGTTCCTAAGACATTACAGACAGAATGCTTAATGGAAGTAAAAGCCGGAACTTCAGACGCTGCAGTCCTGGACTTGACACTTGCCAACACCATGACTGGTAAAGGTACAAACTATGAGGATATTATTATTGTTGACCACCTGGCAGAAGAGGACTATGGGGTTGCATTCCGTAAAGGCTCCGATATTTGTGCAGAAGTAAATAAAATTTTTGATAAACTGGTTGCTGATGGCACCATGGGTAAATTAGCTGAAAAATATGGACTGGATTTAGCAGACTAAATTTAATGCACACAGCTAATTAAAGGAGAGGCAGAGTGCAAAATCTCTGCCTTATTGTATACATTTGAGGTAACTACATATGAATCAGATTCCAGTAATTATTAGCCGCTTATCGGAAAGTTTTTTAATAAATTGCAGGCTCTTTGTATTAACACTTGTATTTTCCCTACCCCTTGGGCTGTTGATTGCATTTGGGTCCATGTGCCGATTTAAGCCACTTCGTTGGCTGGTACGGACCTTTGTTTGGATTATCCGGGGAACACCGCTGATGCTGCAGCTTATCATTATATTTTACGGGCCCGGTCTTCTGGGGATGTCTATGACATGGCCCAATGGTGATGCGGGACGTTTTACAGCAGCAACAGTAGCCTTTGTAATCAATTATGCCTGTTATCTTTCTGAGATTTATCGCGGCGGTATTGAAAGCATACCGAAAGGACAATATGAAGCAGGTCAGGTCCTGGGAATGACAAAGGGACAGATTTTCTTTAAAGTAACACTGCTTCAGGTGGTGAAACGGATCCTTCCACCTGTTGGTAATGAGGTAATTACCCTGGTGAAGGATACATCCCTAGCCCGTATCATTGCTAATAAGGAAATTATTATGATGGCCGGAGAATACAGCAGTAAAGGGCTTATTTGGCCACTGTTTGCAACAGGTGTTTATTTCCTCATCTTCATAGGGGTGTTAACAGTACTGTTTGACTATCTTGAAAAAAAATTGAGTTATTTTCATGCATAAAGGAGGGAAGTGTTTATGTCAGTTTTAGAAGTTAAAGATTTAGGAAAACGTTTTGATACCCTTCAGGTATTGCATGGGATTAGTTTTTCATTGGAAAAAGGAGAGGCAATAGCAATTATTGGGTCTTCCGGAAGCGGAAAGACCACTCTGCTCCGATGTCTTAATTTTCTGGAGAAACCCGACAAAGGAACTATCATCGTAAACAATAATGTTATTTTTGATGCAATGGATGCTGCCACACAGAAAGAGAGCGAGGTACGAAAAAAACGCCTGCATTTTGGCTTGGTTTTTCAAAACTTTAACCTGTTTCCTCAGTATACAGTTCTAAAGAATGTTACTCTGGCAGCAGAAATGCTGGCAAAGGAGCGGCCAGACTATAAACAGAATAAAAAAGCTATTTTAGAGGGAATTCAGGAAAACGGGAAAAGACTTCTGTCTCAGGTTGGTCTTTCGGATAAACTTGATTATTACCCTCATCAGATATCGGGTGGACAACAGCAGCGGGTAGCCATTGCCCGTGCTCTGGCTTTGGAACCCGACATTTTGTGTTTTGATGAGCCCACCTCGGCTTTAGACCCTGAGCTTACGGGGGAAGTGTTGAAGGTTATCCGAAATTTGGCAGAGCGTAATACAACTATGATTATAGTTACACATGAAATGAATTTTGCCCGGGATGTAGCTGACAGAATTATTTTTATGGACGAAGGTGTAATTGTTGAGCAGGGCAAACCACAAGAAGTATTTGATAATCCAAAAGAAGAGCGAACAAAGCAGTTTTTAGCCAGATATACTGAAGGCAAATGAAATCGGTGTTAACCGTCTTTTTGTACATGCTTTTGTGACACGTTTGCACCTCGAAGAATAGCATATATTATGAATATACAACTGCAGGTAAAAATTGTGGATTGTATCGCACTTTATGATTCTGGGAATTATGCTTATAGAGTATGCAGGGTGTTTGAACAAAAAGGTATCGTTTTTCAGGTAATCTCAACTCCCTGCAAGGTGACAAAGACCGGCTGCGGCTACTGCCTCCTGTTTCCTGATAAGTATTTGGACCAGGTGATTAATGTCAGTGCGGCAAATGGTTTTCAGGTAAAAGAGGTTTATAGAATAGAATATAATCAGGGCAGAAAAAAATACATAAGAATTATTTAGGAGATGAAGGCTTGATAAATTCTAAGGATGTACTTGATACCATTAAAGAACTGTCTGTTACTGCGGGGAAAGAAATACTGAAACTTTATAGAAAAGACATTCCGATTGAATACAAAGAAGATAAATCTCCTGTAACCAAGGCTGATAAAATTGCCAATGATATTATTATCAGCGGGCTTAACAGAGCATTTCCCGATATTGGGATTTTGGCAGAGGAATCGTCTGACGACCTTTCAAGGCTGGAGAGGAGGTATTGTTTTTTAGTTGACCCTCTTGACGGTACCAAGGAGTTTATCAAAGGAAATGATGAGTTTACTGTTAACATTGCCCTTACAGAATGGGGAAAGCCAATTGGAGGAGTAATATATGTTCCTGTTTATAAAGAGCTTTACTATGGATGGGCAGGTGAGGGAGCATTTTCTTTGATAAACGGCGTGAAAAAGCGTCTCCATGTATCCAAAAGAATAGGCGATATCAGATTGGCAAAGAGCCGTTCCCATCATTCTAATTTACTGGACAAGCTTATTGCTGAAAACCACATAAGCCACATTATTGTAGCCGGCAGTTCATATAAGGGCTGCCTTCTGGCCAGAGGCGATGTTGAGGCATACTACCGGTTCGGACGCACCATGGAATGGGATACAGCTGCTATGGAAATAATAGTTACCGAAGCAGGAGGGATTTTTTCGGGAATGGATGGAAATCCGTTATTGTATAACAAGAAAAACCCTGAAAATCCTCAGGGCTTTTATTTGCTTAACAGCGAAGAAAACAAGCTCACTGTTCCTACGGAATAAGCACTTTTATATGTTTAGGAAGCAATTCAACAGATATACAGGTTTCAAGGCTTATTTCACCGTCAATATTAACGGGGAAAGGATTTTTACTTTCTATTCTTGCTTTTGTCCCTCTTGATATATTAACTTCTTTCATGCTTTCGTGCTTTCCTTTTTGAAACAGAGGGAAAAATCTAAGAATTCTCCAGCGCGGAAGTGAATCAACCAAATAAAAATCTAGTATTCCATCATCCATTTTAGCACTGGGAGCCGCCAGCATACCTCCGCCGTAGTAAGTGCCATTGGCAAAGATAGTTAATAGAAACTCTTTTTCAAATGGCTTGTTATTATCAAGTGTAATTTTAAGCTTATACTTTTTGCACTTAATCAAAGTAACCAAAACGGCTAAAATATAGGACATGGAACCCGTTATAAAAGGGAACCTCTTAAAATAACGGCTGTTTAGTACCACCTCTGCATCAAATCCTACAGACGCTATGTTGAAAAAATATTTTTCGTTTAGCCTGCCTAAATCTATGGTTGTTGAAGTGGCGAAAGGGAGCACTCTGATTAATTTTAAAGGATCAATTACGGGATACAGATAACGTGCGACGTCATTGCCTGACCCGCATGGTATAATACCGAGCTCAACATTGGAGAAACCTTCAATACCGTTAATAACCTCGTTAAGAGTACCGTCTCCGCCAACTGAATAAATCCGGACATCCTCGCCAGTAGAAGCTATCTTTTTAGCAATTTCTGTTGCGTGTCCCGGTGCTTCTGTTATGTAAATTTTAAATGAATGAATAAAATTTTTAAATCGGGACTTTATGCTCCCTATCATTTGCAGGCTGCGGCCTTTACCGGCAGCAGGATTAATTATAAAAGCATGATGCAAAATCAATCACCTTAGTTGTTTTTTATTTATTTTATCACATATTTCAACACATATCTTGGATTTTCTACAAATATTATTTATACTAAAGACTTTTTAATAACTATTGATTTGGGTTTTGACTAATGATAATTAACAAAAAATGACGGCGGAACAGTATATTTTCAGTCATCATATGTTATTGTTTTCGGGTTTGATATTATGCTATATTTAACGTGCCGGTATTTTCACAAAGCCGGACAAAATATAAAAGAAGTATTTCGAATCATATCCCCATGAGGGAATGAGAACGGAGGAAAAAATGAAAAAAGTATTCAAAAATCCCAGAAACCTTGCATTTCTTGGACTAATGCTTGGTATCACCATAATTCTGGACATGACACCCTTGGGAATGATTCCACTGGGAGCAATCAGTGCTACAATTATTCACATCCCGACAATAATTACAGGTATTGTATTAGGACCTGCAGCCGGGTTAATAATGGGAACGGCACTGGGGTTTGTAGGGTGGATACATGCTCTTACACGGCCCGCAACCATTCTGGACCCATTCTTTATGAACCCCCTTATTTCAGTTCTTCCCAGAATATTTATAGGCGTTATCGCATATTTTGTTTATCTTGGAGTGACAAAACTAATAGAAAAAAAGTCTGTAAAAAGTGCTGTGAGTACATTTATTGGGGGTATGGCAGGAAGTATTACAAATACCATATTGGTTTTTCTGATGCTTTATCTGATTTACGCAAAAGAATTGGTTGAAAAAGCAGGGATGTCTTTTGGCGTGATTCTGGTATCGGTAATCACGACAAATGCGATAGCCGAGGCTATTATCAGCGGACTGATAACCATGACCGTTGCATCGGCTTATTTTCGCTACGCTAAGACCCAAAAAACATAATTTGGAGTTGAATGTTTGTGAGTAAAATTATTGGTATTGATGTTGGAGGCAGCACCACTAAAATTGTCGGTTATGACCAGGAACAGCTTTTTAGTCCTCTTCTTGTAAAGGCTAATGATCCTGTTTCATCAATCTATGGTGCATTCGGAAGATTTTTAAATGAGAACAAGCTGCAGCTTAACGAAATCGACAGAATAATGATAACCGGCGTGGGTGCAACATTTATTGAGGAGAATATATTCGATATTCCAACCTACAAAGTAGGAGAGTTTCTGGCTATAGGGATGGGAGGATTATTCCTGAGCCGACTGAAAAGAGCCATAATAGTAAGTATGGGAACAGGTACTGCATATGTTATGGCCGATAATGACAAGGCGTATCATATAGGTGGTACGGGAGTAGGCGGTGGTACCTTATTGGGTCTTTCAAATCGTATGCTGAATGTGAGGAACTTTAATGATATTGTTGACATGGCCAAAGGCGGGGATTTAAGCCATATCGATCTTTCCATAGCTGATATATCCCATGACAATGTTGGAGGATTAACCAGTGAAACCACTGCATCTAATTTCGGAAAAATAATTGATCGTGCAACAAAGGCCGATGTTGCCCTGGGAATAATCAATCTTGTATTTCAGACAATCGGCATGATGGCAGTATTTGCATCCAGAAACGAAAAAGTAAATGATGTGGTCCTTACAGGTAATCTGACAAATGTGCCTCAGGCCAAAACTATATTTGAAGGGTTGACATCCTTATTCGGGGTTATCTTCCATATACCTGAATATGCCGAGTATGCAACGGCAGTCGGAGCTGCTATGGTTCCTCCGGGGAATATGATTACAGAAGTATAACGCAATAAGATATCCCTCTGTTAAATTTCTTTCTGCTGTCATTCTGAGCCCCCTTATGTCATTCTGGTGTGTCCAGCAAGCTAGATTGTGCTAGCCGGTGAAAGTCCGGTCCCGGTAATCGCCAAGGAGCCGGGTAGCAAGTCCCGGTGCGTCGCAGTAATGCGGGGTGCTAAGCGGGATGGCCTGATGTAATAGCAGGCAAGCAAAAGTGCAGACCGTAACATAAAGTGAATTCTGCCGCATCGTTACAGAGAACCCTGAGAACAGGGAACAAGAGGAAGCCGAGCCATGCAGGATGGGGCGAAGGCCATGGAAGATGGGAAGAACTTGGGGCACCATCGAAGAATCCTCCGGTGTATGGGAAACGGTATGCAAAGAAAGTATAATCTGGAACTGGAGAGGTCCTACCTTGCACGGGCAACCGTAAAGAGAATGCATATAAGCAGAGATGTGAAAGTGTAGTTCTGCAAGGAGGGAGTCAGAGGGGTTCATAGTACCTATGAATATACGGACAACAAAACCGTATAGAGGGAAGGGACCCTGCTTCATTCGTGTTTCTGGAGGAGGTAAGAGCGAGTGAATGCCCAAAAGGCTAACAACACCATAGGAAAAGTTCGACAACTTCAAAGGAAACTTTACCAATCAGCCAAGTTAAACAGCAAGAGGAAGTTCCATGCACTCTATGACAAAGTATACCGTAGGGATATTCTGGAAGAGTCATGGAAAAGAGTCAGAGCCAGTGGTGGCCGTGGAGGTATAGACGGGAAGAGTATCAGTGACATTGAAGCATACGGAGTCGGAAAACTTCTAGCAGAGATTGAGACTGAACTAAAGAACGGCAAATACAGACCACAGCCGGTAAGAAGAGCGTACATTTCAAAGGGAAATGGCAAGATGAGGCTATTGGGAATTCCGGTAATAAAAGACCGAATAGTACAAATGGCAGCGAAACTTGTATTGGAACCTGTATATGAGGCAGATTTCAAGGACGTATCTTACGGATTTCGCCCAAAGCGCAGTGCACGACAGGCACTGGAAGCGGTACGGAAAGCGTGCAACGGTAGGAATTGGTGGGTTGTTGATGTGGACATACAATCATATTTCGATACCATCAATCATGATAAGCTAATGTTGCTTGTAGGCATGCGAATTAGTGACCGCCGGATGCTGAAACTGATAAGGCAATGGCTAAAGGCCGGAGTCATGACAGAAACAGGGTATACGGGTACGGATATAGGTAGTCCACAAGGAGGAGTGATATCACCTCTGCTATCTAATATTTATCTCAATTATCTGGATACGCGCTGGGCTAGAGAGGGCAGCCACTTAGGAACACTTGTTAGATATGCGGATGACATTGTAGTGATATGCCGCACCAAGAAAGAGGCAAACCATACGATTAATTTCATAAAGGCTGTTATGAAGCGCCTTGAATTGAAGCTGAATCCTGAGAAGACGAAGTTAGTGTCGATGTGGGACGGAAAAGAGGGATTTGATTTCCTTGGGATGCACCACAGAAGGATTTCTGGATTCACGAGAGAGGGAATAAGGTATTATACTACGTATCAGTTTCCCTCAAACAAAGCTATGAAGAAGATGAGGCTCAGGGTAAAAGAAGCAATAGGTAAACGCAGTGCTCTCAAAAGGAGTCTGCCGGAACTGGTAAAAGAACTGAACCCCATCTTACGAGGCTGGCGTAATTACTATGGACTAAAAACAGCCTGGGGATGGTTAGCGAAGGTAGACTGGTATATTCATAAAAGGTTTACCATTTGGTATAACAAGAAGAGGAAGAATAGAAGGCATCTTGCAGAAATTACGAAGGTGCGGGGCTTCCTCATGGCAGAGGGACTTTTACGGCTTGCGGGATAATGCATGCTGATGGTGAAGAATGTCGGAAAGCCGTATGAGGGAGAACCTCACGTACGGTTTGATGAGGGGAAGGTGGGGAAACCCACTGACCCACTCTATAGCGCAGCGTAGCGGAGTCGAAGGATCTTATAAATCAACACGAAAGATTCTTTGCTTTGCTCAGAATGACAGCGGCTAAAGGTTCTAGATGGTGTATTCATAATAATGACACTGGATGCAGAAGGTGCCGTGAGTGAGCCAAATTATCAGTAGAATAAATGGGGTATATCATGGATAAAAGTCAACTTAGAAAAGAAATAAGCCAGAAACGTAAAATGCTTAACACAAATTATGTATTATCTGCTTCAGGGACAATAATAAAAACACTACAAGCACTTTCTGACATAAAAACAGCAAATATAATAATGTCATATATGCCTTATGGAAAGGAAGTCGATATAAAACCCCTGAATCAGTGGATTCTGGATCAGGGTAAGGTATTATGCCTTCCAAGAGTAATAAGTACAACAGAAATGGAAGCAAGAGCAGCAGATACTTTAAAACATGGCTTTTACAAAGGCACCTTTGGAATTTTAGAGCCACCCATAGAGAACCAGTTGATAGATAATACTGAAATAGACATAGTACTTGTGCCGGGTCTTGCCTTTGATAAAGCAGGGAACCGTATGGGCCACGGAGGCGGATATTACGACAGATTTCTGTCTTCCTGCTCCAATAAAACACTGTTTGTAGGTGTGGCATACTCGTTTCAAGTATTTGATTCAATTCCTTCCGACTTATATGATGTCAAAATTCATAAAATTGTAACGGAAGAATATACCATAGATTTAACTGAAATATGAACAATTTTTTCTCCATTAATATACGCAATATGATAAAATAAAATAAATTAAAAGAAAAGATGTTCTTTTTACGAGGTTTTGCTTTGAAAGATTTTGTCCATCTTCATCTTCATACAGAATACAGTTTACTTGACGGAGCATGCCGTATTAAAGATTTAGCCCAAAAGGCAAAAGAGCTTGGCATGCATAGCCTTGCCATTACTGATCACGGGTCCATGTACGGAGTGGTGGATTTTTATAAAGCATGTAAAAAAGAAGGTATCAAGCCTATTCTGGGCTGTGAGGTATATACTGCTCCCCGTACATATTTGGATAAAGATCCGCGGCATGATTCAGATCAGGGACATCTTATTCTTCTTGCAAAGAATAATACCGGTTACAAGAATCTTATGAAACTGGTTTCAATATCATATATCAAGGGCTTTTACTATAAACCCAGAATTGATTATAATCTTTTGGAGGAATATCACGAAGGTCTGATATGCTTAAGTGCCTGTATCGGAGGAGATATACCTCAGAAGTTATTGAATGGTGATTATAAGGGAGCTCGTGAACTTGCCCTTAGACTTAACAGAATAATGGGTGACGGAAACTTTTACCTTGAACTCCAGTATAATAGCATAGAAGAACAGATACGGGTAAATACTGAGCTGGTGAAGCTCTCGGAAGAAACCGGGATTCCACTGATTGCTACTAATGACATTCACTATATAAACAGAGAAGATGCCAGAGCACAGGAAATTCTCATTTGTATCCAAACAGGAAAAACCATTGATGATGCTGACAGATTGAAATTTGAAACGGATGAATTCTATTTAAAGAGTCCTGAAGAGATGTGGGAACATTTCAAAGCGTATCCGGAAGCCCTTTTAAACACTGTTAGAGTTGCAGAAGCCTGTAATGCTGAAATTGAATTTGGAAAACTCCATCTGCCTAAATATAAGGTATCTGAAGGAATAACCTCGTTTGATTATTTATATTCACAATGTTTAAAGGGTTATAACAAGAGGTACAGCAATAATCCATCTTTATTAGAGCGCCTGGAATATGAGCTGAAAGTAATTGAGCAAATGGGCTATGTCGATTATTTTCTGATAGTATGGGACTTTATAAAATATGCCCGGGATAACGGGATTATGGTAGGTCCTGGAAGAGGTTCTGCCGCAGGCAGTATGGTGGCTTATTGTCTGGAGATAACAAATGTGGATCCTATCAAACATAATCTTATTTTTGAACGGTTTTTAAATCCTGAACGTATATCAATGCCTGATATAGATATAGATTTTTGCTATGAGAGAAGGCAGGAAGTAATTGATTATGTTGTAAGAAAGTATGGGGAAGACCATGTTGCTCAGATTATAACATTTGGTACTATGGCGGCACGTGGTGCCGTAAGGGATGTAGGGCGCGCTCTGGCTGTGCCTTATAACGAGGTGGATAAGGTTGCCAAGCTGATACCCATGATGCCAGGCAAGCATATAACTATAGGCGAAGCTATTGATATAATTCCCGAATTAAAAACACTGTATAATTCAGACCCCAGAATTCGAGAATTGCTGGATACTGCAAAAGTTTTGGAAGGAATGCCCCGTCATGCATCAACTCATGCCGCAGGGGTTGTAATATCCAGCGAACCCTTAACTGAGTATGTACCATTATATTGTAATGAAGGCCTTATTTCCACACAATTTCCAATGACCACCCTTGAAGAATTGGGGCTATTAAAAATGGATTTTTTGGCCCTTCGCACCATTACAGTGATACGTGATACAGTTAATCTTATTAAAAAGGATAAAGGCATTGAAATAGATATTGATAATATAGATTATGAAGATAAAGATGTCTATGAAATGATTGGCAAAGGCGAAACTGCAGGGGTATTCCAGTTGGAAAGCCCGGGGATGACAAACTTTATGAAAGAGCTTATGCCTAATTGCCTTGAGGACATTATTGCAGGTATATCTCTTTACCGGCCGGGGCCGATGGACCAGATACCAAGATATTTAAGAAATAAAAACAATCCGCAGGATATCACATATGTTACCCCGAAACTTGAGCCTATACTAAATGTAACCTATGGCTGTATGGTCTATCAGGAGCAGGTAATGCAGATATTCCGCAACCTGGCAGGCTATTCACTTGGCAGAAGTGATTTGGTACGCCGTGCTATGTCCAAGAAGAAGAAAGAAGTCATGGATGCCGAGCGTCAAAACTTTATACATGGCAGTCTTGATGAAAACGGCAATATTTTGATTCCCGGAGCTATACGCAATGGTGTATCGGAATATGCGGCTAATGTAATATTTGATGAAATGATGGACTTTGCAAGCTATGCATTTAACAAATCCCACGCTGCGGCATATGCATATGTGGGATATCAGACCGCATGGCTTAAATATTATTATCCTGTAGAATTCATGGCAGCTTTGATAAACAGTTATATGGGAAGCCTGGGAAAGGTCAGCCAATATGTTATGGAGTGCCGTAAAATGGGCATAAAGGTGCTTCCGCCAGATATTAACGAAAGCGAAAGCTCATTTTCTGTGAAAAACGGCGTAATCAGATTTGGCTTATTGGCAGTAAAAAATGTTGGTGTTAATATTGTTCACAACATTATTGAAGAGCGAAACAAAAATGGGGTATTTAAAAACTTTATTGATTTTTGTGAAAGGCTTGAAGGGAAAGAGCTGAACAAGAAAACCGTTGAAAGCCTGATTAAATGTGGAGCTTTCGATATTTTTGGCATATATCGTTCAAGACTGATAGCAAATTATGAAAAAATCCTTGAACGTGTTTCGCAGAAAAGAAAATCAATGATTTCCGGCCAGCTGTCCTTGTTTGATGTTGTACAGCATCAGGATACAGATGATACTGCTAAAGTTGAATGGCCACAAATGGCTGAATATGATTCAAAATTGCTTTTATCAATGGAAAAGGAAATGCTGGGATTATATATTTCCGGTCATCCTCTGGATGAATTTGCAGATGTAATTAAAGAAATGGTAACAGTATATTCATACGATTTTGAGATATCTGAAGATGGTTCCTCAAATGAAAACAGATTGTCTGATGGTTCTTTTGTCCGTATTGCAGGAATTGTAACAGACATAAAATCCATCAGCACCAAGAACAACAGAATGATGGCATTTGTAACTGTAGAGGATTTATATGGCCAGATGGAAGTTGTTGTCTTCCCAAATATATACGAACGATTTGCTCGTTTTTTATCAGGTGAAAGCCAAATATTAGTTGAAGGCAAAATCTCTCTAAAGGAAGACGAGCAGCCTAAAATATTAGCTGACAGAATTAGACCTTTAGAATCAATTAATAATGAAATTCATATTGATGATTCTGATATAAAAGAAGAATACGGGCAGTTTAATCAAAATGGAATTTCAGAATCAAATGGTATGTCGGGAAATAACAATATTAAGGAGGAAAATAAATATTACAAGACAGAAAAAGCTGCTAGGAAGACAAATAATAACTCTATTGCTCAGAATGGTGTTTTAAAAGTATTACTGGATAAAGAAATCACTGAATCTAAAAGAAAAGCTGCATTATCTGTATTAAAATATTTCGAAGGGCATCAACGGGCTCTGGTTTATATAGATGAGGCACGAAGACCAAAACTGAAACTTAATGTGCAAATAAGTGACCTTTTAATTTCCGAACTTACAGAACTTTTAGGCAGCGATCGCATAAAGATATAACATACCTTCTTTAGTACTGTAAGGCATACTTATACTTGCACTTTAAATAAAAATAATATAATATGATTTTGAGGTGATACATTGGAACGTTATGAACCCGATAAATCGTATGCTGATTATATAGTAATTGCTGCAGAAGAAAATGGCGTTAATGTAATTGGCCTTACACGGGGTAAAGATACTCGTCTTCATCATACAGAGATATTAGATGAAGGTGAGTTACTAATTGCTCAATTTACCGAACAAACATCTGCCATAAAAGTAAGAGGAAGAGCAAGGGTGTATTGCAGACATGGTGAGATTATGTCCGGGAGTAAACAAGGAGGGCACTTGTAATATGTGGACAGTCGTTTACATGGCACAAAATAAGGAAATAGCAGAGAAACTCAAGTCTGTCCTCGAAGAGGGAGGAATTCTGGTTCGAATTAATCCTGTAAATCGAAAAGAAAAAACAGACGATTACTTTGAAGTTTCAGTTCCGGAAGCCGAGGTAGAAGAAGCTCACGGCATAATTATTGAAAAAGGTTTTTAAAATATACCCGTGTTTCGTTTACACGGGTATTTTACAACAAGTATAAAAATTTCCCATCATTTCTAAGGTGATGGATACAAACTAGTTTTTAGCCTCGAGTTTAAATAACTCGGAACCCGTTGTAAATCACAACAGCTGATTTCTGAGTTTATCGAAAGATTTTAAGAGTCGCTTCTGATTGTTGTATTGGACAAGCAATTTTATGGGTGTAAATACTGTTTTCTAAAGGCTTTAATTCAGTAGAGCGGCATGTATATAATTCTAGTAACGGGTGATTTGGTAATATAATAATAATTCAACTACAGGAGGAAACAATGAACCCTATTAATACAGTTGCAGTTTTAACCAGTGGAGGAGATGCGCCAGGTATGAATGCTGCTGTTCGGGCAGTAGTCAGAACCGGAATATACCACGGACTAAAGATGCTTGGTATATATAAAGGCTATGAAGGTCTGTTAAATGGTGATATAGAAGAAATGACTTTACGCTCGGTGGGTGATATAATCCAGCGCGGAGGTACAATCCTCCAAACAGCGAGATCTAAAGAGTTTAATACACCACAGGGCCTGGAAAAAGCAATTTCTATGGCTAAGGTTTTTGGTATTGACGCTCTTGTGGTAATTGGCGGTGACGGTTCTTTCAGGGGAGCTAAAGACCTCAGTAAGTTGGGCATGAATGTTATAGGAATACCGGGTACAATTGATAATGATATCTCCTGTACCGACTATACCCTTGGTTATGATACTGCAATGAATACTGTACTGGATGCCATTGATAAAATCAGAGATACTTCATATTCCCATGAACGTTGTAGTGTTCTTGAAGTTATGGGCCGAGATGCAGGCTGGATTGCTGTAAATTGCGGAATAGCAGGCGGTGCAGAAGCAATTATTCTTCCGGAAAAAGAATTCGACATTGATAAAGATATTATTATACCCATAGTACAAGGGCGGAACCGTGGAAAGAAACACTATCTGGTTATAGTTGCCGAAGGTGTCGGAGGTGCCGTGGATATAGCAAAATATATTGAAACCAAAACCGAAATTACTACACGAGCAACAATTTTAGGGTATATCCAGCGGGGCGGATCTCCCACCATTACCGACAGAGTTATGGGAAGCCGTTTTGGAGCCATGGCTATTCAATGTCTCATTGAAGGAAAGAAAAATCGTATAGTTGCGATAAAAGACAATAGACTTGTTGATATTGATATAATAGAAGCTCTTAACATGAAGAAAACTATTGACAATGAATTGATTTCTTTAAGTAAAATATTAGCTTTATGAGGAGACTTTACTTATGATAGTAGAAACGCGTTTCCCTGTAAGGTATGCGGAAACAGATCAGATGGGTATTGTGCACCATTCAGTGTATCCCATCTGGTTTGAATGCGGCAGAACCGATTTTATAAAACATTACGGTATAGCATACAACGAACTGGAAGAGCTTGGTCTTATGCTTCCGTTAATCAAGTTGGTATGTGAGTATAAGAACCCGGTTAAATACGGTGATTCGGTTCTGGTAAAAACAAGACTGATAAAGGCTACTAAAGTACGTTTAAAACTAGGCTATGAAATCTACGTGGAGAATAAAGATTTGTTTTGCGTGAAAGGATGTACAGAGCATGCATGGACCGGAGTAAACTTAAAACCTGTTAATATATCTAAACATAAGCCTGAAATCTTTAAAAAACTATTGCCAATGTATAATAGTGTTACAGGAGAATAGCATTTTATGAATAATAATTTCACAAAGAATATTCCAAACATTTTAACGGTTTTAAGAATGTGTGCGGTACCAGTATTTATTGTGTTTATGCTTAAAGATATGAAAATTTCGGCAATTATAGTATTTTTGCTGGCTGCGGCCACTGATGTTTTAGACGGCCTTATAGCACGCCGTTATGATTTAATAACCAAATTCGGGAAAATTGCCGATCCGTTAGCCGATAAAATGATGCAGCTGGCTGCCCTCTTTATGTTATCATTCAGAGATACGATTCCCAGGATAATTCCATGGCTGGTTCTTTCAAAAGAGTTATTCATGCTAATTTCAGGTATTTATTTAATAAGAAAGAACTTTGATACATCCAGCAAATGGTTTGGCAAGCTGACATCGGTATTATTGTTCATAGCCATAATGCTTGCATTTTTAGATATTCCCAGATCCATAACTGATGTTATCTTCTGGTTATGTGTAGCCATGGCAATATTTGCAGCGTTAATGTACATAAGAAATTATTTTAAGCAGGTTAAATCTGCTGATACCAATACTACATTAAAGTCGTAAAGACAAAAATCTTTATGTTAACACGAAGATTCTTCATTCCGATTCGCTCCATTCAGAATGACAACAACTGTCACCCTAAGTACCTTTTTGCCTCATGGGCGCCATATGTCATTGCTAAGAATACACCATGTGGAACCTTTAGCCAATGTCATGCGTGCCGCTCAGGAATTTCATCCGGAAATTATTCGCGCCGCTCCGCAATCCATGCTCCGCTTCACGCATGACATAGGCAGCGGTTCTTCCACGTTCCTCACTGCTAAAATTCATTTATCGTGGTGAGGGTATCGAGTGGGAATTCTGAGCGCCTCATGTCATTCTGAGTCCCCCTTGTCTTTCTGAGCCCCTCATGTCATTCTGAGCCCCTCATGTCATTCTGAGCGTTAGCGAAGAATCTTACTGGTTAAACTTCAGAAGAAAAAGCGGGAGTAGTTATTTACCCCCGCTTTTAAATTTAATCACAGCAGTCGCCATCTCTGTTGAAGAATAAGCAGAGGAAAATAAGAATAAAGAATAGAATTGTGCAATCTACATCACCACGTCTACAACTCCGCATAAACGGCACCTCCTTCCGGGCAGATTTTAATTACCCTACTGTTAATCGCAGCACTTGTTGTCATCACCACATCCGTTGCAGAATAGGAGAAGGAATAGGATAATGAACATTAACACTTCGCAATTGCCGCCGAAAAAGTTACATCCTCTTAA